>JAGCNO010000013.1 GCA_017645905.1 Prevotella sp. | reverse complement strand
TGTGGTAGAGGTTTGAGCCGTTGATGAGCAAGGCAATAAGAGCGCCTAAGATACAGACTCCCAAAGCCTTGGCCGAATTTACTATTTTACTCTTTCCATTTTCAATTAATAGTGCCAGCACCAAGAAGAAGATGGGAATCAGGTAGTAATACGTCATCTGCAGGTGGTTGGCATGTATCTCAAGAGCGCCAAAGAGGGCTGTAACGATGAGTCCCCAAAGGTATTTCCCTCGGAAGGCAAGCACGATGCCCGCAATCATCGGAGGAAGATAGGCCAGGGCCATCACCTTCCACAAATGTCCGGCGGCTATGATGATGAGGAAATAGGTGCTGAACGCCCAGAGCACACTTCCCAAGGCAGCCAGATGCCAACGGAAGTCGAAGGCACGCAGCAGGATATAGAACCCCAGCAGGTAGACGAAGACGTACCACACGTTGTCGGGCAGCCACAGGTGGTAGGCACTCTCTACGGCAGAGAGCGTGTCGGTACTGCTATACGACGGAGCCATCTGATAGGTAGGCATACCTGAGAACAAAGAGTTAGTCCAGCGGGTGCGCTCGCCAGTCTTCTTCAGGTATTCACTCTGCTCCTGTCCAGAGCCTATGCCGGCGGAGATGTCGCCTTGGTTGAGCACTCGGTCTTCAACGTCGGCGGGATAGAAATAGGCAAACGCCAGAACGGCAAAAAACAGCACGACCAACACGTCGGGCAAACATTGTTTGAATGATTTCATCATATTTAATTAGCGTTTAATACAAAAAAGTAAATGTAGGCGATGACAGCCACGATGACCGCCATAGCAATACTCTTGACGATACAGCTCGTCACCTTCTTGATAACCCACGCCGCCAGCACAATAACTATAAGGGCGGCTACGTAATATATCCAGTTGTTCATTTCGTATAATAATGATTAAATAAGCACTTCGGCAATCTTCAGGTCGTAAGGTGTGGTAAGCTTGATGTTCTCTCGGTTGCCCTCGACCATAGCGACAGGGTGTCCGTATGCCTCGACCACCGAGGCATCGTCTGTGAAAGCATCGCAATAGGGCTGACGGTTTGCAGCCTTGAGCAGCTGGATGTCGAACACTTGTGGGGTCTGCACGAGACAATAGTCACTCCGCAAAACGTTCTTCTGAGTAGGAATATGGCGAAGGGTCTCCACCACGGGGACAACAGGGACAACAGCCTTAACAGTTCGGGCAGTAGCATAGCAGTTGCGGATGACCTCAACAGAGACAAAAGGACGAACACCATCATGAACACCCACCATTCCTTCTGCATCATCAGGAATGAGAGCAAGGCCATGCTGTACGGAGTGGAAACGGGTCTCTCCTCCATCAGTCAACTCGTAATCGACCGTGAAATCGTACTCTTTACACAAGGCTCGCCAATAGTCCTGTTGCTCACGAGGCAGCACGAGGATGATGTTAAGGTCGGGAGAGTATTCACGGAAGCGCTTTATGGTGCGCATCAATACCGGCAGGCCGCAGACGGGCAGGAACTGCTTGGGCACCTCACCGCCCATGCGCAGGCCCTTTCCACCCGCAACAATGATTACGTATTCTTTCACTTCTCAGGGCATTGTTACTTCTCCATCAGATGAGCGAAGCGCATACCCACTGCTATCTGGTCGCTGGTCTGACGGTCGGTGAGCAGGGTGAGCAGCTCGTAAGCGAATGGGAAGGCGGCTGCCGGTCCTTCGCCAGTAGTGATGTTACCGTCTGTAGTAAAGAGCTCGGCGGTATAGGTGGCACCCGTCAGCATACGCTCGAAGCCTGGATAACAGGTGGCACGTCGGCCTTGTAGCAGTCCTAACTGTCCGAGCACCACAGCTGGAGCAGCACAGATAGCAGCCAGACGGCGACCGGCATCATAATGAGCCTGAACAGCATTGCACAGGCCGTCATGCTCATAGAGATTGCTGGCACCTGGCATACCACCGGGAAGCAGCAGCACGTCGGCATCGCTGAAGTCGCAGTCGTCGAACAAGGCATCGGCAAATATCTGTACGCCATGAGCCGACTCCACCAACTGGGAGTCCTCAACGACGCTCACCGTTGTTACATCAACACCTCCGCGACGAAGCACGTCGACGGGAATCAAAGCCTCGACATCCTCGAAGCCGTTTGCAAGAAATACATAAACTTTTGCCATAATATTACGAATTATTTTAGAACATACATGAATAGTGGTCGACGATACCCAGCAAGTGGTGATCGGTATCTACAACGAGCAGGGAGTGAATCTTAAAGCGTTGCTGAATACGCTGTATCTCAGTAATCTTTGTGTCGGGACTGACGGTCTTCGGGTTGCGGGTCATAATGTCGCTCACGGTATGATTGAAGAACTCCGCCTGCCAACGTTCCGTAGCACGTCGTATGTCGCCGTCGGTAATGAGTCCAACGATGCGGTCGTTCTCCACAGCCACACCCAGTCCCAGCTTTCCCTTGCTGACGAGTATGATAGCCTCGCCGAGGTGCATTTGCGGCGGTATGACGGGCAGGTTGTCCTTGTGCATCACATCTTGTGCCGTAGTCAACAGACGACGTCCAAGTTCTCCGCCAGGATGATAGTGAGCAAAGTCCTGCGGCTCGAAATGACGCAGACGCATGAGTGCTATTGCCAGCGCGTCGCCCATAGCCAAAGATGCCGTAGTAGAGCTGGTAGGAGCAAGGTTCAGCGGACAAGCCTCATGACTGACGCCCACGTTGATGTGGCATGTGGAGTATTTCGCCAAAAGCGACTGCGGGTTGCCGCTCATAGCAATGATGGGGATGTGCATCTGGAGCACCATAGGGATGAAGCGCAGCAGCTCGTCGGTCTGCCCCGAGTTGGAGAGGGCAAGCACCACGTCGTCGGAAGTCATCACACCCAAGTCGCCGTGATAGGCATCAAGAGGATTGACAAAGAACGAAGGCGTACCCGTCGACGACAATGTGGCAGCAATCTTCGCCCCGATATGTCCGCTCTTGCCAACGCCCGTAACGATAATCTTACCTCGGCAATGAAGCATGAGGTCGACAGCACGGTCGAAATGTTCATCCATCTTCGGGATGAGGTCAAGCAAGGCTTCCGCCTCGTCTTTGATAGCCTGTATTCCGTATTCTCGGGTTGTCATAATAGTTTCTTGATTAGTGGTTCCAGTTCGTCGAGCGGCAGCATGTTGGCGGCATCGCTGAGTCCTTGGTCGGGATTGGGATGTACTTCGAAGAAATATCCTGTGGCTCCAAAGGCCTTGGCAGCCAAGGCCATAGCGGGAACGAACCGACGGTCGCCTCCCGTCTTGCCGCCCTGTGTATCAGGACGTTGCACGCTGTGTGTGCAGTCCATGATGACTGTCGGCACCAGTTCCAGCATGTCGCTGATGTTTCGGAAGTCCACGACCAAGTTCCCGTAGCCCATCATGTTGCCGCGCTCCGTCAGCCACACCTCGGTAGCGCCTGCCTCACGAGCTTTCTCCAAGGGATAGCGCATGTCGCGCCCACTAAGGAACTGTGCCTTCTTGATGTTCACCGTCCGTCCTGTACGGGCAGCAGCAACGAGCAGGTCGGTCTGTCGGCAAAGGAAAGCCGGTATCTGAAGCACGTCGGCAACTTCGGCAACTGGTGCTGCCTGCCAAGCCTCGTGAATGTCGGTGAGTATGCGCAGGCCGTAGCGGCTCTTCACGTCGGAAAGCATCTGCAAGCCACGCTCCAAACCTGGGCCTCGGAAGGAGTGGATAGACGTGCGGTTGGCCTTGTCGAACGACGCCTTGAAGATGATATCCACGCCCAGATGCTGATTAATCTCCACCAGGCGCAGAGCTACCGTGTCGAGCAGTTCGGCCGACTCTATCACGCAGGGACCGGCGATGAAAACAGGAAGTTTAGTGTCATTTATCATTTGTCGTTTATCATTTAGCGTACGCGTTCGGCGGCAAAGGTACGAAAAATGTTTAATTCCCGCAACAATTTCATGGGGAAAAGAGTGAAAAAGAGTAGATTGTTTGGCAGTTCGTCAGTTTTTTCGTAATTTTGCCCGCGATTTGAAAGTGAAGAGTGAAGAATGAAGAGTGAAGAATTTGCTAACGCTTTAACTCTAAACTCTCAACACTAAACTCTTAACACTAAACTCTCAACTCTCAACTTTAAACTTTAAAATGTTATAGTCGTTCCCTTCACTCCAAGCAGGTCGGTAGAGTGGGTGATGAGCACACGGCTGACA
>JAGCNO010000094.1 GCA_017645905.1 Prevotella sp. | reverse complement strand
TCTCATTTCTCATTTTTCATTTAGCGGAGCGCAGAAAGCCGTTCTTTCGATTTGAATAAGCCGTTCTTTCGATTCGAATAAGCCGTTCTTTCGATTCGAATAAGCCGTTCTTTGCAGCAGAGTAAGTCATTAAAACCCAGAGTCCATCCTAATGACCGATGTGGGATAAAAGAAAAAACGGAACCTAAAACGGAACCTCTAAAGGGGAGAAAAACAAAACCCGCTGAAAATCAGCGGGTTTTAAAGTTTGTAAGCGGAGAGAGCGAGATTCGAACTCGCGAACCAGTTTTGCCGGTCACACGCTTTCCAGGCGTGCCTCTTCAGCCACTCGAGCATCTCTCCTTTTGTGTGCTTTTACGAAAAGCGCGTGCAAAGGTACGAACAAAAAACGAGAAATGCGAATGTTTTTAATTATTTTAACCGAAATCCGTACTCAGCGCGGATTCAGTGCGGATTGCACAGGCCTTTCCCTACTTGAAGTGCTTCTTGAACTGTTTGTACTCGTCGCAGCGCGATACATAGTCGCTCTCCGGGGCAGTACTGTAGTTGGCAAAGTTGGCGAGGGCAGCGAAAGCCTTGTATTGCTGGTTATTTCTCTGCGGGACGACGACGTATTTCATCGCATCGCTGTCCCAGTCCGTGTTGTACCACCGCTGGTCGTCGGTGTAGAGGTAGCCGTATGAGAGGGCGAAGAGTGCCCGTTCTTTCAGCTTCTGGTTTGCCGTCTGGCTGGCCTCGCGCAGCAGGCCGCGAGCCTTTGCCAGCAGGTCGGCCTCGTTGGTCCTGAGGGTGTCGCTGACGCTCTTTCCGTCGCGCATGAGGTACCAGCAGTCGCCGGTGAAGGCTGCCTGTGCATAGCGCACGGCAAGGTCATAGCAGCGCTGCTGCCGGGCCTCCCTGTTAAGCACCGTGAGTTCCTGCTCGAGCGTCTCCATCTCCTGTGCGAAGACGAGCTTCGGGTTAGCCGTCAGCATGTCGGGACCTATCGAACTGTAGGTCATGTCGTCCTTGAGCCACTGGCGCTTGATCCAAGGCTCGACAGTCCACTGGCGGTAGGCGGCGTAAGGGGCATAGCCTCGGTTGCGGTAGAACGATGCGGGCACCTTAGCCAGCCACTGCCGGGCCTCCTTCCATTGGCAGAGGCGCATGTGCTTTGTGCCCATGATGTCGTTAATGACTGTGTCGTTGAGTTGCAGCTCGGGTGCGGCGTAGACATCTATTTCCGAGCTTCCGGGATTCTTGGCATAGGCAATGAGCTTCTTGAAGCTGGCTATGCTCATGGTGTCGATGTATTCCTCGACGGCATAGGCATTGACAGAGTGCAGCAGGGCAAGCGATGTGCCTACGCGTCCGGCCTCGGCGTAGCGCTTTTCCAGCACCTGGTGGACGAGCCTGTCCTTGGCCCTGAGGCAGTAGTCGTCACCCTTCATCGAGTCCATCCACTTCAGCTCCTGCGCCAGGTAGTTGTCAAATTTCTGGTCGGTCTTCGAAGCCGTCGCCGCCGAGATAAACAGCCGCAGCACACGGGCGCAGTCCTTCATGCGCTCCGTTCCCTCCAGGTTAGCCGTCCTGCCTATGTCAGTTCTGGCCAGCAATGGGCTGCCGAAGAGATATTCCAGCCATGCCAGCGCACTCTGCCACATGACGGGCTGCTTGGAGCGCCCCTCGCTGACGACCTTGCGGGCGAGCTGGCACATCTGCAGGGCCTCGCTCTTCTGTATGTCGCGGACGAAGAGCTTGCCTTGCACCACTCCCCATCCCTCTTCGGTCACGTCGGCGGTCTCCTGGGCATTGTTCACGAAGTCCTGCAGCAGGAAGGGCAGCACGGCGGAGTTTGGGTCGCGGCTGTACTCCTCGCTGATGGCCTGGTAGGAGCGGCGCTTGTAGTACTGCGTCATGAGGCTCTCCCAGTCGCCCAGCTCGGCAAAGATCTGTCCGGCCTCGTCGGAGCGCCCGGTGTGCAAGAGTGCTCCGGCGTAGATGTCGCGCATCATGTCCTTGTAGATGGTCTCGATGTACTGCGTGACGGTCTGCTCCCAGAAGCTGACGTTCTCTGCATGTCGGCCCAGGAGCATGTTGCAGCGCATGAAGAGCAGGGCATGCTGGCTGCGCAGCTTCGTCTTTAGCTTGCCCTGTGCGTAGGTACGCACCTGGAGCAGCGTCTGGCGACGCTTTTCCAGCTGTTCTTTTGTGGGGTAATCCCATTGCTCGTATCTCACCTCGCGGGCACAGGCCAGGTAGATGTCGAGGTTCTCCAAGTAGGACGACATGAGCTGGTCGCCGTGACTGGCAGCGTACTTCTTGGCATCGTCCATGTAGAAATAATAGTACTCCACCTCATCGCCAATGCCCATGTAGGCCTTCCAGTTGGCATTGCTCACCTTGTTGGCACGGTCTTTGAATTCCTGACGGTCGTAGAGGCTGAAGAGATAGCTGTTGTGTGTGTCCATCCAGATGCAGGCCGCTGCGGGCACGGCCGACATCAGGACCAGTGTACTAATGACGATAGATTTTACGGTATGTTTCATGGTCGTAACGATTGATGTTTTCTTTATCAAGACTATATATAAGAATGGTGTTTCTCATGTCGCTGCGAGCCTCCTCCACCATTTTCTTCGCGTTGAGGATCTCGCTGGCCTCCACAGTGTGCTCTATGCGCACGCCGGCAATCTGCCGCTGCCAGGAATAGACGGGATAGGCGGCGGCCAGGGGCAGCGGATAATCAGGGAGGTAGCGCATGTAGGGCTGCACGTCGCGCAGGTCGAGGACAGGGTTTCGCTCGGCGAAGTTCTGTGGGTCGCCGGTGTTGTAGACCATGAGCACGCCATAATCTACGGGCGGTGCAGGCATCGACAGCTGGTGCAGGCGGATGGTGGTAGAGAGCTTCATACCGTGACTTTGGGCCTCGCGGCGCACCTCTGAGAGGAAGTCGTAGTAGGTCTTGCGGCTGCGCAGCGTGTAGTCGCAGTCTATCTGCAGCTCGGGAGCCGGCGGCAGGTCGTGGGTCTCGTTCATCTGAACGACGCGCCTGACAAGCTTCTCGGCCAGGCCTTTGTATAGCAGTGAATCCTGCCTCATGCAGTCCTCGGTGATGTAGACCGTGGGCACAAGCTCAAGACCAGCCCCCAACAATATCCCTCCAAGGGGGAGGCTATCAAAGTGTATCGTGGCGTTGGGCATGGGCTGCCCGTCGGTCATCACCACGTCGAAGTATCGGCAGAAGACGCGGTGTATGTCGTGCTCCTGAAGGAAAGCCGCCTCCACGGAGTCTAAGCTCCACGTGGTGCGCCAGTAGTAGGCAGCGTTCTCCACGGGCAGCGGCTCGCCAGCACCCTCGTGACGCCTGCATCCCGACAGGAGTACGAGCGAAAGCAACAGGCAAGCAATAATTCTCATTACTTATAAAAATATGTGCAAAGTTACGACATTTCCCTAATACGGCCAAATTTTTGTCTCAGATTTTTTCGCTCGTAAAAAGTAAATCAATGATACCGGGTTTTTTCCTAAAATATATAAAAGGTAGGGCAAAGTTGAATGAGTTTCGGAAATTCTTTGTATCTTTGCCATCGATTAGACCATTAAACATAAATAACATGAAAATCAAGAATCTGATTCTTTGTGGAGTGGTGGGCTTGATGCTGACCTCATGCGCCACTAAGGAGAATGTTATCACGCAGTTGGAGGACTTTACTTACGAGCTACGCGACAACAGCCGCTACTATGATGTTGAGGACTGGCAGAAGGCTGGTAAGAAATTCCTCAAGATTAGGAAGAGCGTCAGCAAGCACGAGTTTGACTATACCGCTGAGGAAAAAGCGAAGATTGGCCGACTGGAGGGCGACTGCGCCCGCTACATGGCAAAGGGTGCCAAGGAAGGCTTCTTCGACAAGGTGCAGAACATCAGCAACGAAATCCTGGGCATCTTGGACGGCATTCTCGGCAAGTAACGTCTTTGGCCGGTCATTTGCTTTGCAGCGTTCAAGCAGGAGCCGACTCTTCCAAACGTTGGAAACGCACTTCCCCGGCGCTTGGAAGCATAGGTTTTTATGCATTGAACCTATTCTTCGAATGTAGGTGGTGATATTTGCTATTATGATTCAATAATCGTAAAAAATGAAAAAGGTTTATACAAATGCACAAACAAATGAGACGAATAGAATAAAAAACGGCCTAAATCGAGCTTTTTTAGTTAATAAATTGAATATTTGCGCCCACTTAACTTTAATTAACTACGATTAGGCTCGTATAATGCTGAAATTCATTACCTTTGCAAGCGAATAAAAGATTTTTAATGGTTAAGGTTTATGGTTGATTAATTTCATTGTAGAAAGCCTCGCTGGGAAGCAAGGCTTTTTTTTTGCGAACTGGCCAAAAATAGCACGTCTGTTTTTGGCCAGTTCGTATAAAATAAGTACCTTTGCACCATGGAAGAAAGAAACAACATACCTGAGTCCGTGACTGATGTCGCCGTGCTGCTAATTTTCTTCACCCGCACGGAGACGTTGCGCCGCACCTTTGATGTGATACGCCAGTCTCGGCCCGCCCACCTTTATCTCTATCAGGACGGCCCCCGCAACGACGACGATGCCGAGAAGCTGGCCTTGGCCCGCGCTATTGTCAGCGACGAGCACATAGACTGGCCCTGCGAGGTGCACCGCAGCTACCAAGAGGAGAACAGCGGCGCCTGGGCATCAAACTACCGTGCTGAGCGCTGGGTATTCAGCGAGCAGGACCGTGCCGTCGTGCTTGAGGACGACAGCACGCCGTCGCTGTCCTTCATCCCCTTCTGCAAGGAACTTCTTGACCGCTATGCCGACGACCCGCGTGTGGGCCTCATCGCGGGTTTCAACCACGAGGGCATCACCGACGCACCCTACGACTACCTCTTCACCACCGTCATGCCCATCTGGGGCTGGGCCACGTGGCGCCGTGTCGTCGACCAGTGGGACGAGCACTACGCCGTCGTCGACGATGACTATGACATGCACCAGTTAGAGGCACTTGTCGACAGCCGCCGTCACGGTTGGAAGGAGATGGTTCGCAAAATGCGCAGCCACCGCCAGGCCCGCCAGCCCATCTACGAGACACAGCTCTGGCAGTCGCTGATGTTCTCGTCGGGTCTCACCATCGTGCCCACGCGCAACATGATCAGCAATAGCGGTGTCTCGGCCGAGTCGACCCATTTCACCAGTTCACTGCGCACGCTGCCTAAGGCCATGCAGCGGCTGATGACGCTGCCCAGCTACGACGTCAGCTTCCCCCTTCGCCACCCGAAGTATATCATTGAGAATGTGGAGTACAAAGACCGCGTGTTCCGCATCATGGCATGGGAACACCCGCTTGTAAAGACCGGCCGCAGCCTGGAAGAGCTGTGGCGGAACCTTCGTCACGGCAGCCTCCGTAACATCAGAGCATCACTGGTCCACCGTGTACGAAAGCTTACCGGACGTCACGACTACCTATAATTATTTAGGAGAGTGAAAAGGGAGTGACTACTTTATCTGTTTTAGCGCCAGCTTCACCACCTGCTCCACAGGCAGGTCGGGCTGCTGTTGCAGTATGCCTACGACCACCTTCTGTGTGGGAGCCGGAGCAAAGCCCAGCATGGTGAGCGCCGCCACAGCTTCGTCGCGCACGGCATTGTTCACCGGAGCCTGCACCGAGCCGCCGGCAGGAATCTCGTCGGCAATACCCAGCGCCACAATCTTGTCTCTCAGGTCTACGATGATGCGCTGTGCCGTCATCTTCCCGATGCCCTTGATGCTCTGAATGAGCCTGGCGTTGCCCGTTGAGATGGCGTTGCACAGCTCTGAGACGCTCATGCCCGAGAGCATCATGCGTGCCGTGTTCGCTCCCACGCCGCTCACGCTGATGAGCTGCTCGAACATCTCACGTTCCTTTTTATTATAGAAGCCGTAGAGCACGTAGGCATCCTCGCGTATGGCCTCGTAGACATAGAGACGCGCCTCTTTCTTCCCCTGCAGTGCCGAGTAGGTGTTCAGCGAGATGTTCAGCCCGTAGCCCACTCCGCCAGTTTCTATCGTGGCCAGCGCCGGGGTCAGCTCTGCCACTTCACCACGTATGTATTCTATCATAATGCTAAATAATTCATTGCCGCTGCAAAATTACGCAATTATTTCATAATGGCAAAGAAAACGGGGAAAAAAGCGGCAAAAACCTTCTCCAGCGAATAAGCCGTTCTTTCGATGAGAATAAGCCGTTCTTTCAATGCGAATAAGCCGTTCTTTCGATGCGAATAAGCCGTTCTTTCTCCAGAAGGCAAAATTAGGTTGTTTTGTGCTATTTCTTTTCGGCTTAGGCAAAGTCGCCAACCTTTTCGCAAAAACGAAAAATCATGAAACACAATCGAAAACCATTCTCGCAGAATAGAATTACTTTTGCACCCAAATTGTTATTAATAAGAAAAGAGTAATTTAATTTTTAACCCAAAACTTGTAATTTATGAGAAAAACTAACCAACTGTTACTTGCCCTGCTGCTTATGTTTGTAGGTGCAATGAATGTGAGCGCCGCTGAGCGTGTCGAGCTTTCGGCAGACATGTGGCACTCTTACGACGGGTTTGGAGCTGATGCCGTAGAGACAGGTACTTTTGCGGCTGCCTGGCTCTTTGGTACAGCTGACGGATGCCCCATCGGCGACACCGGCTGTAATGCCTGGGCCGATCTGGGCAACTACACCAAGCTCTACGTGAACATGGAGGGTTGTGATGCTGATGGTAATACCAATGACTCCAATCCCCGTATCTTCATTAACCGTCTGGAAACTGAAGGACAGTTTAATGCCAACAAGGCTGACGCTAAATGTCTGGTCATTCCAAATGCCGGAACATGGGCTGAGGATTACTACACCAGAGATGGTAACGATTATGTCATCGACTTGGCGAAGATTAAGAAGGATTTCGGCTTTGTCCACTTCCACTCCATCAAGGGTTCTGCCTGGAACACAAAAGCCATCGTTCACTCGATTGAGGCCGAAATGCTCAGTCCGGAAGCACAGGTGGGCTGGTGCAGCATCATCAACAACGGCAACCTGGAAGGTGAAGACGTAAGCAGCTTCTTCCAGTCACTCGATGCCACGAACAATTCAGGCTACGAGCCCGCCGTCATCGAGGATGGCGCCGGTGTTGACAATTCACGTGGTATTGTTGTCCAGTCGCTTGACGACCCCGCAGAGGCTTGGGCCACACAGTTCTTCATCAGGCTGAACGAGCCTGTTGCAGAAGGCACAAAGTGGCGCATCTCGTTTGACTACAAGGCCGACCACG
>JAGCNO010000093.1 GCA_017645905.1 Prevotella sp. | reverse complement strand
GGCCTACGTCTACCAGGCGCGTTTCATGGAAGCTTGCGACTCTGCCAATACCGCCGAGGTGCAACAGATGTCCTACGAGTATGCCGCACAGATTGACGTGACACGGGCGGAAAATGAGGCCAAGGACCTGCGCCTCTCCAACCTGGACCTGCAGATACAGGCCGCCGTGGCCATTATTCTTATCACCATTGCCTTCTTCGCCTTTTACTACTTCCGTCGCCGCAAGCAGATGCAAGAGCTTCGCCACGCCTACAACCAACTGGCTGATACGACTACCGCCAAGGAACGCATCGACAGCGAACTGCGTATCGCACGTGATATTCAGATGTCGATGGTGCCCCGCAACTTCCCCGCCGTCCCCGACCGCCGCGACATCGACCTCTACGCCACTATCGTGCCTGCCAAGGAGGTTGGTGGCGACCTCTACGACTTTTTCCTCCAGGGTGACCGCCTTTGTTTCTGTGTTGGCGATGTCAGCGGCAAGGGCATCCCCGCTTCGCTCACCATGGCCGTCGCTGTCAACCTGTTCCGCACCGTTGCCAAAGAGGGCTTTCCCCCTGAGGTCATCGCTACCAAGTTAAACGACACGATGTCCGCTAATAACGAGAATGCCGTCTTCGTCACCATGTTTATCGGCATCATCGACCTCAAGACCGGCAACCTCGACTACTGTAACTGCGGTCACAACCCGCCTGTCTACGGCGAGCGACGCATGCACACCTCGCAGACCGTATTCAGCTTCCTCGACATCGAGTCCAACGTCCCCATCGGACTCTGGCCCGACTACACCTTCGTAGGAGGACACCTCGACGACATCCGTGGCAGCTCGCTTTTCGTCTACACCGATGGTGTCAACGAGGCCGAGAACCGCATGCAGGAACAGTTTGGTGAGAAACGCATGCTTCGCGTGCTCCGCGAGTCCACACAGCCCTTCGGCGAACGCACCCCCAAGACCCGCTCCCGTTTCCTCATAGACGAAATGAAATGTGCCCTCGACGCCTTCGCCGACGGCCCCGAGCAGAGTGACGACCTCACCATGCTCTGTGTCGGTATTAAATAGAGGTGAGAACTAAGTATCAGGCATGATTCTCGCAGGGAATCCAGAGCCAGAAGGTGGAGCCGCGGTTTTCGCCGGCGCTGATGACGCCGATGTCGCCTCCACAACTTTCAGCAATCAATTTACAAATGGCTAGTCCCATGCCGGTGCCCTGTACGAACTCGTTGAGCTTGACGAAGCGGTCGAAGATGATTTTCTGTTTGTCCTTAGGGATGCCGATGCCGGTATCCTCGCAATAGAGGTACATGCCGTGCTTCTCATAGCGGTAGCCCAGTCGGACGTGGCCTTGTTCGGTAAACTTCACGGCGTTAGTCACGAAGTTGGTGAGCACCTGCTGGATGCGCTCGAAGTCGAGCGTGGTGACGAAGGTGTCGTAGGGATTCTCCTTGATGAACTTCAGTTCCTTACTCTGCACACGTTGCTGGAGGGTCAGGCAGATATCATCGAAGGCAGTGGCGAAGTCGATGGTCTCAGGCTTGATGGTGAGCGTGCCGCCGCTGATCGACGAGGCCTCGATTATGTCGTTGATGAGTCGTTGCAGCATGTCGCTGGAGTTGCGGATGATGCGGACGTACTCGCCGCGCTCAGGATTGTCGTCCAGTGTGTCGAGGACACCAGTGAATCCGACGATGGCGTTCAGAGGCGTGCGCAACTCGTGGGTCATCGATGCCATGAAGCCACTCTTCAGCCTGACGCTCTCGTCGGCCAGTGTCGTGACGGCCTGCAACTGTCGGCGGGCCTCCTCGAGTTTGGTGTTGTCGACGACGATACGCATCTTACCATCATCGTCCTGCTCTAAGTGGCGGTCGCTATGTTCCAGGAGGAAGGCCAGGGTCTGCTTCTTGCGCTCAATATCGGCCTTGATGGCTTGCATCTCCTTGTTGTGCAGATGGCGGTCGCGGTCGCGGTTGCGGTCGTCGGTGATGTCGAGCGTGGTGATGAAGTAGTTGCAGATTTCGCCCTCGCTGTTGAACAATGGAAGGATGAAGAACTCGATGTAGCGGTCGATGCCCATCTCAGGATATTCCATGTGCTGGCAGATGAGCATGTCGTTGCGGCTGTCGGGCGAGTAGATGTTGCGGAACAGCGGGACATCGAACATACAGACGGTCTCCCAGAATCGCTTGTTCTCGGGGTGTTCGTCGGTCATGCCACAGAGCTGCCGCATGTTGTCGTTGAGGTCGATGAGCCAGCCGCCCTTGTCGTAGAACGACATGGCGATGAATGGAATGTTCGACAGTTGCTCGTACTTCTTGACGAGTTCGCGTTCAGCCTTGTTCTCTTCGAGGTCGTGGGTGACGTCGTGGATGGCGTTGACGACGTAGGCAGGATGCCCTTCGTTGTCGAGCTCCAGGATGGCATGGCCGTGGAAGCTGAGCCAGTGGGGGGCGTCGTCGGTGGCGCTGTTAAACAGTTTGTTCAGCACGAACTGGCGCTCACGGCCGTCGGTCAGCCGCTTCATCTTCTGAGTGAATTCCTGTCGTTGGCTGGGGTGGATGTGATTCGTGAATTCCTCTAATGTCAGACCTTCCTTGGGCAGTATCTCGCCGTAGTTGTTGGTCATCCGGTCATTTTTGATGTCATAGACCATGATAATGAAGTTACCCATGTGCAGGGCCTTGTACATCATGCCG
>JAGCNO010000092.1 GCA_017645905.1 Prevotella sp. | reverse complement strand
TGCCGCTTCATGGGCCATAAGCGAATACCTTATCATCCCAAAGACGTGGAAGAGCGGATGTGCAATTTGCCGTTCTAATTACAACGTTAACCTGATAGATGGAGGCTTTCTTCCGAACACACAGATACCTGGTGGAGCATGTTAATGCGCCAGTCCGCCGTACCTTGATGGACGAGATTGACTGGAGCCAGCGCATGATTGGCATTAAGGGCACCCGGGGTGTAGGCAAGACAACGTTCCTGCTGCAATATGCCCGTGAGCACTTCGACCTCGAAGACAAACAGTGTCTCTATGTCAACATGAACAACTTCTACTTCCAGGGTCGGGGCATAGCCGACTTCGCCGGTGACTTCTATCATCGGGGAGGTCGGGTGCTGCTCATCGACCAGGTGTTCAAGCAGCCCGACTGGTCGAAGGAGCTGCGCCGTTGCTACGACCTCTACCCCGGGCTTAAGATTGTGTTCACAGGAAGCAGCGTCATGCGGCTGAAGGATGAAAACCCCGAACTGAACGGCATCGTGCAGAGCTATAACCTGCGAGGATTCTCCTTCCGTGAGTTTGTTAACCTGCTGACGGGCAATGACTTCCGCCCTTACTCGCTCGAAGAGATTCTCACAGACCACGAGCACATCGTCAAGCAGATATTGCCTAAGGTGTCGCCGAAAGACTATTTCCAGGACTACATCCATCACGGCTTCTACCCCTTCTTCCAGGAGCACCGCAACTATTCGGAGAACCTGCTCAAGACCATGAACATGATGACCGAGGTGGACATCCTGCTCGTCAAGCAGATAGAATTGAAATATGTGACGAAGATTAAAAAGCTGTTCTACGAGATTGCCGAGGAAGGAGCGAAAGCCCCCAACGTGTCGAAGCTGGCAAAGGACATCCAGACTTCTCGGGCCACGGTGATGAACTACATCAAGTATCTTACCGATGCCCGCCTGCTCAACATGATTTACCCTGTGGGTGAGGAGTTTCCGAAGAAGCCGTCGAAGGTGATGCTCCACAACTCAAACCTGCTCTACGCCATCTATCCCATACATGTCGAGAAGCAGACCGCGATGGAGACCTTCTTCGTCAATTCGCTGTGGAAGGACCACAAGGTAAACCAAGGGCCACGCAACAAGTACTACCTGGTGGACGAAAAGCAGAAGTTTGTTGTCTGTGATGCCAACACCCAGCACCCGGCATCCAACACCCAGTCTGACATCATCTACGCCCGATATAACACAGAAATAGGCAAGGGCAACCTCATACCCCTCTGGCTGCTCGGATTTCTTTATTAATACTTGGTAACCAATCGTCAATCGTAAATTTAGTAAATCGAAAATAATGAAGATGAGCGTAATAATTGGTTCGGCAATGCTGATGGCAGCTACTCAGGTGATGGCTGGCCAGCGCCTGGACCTTAAGGAGATTACCAGCGGACAGTTCCGCGAGGAGACCATTTCTGCCGTGACACCGCTGTCCGACGGCGAGAGCTATGCCCAAATCTCGAAAGACAGCAAGCAGATAGTGAAATACTCGTTCCGAACGGGCAAGCAGACCGAGGTGCTCTTCGATGCCAACACCGCCCGAGGCCCGAAGGTGGAGAGCATCGATGGCTACATCATGAGTCCCACGGGCCGGCACATCCTTATCCAGACGGACACGAAGCGAATCTACCGCCACTCGTTCACCGCCACCTATTATATATATGAGGTGGTGAACAACAAGCTCGTGCCCCTCAGCGATTACGGCCCGCAGCAGACACCCGTATGGAGCCCCGACGGCGAGCAGATAGCCTTCGTGCGCGACAATAACATCTTCCTTGTAAAGCTGCTCTACAACAATGCCGAGAGTCAGGTGACCAAGGACGGCGAGCGCGACAAGGTCATCAACGGACTGCCCGACTGGGTCAACGAGGAGGAGTTCTCGTTCAACTCAGCTATGACCTTCTCGGCCGACTCGAAGCAGATTGTCTGGACACGCTACGACGAGAGCGAAGTCCGCAGCTACTCCCTCCAGATGTTCAGGGGCATGAAGCCCGAGCATGAGGAGTATGCTACCTATCCCGGATTCTACACCTATAAATATCCGAAGGCCGGAGAACAGAATGCGAAGGTGAAAGTGCTCAGCTACGACATCAAGAGCCACCAGACACGCACGATGGACCTTCCGCTTGATGCTGACGGCTACGTAGCGCGTATCAAGCCCACCAACGACCCGTCAAAGGTAGCGGTTTTCACCCTGAACCGCCATCAGGACTGCCTGCGCATCTATATGGCTAATCCCCTGTCTACGCTTTGCAAGCTCTTTGTCGAGGATCGGGTGGACAAGTATATCAACGAGAACATCTTCCCCCAAGTGAAGATTACCGACAACCACGTTGTCCTCACCAGCGAACGCGACGGCTACAACCACATCTATCTCTACAGCCTCAACGGCCAGATGGAGCGTAAGGTGGGCGACCTGCCGCAGTCCCAACGGCTGGGAGGGGGCGAGAAAGACCTGCACACCATTGTGACCGATGTCTATGGCTACGACGAGGCTACGGGCGACCTCTATTTTGCCGCCCTCAACAGCGGGCCTACGGAGCAGCAGGTGTTCGTGAGCCATAAGAACGGAAAGACCGACTGCCTCACGTCAGAGGGAGGCTGGTCGTCGGCCATCTTCTCAAAAGATTTCAAGAATTTCATTTGTTTCTGGAGCAACTTTGACACCCCTTCGCAAATCACCCTTCGCAACACGCAGGGCAAGACGCTCGCCACGCTCGTTGACAACAAGGAGCTGGCCAGCAAATACGCCTCCTACGACATGGGCAAGAAGGAATTCTTAACCTTCACCACCTCCGAGGGCGTGAGGCTTTTCGGCTGGATGGTGAAGCCCAAGGACTTCAACCCCCAGAAGAAATATCCCGTCATCATGTACCAATATGGCGGCCCCGGCAGCCAGCAGGTGCGCAACGCCTGGGGTCTCGGCATGAGCGGACAGGGAGCCATTCTTGAGCAGTACTTCGCTCAACAGGGCTACATCTGCGTCTGTGTAGACAATCGTGGTACGGGTGGACGTGGTGCCGAGTTTGAGAAGTGTACCTACCTGCGCCTTGGCGAGCTGGAGGCTCGTGACCAGGTAGAGGCAGCCCTTTGGCTTGGCAAGCAGAGCTACGTCGATAAGGACCATATCGCCATCTGGGGATGGAGCTACGGAGGCTGGAACACCCTGATGTCTATGTCCGAAGGCCGTGAAGTCTTCCGTGCCGGCATCGCTATTGCCCCGCCCACGTGCTGGCGCTTCTACGACTCCATCTATACCGAGCGCTTCATGCGCACCCCGCAGGAGAACACCTCGGGCTATGAGGAGGTGAACCCCATCGCCCGTGCCGATAAGCTTCACGGAGCCCTCCTTCTCTGCCACGGACTGGCCGACGATAACGTCCACTACCAGAACACCGCCGAATATGTTGAGGCGCTCGTTCAGGCCGACAAGGACTTCCGCCAGCTTGTCTATACCAACCGCAATCACGGCATCAGCGGAGGCAACACCCGCAATCACCTCTTCCGCCAATGCGTGAACTTCTTCAACGAGCACCTGAAGAAGTAAATATGAGTCTACTTTAAAAAAGTCACTCTATGAAAGAAATTCTTTAGAGATGATAGTTCATTGAAACGAATTGGCACTAATTAGGATTAATAGTCCGTAATTAGTGCCAATTATTTGTGCAGTAGAGAACCCTTTCGCTATTGCATATACGATGCTATATGTAGGGAATCTCGCTTGTCTGATTCCGTAGGTTAATTCGTGTAACTGGCCATGACGTCGATGACGGTGGCGATGTCGGCTACATCAACGGCGCCGTCTCCGTTCACGTCGGCTGCTTTAAACAGTTCACCTTCCTGAATAGACTGGGCCATGACGTCGATGATGGCTGCGATGTCGGCCACGTCGACGGCCTGGTCGCTGTTCACGTCACCATATACGGGAGGGTTGGGGGAGGGCGACTCGGCAGCTCCTTTGAAGCTGATGTTGTCGACATAGAAGCTGGTGAGGGGGTCTTCCCCTGAATAGAAGTCGATGGCTGCGATATTGTTTCCCGCCTCGGTTCCCCTGTAGGCATCGAGGCTCCATTGCCAGCTGAGGACGAGGTTTTCTTCCTTATTGGGCAGGGTGATGTAGAGTTCTGCCTGATCATTGTCGGCGTAGATTCGTATGTGGAAGTGCATCCATTGGTCGACGGCACAACGTATGTCGTATGTATTGCCGGCGGCGTGTATGGTGGCATGTCCAGAGGCGACCCGCACTCCATGTTCATCTTCGGCTACGCCCAAGTCTATAGCCAGGCCCCATGTGGTGTCTCCGCCGTCGATGGCGTGCAGGATGTTGAAGTAACCGGTTTTCTCGTATGGTGCCAGCACATCGAACTCGATGTCGTAGGTGCCGGTGGCTTTGTCGCCGAGGAGCAGCACTTGGTCGTTGGGGTTGACGATGTGGGCGCAGTAGCTGCCGCCAAAGTCTTCAACTGTTGCGTCCTCGCTGGTGCCGGGAGCCTTCGACCATGTAGTCCAATAGGTTTTCTTCTGGGCGATGGCGCTGGTAGCCAGCTTGTTGCCTGGCGTGTATTCATCGAATGGCTCCCAGATGAGTTCGTTGCCCTGGGGAATCTTGGAAAAGCTCAGGTGCATGTAGATTTTGGGACCTGAGGTGCCTTCGTTCAGGTCGTAGCCCTCTGAGCCGCCGTTGACGCCTGTTGCTCCTAACTGCGTTTCGTTGAAGACGATGTTTGTAAGGGCGTTACGGTCGGCCGACTGTCCCTTAGTGTAGTAGAGGCGTATGGTTGCTCCTCGGGCGTTGCTGTTCAGGTCGCCCTGCTGCTTACAGAAGTGCGAGTCGCCATCGAAGGGCACCAGGTGATAGGCTTTCCCGTTGTGGTTAATCACTTCTTCGGCCGTTTTGCTGTAGTCGGAGATGTAAATCCCTGTGATGGGGTTGTCTGTCTCGCTCCCTGTTTTGTAGAGCAGGTAGATGTAGTCGCTGGAGCCGCCGCAACCTTTGTTCAGGTCGTAGTCGACCAAAACCCAGCCCTGGGCCTTCATTTCAGACTTAAGAGTATTTGTTGTGGATTTTGAACCGCCAATGACCTTCACGTCTGTTATGAAAGTCGCGGCAAGGGACGAAAGAGGGGCAAGCATGACCAACATTAAGAGGGCTGCTTGGAGGGAAAGGAAAGACTTTTTCATAATTTTCTCTGTTTAAGGGTTATAAAACGGGGTTAAAGATACAACGATTAGCATGATAGGGCGCAAAAACTAAAGGTTTATTAGCAATAATTACGCAACCTTAAACGTTAAAGGGGCGCAGGCGTATGATAATAGGTGAAGCTTCCCCGTACGTAGCATTTTCTAAAATTTTGGGGTTAGTAACGAATATGGGAAGAGTTTTTTATGGCAATATATGGCAAATCGCTTTGTTATTTGGCGTTTTTTGCCGACAAGTTTTGCCATTTGCGTAAAAAAGTGTACCTTTGCGCGAACAAAACAGATGATGAAGGAGATACGCCACGAGGGCATCATAGAATCCATTGGCAGCGACGGCCATGTACGGGTACGCATCACGCAGATGGCGGCCTGTGCGGGATGTAAGGTGGCTGCCCATTGCAACGCCTCGGATCAGAAGGTGAAGGTGGTGGATGTGTATGAACCCACCTCCAACCCCTCCATAGGGGAGGGGAGTGCGGAATCAGAAAAGCAAGATTCCCTACGGTATAAGGTGGGTGACAGCGTTGTGGTTGCTGCGAGCCAGGCTGCTGCGGGTCGTGCCTTGCTGCTGGGCTTCGGGCTGCCGTTGCTGTTGCTGCTTGCTGTTCTGGGTGCGATGCTGACAGCAGGAGTGGATGAGGGAACGAGTGCGCTGGCGGCTCTTGCCGTTCTGGCACCTTACTACTTGATTATCTGGCTCTGCCGGGAGCGTATAGCAGGGAAAATCGTGTTCCGAATTGAAAATTAGAAAATTTGATAATTATAAAATTTAAAAATGAATCCAATTTTGATTGCAGTAATTGTGCTTGGAGCCATCGGACTCATAGCGGCGCTGGTGCTCTATGTCTGTTCCAAGCGTTTTGCTGTGTTTGAAGACCCGCGCATCGCTCAGGTGAATGCCTTGCTGCCTGGTGCCAACTGTGGCGGCTGTGGCTTTGCGGGCTGTGGAGGTATGGCCGACGCGCTGGTGAAAGGTGCCGACAAGGGTAGCATCGAGGGACTGAACTGTCCCGTGGGTGGTACCGACGTGATGGGTCAGGTGGCTGACCTCTTGGGTATGGCTATTGCCAACGGAGAGCCGAAGGTGGCCGTCGTACGATGCAACGGCACGTGTGAGTATCGTCCGCGTGTGACGGAGTATGCCGGGTTGCGCACCTGTGCTGCCATGAACGCCTGTGGAGCCGGAGAGACGCTTTGCGGCTACGGCTGTCTGGGGTGTGGCGACTGTGTGGCTGCCTGTCAGTTTGATGCTATTCACATCAACAAGACGACGGGCCTGCCCGAGGTCGACGAAGAGAAATGTACGGCCTGTGGTGCCTGTGCGAAGGCATGTCCGCGTAGCATCATCGAGCTGCGGAAGAAGGGGCCTAAGGGTCGCCTCGTCTATGTCTCGTGCGTGAACAAGGACAAGGGAGCCGTGTCGATGAAGGCGTGTAAGGTGAGTTGTATCGGCTGTGGTAAGTGCCAGAAGGAGTGCAACTTCGAGGCTATCACCATCGCCAACAACGTCTCCTACATCGACCCGGAGAAGTGCCGCCTGTGTCGCAAGTGCGTCTCTGCCTGTCCTACGAAGGCTATCCGCGACGTGAACTTCCCGACACCGCCGCCGGTTCCGAAGCCTGTTGAAACTATTGTTAGAAAGGAGGGCCAAGTATGACTGCAAAAACATTCAGTATAGGTGGTATCCACCCCGAAGAGAACAAGCTGACTCACGAGATGGCAACGCAGGTGGCTCCGCTGCCCAAGCAGGCCATCTTCCCCTTGAGCCAGCATATCGGAGCTTCCACGAAGCCTGTGGTCCAGAAGGGCGACAAGGTGAAGGTGGGCACGCTCATTGCTGAGGCCGGAGGCTTCGTCTCAGCCCCCATCTTCTCGAGCGTCAGCGGTACGGTGTTCAAGATTGATACCGCCATCGATGCTACGGGCTACCGCAAGCCCTGTATTATAATTAATGTGGAGGGCGACGAATGGGAACCGTCTATCGACCGAAGCGACAAGCTGGAACTGGTGAAAGACCATCCCGAACTGACGCCCGAGGAAATCGTCACGCGTATCAAGGATGCCGGCGTCGTCGGAATGGGCGGTGCCTGTTTCCCGACGTTCATCAAGCTCACGCCTCCTCCTACGGCAAAGGCTGAGTGCGTGATTATCAACGCCGTAGAGTGCGAGCCGTATATTACTGCCGACTATCGGCTGATGATGGAGCACGCCGACGAGATACTCGTTGGACTGGAGCTGCTGATGAAGGGAGCGAAGGTGACACGTGGCTATATCGGCATAGAGACCAACAAGCCTGCTGCCATCGCCCTGCTCACGGAGAAGTGTGCCCAGGTGTTCGGCGCTTCGTCGTATCACGTCGAAGTAGTACCTCTACAGCAACGTTATCCTCAGGGTGGTGAGAAGCAGCTGGTCGATGCCGTTATCCAGCGTCAGGTGCCTGCTCCGCCAGCCATTCCCGTTAATGTGGGTGCTATCGTTCAGAATGTCGGTACTGCCTTTGCCGTCTATCAGGCCGTGATGAAGCATAAGCCGCTGTTCGAGCGCTATACTACCGTTACGGGCAAGCGTCTGGCCAAGCCCGGCAACTACCTGGTGCGTATGGGTACGCCGATGCAAGACCTTATAGACCTCTGCGGAGGTATGCCCGAGGGTGACAACAAACTGCTGGCCGGAGGTCCGATGATGGGCAAGGCGCTGACTTCGACCGAAGTGCCTATCTGCAAGGGAACGAACAGTGTGACTATCCTCTCAGGCGATGATGCCCGTCGTAAGGAACCCCAGCCTTGCATCCGTTGTGCCAAGTGCGTAGGTGCCTGCCCGATGGGACTTGAGCCTTACCTGCTGGCAAAGCTCTCGGAGGTGAAGAACTGGGAGCGTGCCGAACAGGAGGAGATTGTCTCCTGCATTGAGTGCGGCTCCTGCCAGTTCACCTGTCCTGCCCACCGCCCGCTGCTCGACAATATCAGGCAAGGCAAACAGACCGTCATGGGAATTATCCGTGCCCGTTCTGCAAAGTAATAACCACATATTTATTATATAACAACCACGAATTAAACGAATTTCACGAATTTGATATAAATTAGAGAAATTAGAAATATTTTTGGGCCATTCGTGTAATTCGTAAAATTCGTGGTAAAAGAAAAAAATCAGAGGTAGAAGGAAATAAAAGTATATGAGTAAATTAGTAGTTTCGCTTTCCCCCCACGCCCACGGCCGAGACTCGGTAGAGCGCAACATGTATGGCGTAATGATTGCCCTCTTGCCCGCGTTGCTTGTGTCGTTTATATTCTTCGGCATCGGCTCGGCTATCGTGTGTCTGACGAGCGTGGCAGCCTGCGTCTTCTTCGAGTGGGCCATCAACAAGTACATCCTGCGTAATAAGCGCAATACCATCCTCGACGGTTCGGCAGCCCTCACGGGTATTCTTTTAGGCATGAACATGCCGTCGAACCTCCCCGTGTGGATTATTATCATTGGTGCCCTCTTCGCTATTGGCGTGGGAAAGATGACGTTCGGAGGACTGGGGCAGAACATCTTCAACCCCGCGTTAGTAGGACGTTGTGCCCTGCTTGTGGCTTTCCCTGCCCAGATGACATCGTGGCCCTTGCCCGGACAATGGTTGAAGTACACCGATGCGGTCACGGGTGCTACCCCGCTGGCCGTCATGCAGGATGCTATCAGGAGCGGTAACTTTCATAAGTTAGACCAACTTCCCGATGCCTTCAGCCTCCTGCTGGGCGAACATTCCATAGGTGGTGGTGCTGGTGCCATCGGTGAGATTTGCGGACTGGCACTCATCGCCGGTATGGTGTTCATGCTTTGGAAGAAGATCATCACTTGGCACATCCCCATAAGCATCATCGGTACCGTGTTTGTCTTCAGCACCATCATGCATCTCATCAACCCCATCTATGCCAACCCCACGACGGTCATTCTCTCAGGTGGTCTCCTGCTGGGTGCTATCTTTATGGCTACCGACTACGTCACCTCGCCGATGACGCCCAAGGGACAGCTCATATACGGCGTATGCATCGGTCTGCTGACTATCATCATCCGTAACTGGGGCGCCTATCCAGAGGGCATGTCGTTCGCCATTCTCATCATGAATGCGTTCACGCCGCTTATTAACAACTATGTGAAGCCTAAACGCTTCGGAGAGGAGGTGAAGAAATGAAAAAGCTTGAATCATCATTAACAAATATGCTGCTCGTTCTTACTGGCGTAGCCCTCATCATGGGAGCCGTGCTGGCATGGGTGAACAGCATCACCGCTGCCCCTATTGCCCAGCAGAAGGATAAGGCTCTGGCCGACGGTATCAAGGCAGTCATGGTGTGTGACGACATCACCGTAGCAAAGACCGACACCGTTCGCCAGAACGATGCCAAAGGCAAGGAGCTGACCTTCATCATTTATCAGACGCAGGACGCAGAGGGCAAAGACCTTGGTGCTGCCGTAGAAACCACGTCGTTGGGCTTTGGCGGTAATCTGAAGGTACTTGTGGGCTTCGACCCCGAAGGAACCATCAAGGGCTACACACTCTTAGAGCATGCCGAGACGCCTGGTCTGGGTGCCAAAGCCGACAAGTGGTTCCAGAAAGGTGAGAAGGGCGACATCGTGGGTAAGAACCCGAAGGAACCCCTGACCATTAGTAAGGACGGCGGACAGGTAGACGCTATTACTGCCTCGACCATCACCAGCCGAGCCTTCCTCCTGGCTGTGAACAATGCCTACAATGCTTATAAGGCTACGCCTGTGGACGTACAGACAGGAGCAAGCCAACAAATGAAGTAACGTCATTCCGAAATAACGAAAGAATATGAACCACATCAATATCATCAAGAACGGCATCGTAAAGGAAAACCCGACGTTTGTCCTGATGCTTGGCATGTGTCCTACGCTGGCAACAACCACGTCTGCCGTTAACGGACTGTCGATGGGCTTGGCCACGATGGTTGTGCTCATCTGCACCAACTTCGTCATCTCTTGTATGAAGAGCATCACGCCCGACAAGGTGCGCATCCCTGTGTTTATCGTCGTCATCGCTGCCTTCGTCACCATCCTCCAGATGGTCATCAAGGCCTACTTGCCCGATGTAGACAAGTCGCTGGGACTTTTCATTCCCCTCATCGTGGTGAACTGTATCATCCTCGGTCGTGCTGAGGCCTTTGCTGCCAAGCAATCGCCCGTAGCATCGCTCTTCGACGGTATCGGCATCGGACTGGGCTTCACCCTTGCCCTGACGCTCCTTGGCATCGTCCGTGAACTCCTCGGAGCAGGCAGCATCTTTGGTCTAACCCTCCTGCCCGAGACCTACAACATCCTGCTCTTCATCCTACCGCCGGGTGCGTTCATCACCCTGGGCTACCTCATCGCTATTGTGAATAAACTCCGCAGCAATTCGTAATATCGAAATAACGTAATAACGACATAACGAAATAAACATGGAATACCTACTTATATTCATCTCCGCCATCTTCGTCAACAACATTGTGCTGGCGCAGTTCTTAGGCATCTGCCCGTTCCTTGGCGTATCGAAGAAGATTGACACCAGTCTTGGCATGTCGGCTGCCGTAGCCTTCGTTATGGTGCTGGCCACGCTTGTTACCTGGCTTGTGCAAGTATATGTACTCAACCCATTAGGACTGCAATATCTGCAGACCATCGCCTTCATCCTCGTCATTGCCTCGTTAGTGCAGATGGTCGAGATTATCCTCAAGAAGGTCTCTCCGGCCTTATATCAGGCTCTGGGCATCTTCCTTCCGCTCATCACGACCAACTGTGCTGTGCTGGGTGTCGCTATCCTCGTCATACAGAAGGACTACAACCTGGCACAGAGCATCGTCTACGCCCTTTCTACGGCCATCGGCTTTGGTCTTGCCCTGACCGTCTTTGCAGGCATCCGTGAGCAGTTAGAGCTTGCCAACGTTCCCAAGGGTATGCGTGGTATGGCTATCGTCCTTGTCTCTGCCGGACTGCTGAGCCTTGCCTTCATGGGCTTCTCGGGTGTAGACGGAGGTCTGCGCACCCTCTTCGGTCTCGACTAACCCAACTCCCCAAACCACCAGTCTCACCAGGTGGCCATTACGGTCTTCGTTTCTCCCTGCCAGTCTCTTACCTCGAAGGTGTAGACATGTTGGTTAATGGGTCTATAGCGTCGGTAATCCATGAACGACCCGACATCCCTTCCGTCTGCCCTTACGATGATGTCACCCTCACGGAAACCTGCCTTGTAGGCTTCGCTACGTTCCCATACCAGACCAATCATCGGCAGCCCGTCGTCCGAGGGCACCACAGCCTTCTCCACTTGTTTGTTACCCACCTCGCAGCTTCCCTCCTCGTTGTAGGGCTGGAAGAGCATGGTTTTCTTATTGGGGATAAACGTCACGGCTCCATACTTCAGCAATTCCGCTCCGATGTGAGAGTTGCCCTGTTGTGTGGAAAGCGTATGCATGTCTCTCAAGAAATAGCCTCCCACACTCAGGCTGTCGAGGGCCAGGAACACCACTTCTCCCCGTGTCTCCGTTCCTGAGAATCCCATCATCCAGCGTCCTTGACAGCGTCCCTCTATCTGCTCACGGTTGGCCATCAGCGGTTCCCCTTTGTCAAAACTTGTTTTATTGATGACGTAAAGCCTTGGGCTGCCCGTATCGAAGCGCACGCGCTCGTGGTAGTCTCTGAAGGGCGACACGTCCATATACGGCACGTTCCATCTCAGGCGGTATTTCATCCTGTAGCCGGGCTCCTTGACGAAGAGTTTCTTCCTGTCGGAAAGAACCAGCCGTCTGTTCTCAACGTCAATCTTCATCTGCAGCCCTTTGTTCACCAGGTCGAAGCCTATGATGCCGTCGATGTTCCCGTGTCTCACTCTTCGCCTCTGAACCGTCGCCTGGCACCCCGTCAAAGTGAGGGAGCCAATGGTCAGCGGAGGCAGCTTGACGGTCTGCACATGCGACTTCTGGTCGTTGGCATCGTAGGAATCAATCGTTCCCACCGTCTCGCAGCCCGCTATCATCGCGTCCTCATAGACTACGGCGTGGCTTGCCCCCGTGTCGAGCAGGAACAGGTAGTCCTTCTCTCCAATGCTCACAGGCAGCAGCACACGGTTCCCGTTCGGCTCCAGGACGATGGCAATGGTGTCGGCAAAGTTTTTCTTCGACAGGGTGAAGTCAAGGCTGTAGCGGGCCCGCTGTCCCAGCATAGCCAAAGGGAACAACAGCAGCAGGCCAACGATGCAGCGCCGCACGCTCCCGGTCTTTATGTCTCGCATTTGGAATAACACTGTGCAAAGATACAGCTTTTATGCCAAACGGTAAAACTTTTAGTAAATTGTAACAGTTCATCACCCAGATAACGAGAGCTACGACCTACGGATGGATAAGATACGTTGAAAGAGTCAGAATAGTCCGTTCTTGCTCCCAGAACAGGTAGGTGTTAAGTTAAAACTACGTCGGTGTTTGTAGAAACGCCGACGTAGTTTGTAGAAACGTCGACGTAGTTTATAGAAACCACGCCGACGTTTTGACTTTTTCGTTCAACCCGCGTCAGTATGCACTTTCGTGCACGCCTTTGACGGCACGGCCTGATGGGTCGTTCATGCCTTTGAAGGCGGCATCCCATTCGAGGGCGATGGCTGTGCTGCAGGCTACAGAGGCCTCGGAGGGGACGGAGCGGGCGGCAGAGTCGGAGGGGAAGTGCTCGGCGAAGATGCTGCGGTAGTAGTATTCCTCTTTGTTCTTAGGCGGATTGATGGGGAAACGCTCGGCAGCATGGGCCATCTGCTCGTCGCTGACGGCTTCGGCGGTAATCTGCTTGAGGGTGTCAATCCATGAGTAGCCGACGCCATCACTGAACTGTTCCTTCTGTCGCCAGGCTACCTCAGCAGGCAGCATGTCGGCAAAGGCCTCACGGACAATTCTCTTTTCCATCGTCCGGCCAGGACACATCTTGGCTGAGGGGTTGGTGCGCATGGCGACATCGAGGAACTCCTTGTCCAAGAAGGGCACGCGGCCCTCGACACCCCAGGCCGACAGGCTCTTGTTGGCTCGGAGGCAGTCGTAGAGGTAGAGCTTGGAGAGTTTGCGAACAGTCTCCTCGTGGAAATCTTTTGCCGTGGGGGCTTTGTGGAAGTAGAGATAACCGCCAAAGATTTCGTCGGCACCCTCACCGCTGAGCACCATCTTGATGCCCATCGACTTGATGACACGAGCCAGCAAGTACATCGGCGTAGAGGCACGGACGGTGGTGACGTCGTAGGTCTCGATGAAATAGATGACATCGCGGATGGCATCGAGGCCCTCCTGAATGGTGTAGTTGATTTCGTGATGCACGGTGCCGATATGGTCGGCCACGAGCTTAGCCTTTGCCAGGTCGGGAGCACCCTTCAGACCTACGGCGAAGGAGTGCAGGCGCGGCCAGTAGGCCTTGGTCTTCGAGTCGTTCTCGATACGCATCTCAGAGTATTTCTCGGCAATGGCGGAGATGACAGAGGAGTCCAGACCACCAGAGAGCAGCACACCGTATGGCACGTCAGACATCAGCTGACGCTTGACAGCGGCAGTGAGGCTGTCGTGAATGGCCTCCACACTGGCTGGGTTGTCCTTCACGGCATCATACTGCATCCAGTCACGACGATAGTACCTTTTAAGTGAAGAATGTAACTCTTCACTCCACAAGTAGTGGCCTGGCGGGAAGGGTTCGTAGTGCTCACACTGGCCTTCAAGGGCCTTGAGTTCTGAGGCAACATAGA
>JAGCNO010000091.1 GCA_017645905.1 Prevotella sp. | reverse complement strand
TGAAAGAGCTGGAGCACCTCTCGCTGAAAGATGCCATCCACGTGGCCGCTGAGCGCCGTATGCGTCCTATCTTCCTCACGTCGGCTGCCGCCTCGATGGGTGTGGTGCCGATGGTGTTCGGAGGCTCGGGCCTGTGGTCGCCCATGGGCTGCGTCATCTGCTATGGCGCGCTCATCACCATGTTCTTCATCCTCACCATCATGCCGATTGCCTACTGGAAGGTGATGGGAAGTGGAGAAATTAAAGAAGTTAGCGAAGTAAAAGAAGTTAAAGAAGTAGTTACAGAAGCATGAAAAAGATCATAACCATCATACTTTGTTCCGTCTGTTGCAATGCCATTGCAACAGCCCAAGGAACATACACCCTCGAGCAGCTCAAGCAGCTGGCCGTAGAGAACAACTACAACCTCCGCTCCGCCCGCAACGCCATCCAACAGTCGAAGGAAGTGCAGAGCGAGGCGTTCACCAAGTACTTCCCACAGGTATCGGCCCTGGGTTTTGGTTTCCAGAACAACAAGCCCATGATCGACTATGACATCGAACTGCCCGAGGCGCTTGCTGCCATCGTGCCAGAAGGCCTGATTCCCGCCAACATCAGTCTGATGAAGAAGGGTGTCTACGGCTCGGTTTCTGCCATTCAGCCCGTCTTCATGGGTGGTCAGATTATCAATGGCAACAAGCTGGCGAAGGTCGGCGTCGAGGCTAGCGAGTTGCAGTTAGAGGCCTCGGAGGATCAGGTGGAGCTTACCACCGAGCAGTATTACTGGCAGATGGTGTCGCTCAAGGAGAAACAGCAGACGCTCAAGGCGGTGCTCGACATGCTCGAGACACTGGAGAAGGACGTGTCGAATATGGTACGCGTGGGAGCCGTCAACCGCAACGACCTGTTGCAGGTGCAGCTGCGCAAGGGCGAGGTAGAGACCGCTCAGCTGGAGCTGGAGAACGGCCTCGCTACCGTCTCGCAGCTCCTGGCTCAGCACATCGGCAAGACTGGTGAGACCATTGATGTGGTCTCGTCGGCTACCGAGGCTGTGCCTGCGCTCCCCATCGCCCTGCGTCAGGACCATCAGAGCGCCCTCGCCGCCACGCCGCAGTACCGCCTGCTGGAGAAGAATGTCGAGAGTCATCGGCTGCAGCATAAGTTGAAGGTCGGCCAGAACATGCCCTCTGTGGGTGTCGGTGCCAGCTACAGCTACAACGACTTCTTTGAAAAGAGTTCCAGTGCGATGATCTTTGCTGCCGTACAGGTACCTATCAGTGGCTGGTGGGGTGGCTCGCACGCCATCAAGCGCCAGAAGCTCGCCCTTCAGGATGCCCAGGAGCAGATGGAGGACAACGGCCAGAAGCTCATCATCCGCATGAACAATGCGTGGGCGGCCGTCGAGACCAGTCATAAGAAGCTGCTCATTGCCCACGACGCCATCGAGCAGGCCGAGGAGAACCTGCGTCTGAACCGCGACTACTACCGCGTGGGCTCCACGAAGATGAGCGACCTGCTCCTCGCGCAGCAGCAGTACCAGCTAGCCCGCGACCGCTATACCGATGCCTTCGCCGACTTCCAGACCAAGCAGCTGGAGTATCGTCAGGCCACAGGACAATAGAATTGATAATTGACCGCTCGAGCTATGCTCGCTTGCTACCAAAGGGACGCAAGAATGTATAATTGATAATTAATATTTAGTGATGAAAAAACAGAATTTCTTCGTGCTCCTGGCATCGGTGATGCTGTTAGCCATGAACCTTGCCTCGTGCAAGATGAGTAACAAACCCGCCGCCGAAACTTCGCGTATCGGCGAAATCCCCGAGGCCGCACAGTACATCGTCGGCATCGAGAAGTTCAACACCCCGATCGACTACGGCTTCTTCTTCAACAACTTCAAGCAGAACGTTGCCGACCGCGTCAAAGCGTTCATGGAGAAATAACAACATTTTTTTCCCTAAAAGACTTGTGCTTTCAGGGAATTTTTGTATCTTTGTCCCGGTATGAAAAAGAAAAAGAGTAAACTATCGCGCCGCATCACTTGGAGAGTGATCGGGATTGTGTTAATCATCAATGTATTGGTCATTGGTGTGGTATTCATGTTTGACTTGGCCGTGGCGCTGATGGAAAGCGACATGCGCGCAAAATACTTGATAGAAGGGGTGGAGGGTAGGATAGAGACGATGGTGCAAGTGGTGAAGACGGCCACCTTTAACAACCGTGACGAGGTAGAAGCTCATTTGGAGAGTCCTGAAGCCGTCTTCGATGCCTTGGAGCGTGAGCTGCGGGTGAACAAGCGCCTCGTGGGTTGCTTCGCCGCCTTTGAGCCCGACTACTATCAAGGTCAGGGGCGATGGTTCGAGGCCTACGCCTATTTCACCGACAGCACTCATATTGAGCGCCAACAGATAGGCTCGCCAAAGCATGATTACTTCAACGGCGTGTGGTATGCGAAAGGGTTTGCTCTGGAGAAAAGCGACGACGGCTACCTGACTGATCCGTACTTCGATGATTCCGTCGGCAGCAGCATGTACTGCAGCTATGTCCTGCCCCTCTTCGACAGCAAGGGCCGCAAGGTGGGTGTCTATGGTGCGGATCTGAATCTGGACTGGATCAATAAGATGATCCTCGATGCAGAGGCGAAGGTCAAGAAGGTGGGACTTGTGCAAAATGATCCGGATGATCCTGACGACACCAATGCTTTCTTCATCCAGATCCTCGACAGCAAAGGTCAGAAGATTGCAGGCACTGTGACCATCGATGAGCAGTCGCTCAAGAAGATACAGAATGACAGTCTCAGCAGTGAAAAGATGAAGATCAATGACGAGACTTATTATGTCAGTTCTAAGCGGATAGGCCAAACCTGCTGGACCTTGGTCGTGGCACAGCACTGGCAATGGGTGTACTTAGATGGCATCCTGCTTGGCATCATCATCCTCTTCTTCATGGGCGTTGGCATGCTCGTCATCTTTTTCTTCATGCGTCGCAGCATCCGCCGTGCTACCAAGCCGTTGGGATTCCTTTCCGAATCGGCTCAGGAGGTGGCGAAAGGTAACTTCGATACATCGCTTCCCACTTTCAAACACAATGACGAGGTGGCCCAGCTGCGCGACTCGTTCGATACCATGCAACAGTCGCTGAAGCAGTATGTAGAGGAACTGAAGGTGTCGACCGCTGCGAAGGCCTCGATAGAGAGTGAGCTGAACGTGGCCCAGAGCATCCAGATGTCGATGCTGCCCAAGACGTTCCCGGCTTTCCCCAACCGCAAGGACATTGAACTCTATGCCTCGTTGACTCCCGCCAAGGGTGTTGGTGGCGACCTCTACGACTTCTTTATCCGCGACGAGAAGCTATTCTTCTGCATCGGCGACGTCTCAGGCAAAGGTGTGCCGGCTTCACTGGTGATGGCCGTCACCCGGACGCTGTTCCGCAACATCGCCATGCATACCGACAAACCCAGTCACATCGCTGAGACCATGAACGACCGTATCAGCGAAGGCAACGACAATTGTATGTTCGTCACATTGTTTGTCGGCGTACTCGATCTGGCCTCAGGTCACCTACGCTACAGCAATGCCGGTCATGAAGCCCCCTACATCGATAAAGCCCTGCTGCCCTGCGACCACAATCTCCCCGTAGGTGTCATGCCAGACATGAAGTTCACAGAACAGGAAGCCACGATAACCTCTGGCACTACCATCTTCCTGTATACTGACGGACTGACGGAGGCCGAGAACGCCGTGAACGAACTCTTCGGTAAGCAGCGTCTCGCGAGCGTCATCACCGAGTTCATGGATTCTTTGCAGGGCAGAACGGCAAAATCGGGCGTTCCCCAGGAACTCGTTGAGACGATGACCGCCGCCGTACACCAGTTCGTCGGCGAAACCGAGCAGAGCGACGACCTCACTATGCTCGCTATCAAGTATACAGAATAAAAACAAAAAGTAGTTAGTGATATGAAGAATTGGTTTGATAATATCCGGATCTATCATCTGCTGATTGACAGATTCAACGGAGGGTGGCAGGTGCCGCCAAAGAGTGAAAACATATTCTGTGGGGGAAACCTGCAGGGAGTCATCGATAAGTTGGACTACATCCAGGGCCTCGGCTTCAATGCCGTGATGCTCTCGCCCATCTTCGCGTCGGCGAACTATCACGGCTATCACACGCTGAACTTCGACGAGGTGGACCCGCATCTCGGCACGTGGGAGGACTACCAGCGACTGCTCGACACGGCCCACGCGAAGGGGATGAAGGTCATCTGCGACTTCGTGCCCAACCACTGCTGGTATGAGGCACCGATGTTCCAGGAGGCGCTGCTCAAGAACGGTGGCAAGCACCGCGACTGGTTCTTCTTCGAGGGCGACGACAGTGACGCGTTCGTGTCGTTCCTCGGCTTCGGCGACCTGCCGAAGTTCAACCTGACAAACCCCGAGGTGGCTGGCTTTATGATTGACAAGGCTGAGCGCCTCGCCCGCATGGGTGTCGATGCCTTCCGCATCGACCACGCCTTAGGACAGCCGCACGCGTTCTTGCAGCAGTTCCGCGAGGCCATGCACGCCGTCAGCGGCGACATCGTCGTGTTCGGTGAGGTGTGGGCCTTCGGCATCGGGCCGCAGTTGGCCAGCCAGCTCTACTTCAAGACCGACGCCCGGCTGCAGGAGTTCATGGCGCAGGACACCAAGCCGTTCTCTCAGGACGACCTGCAGGCCGACTACGTAGAGACGCTCGACGGCGTGCTCGACTTCGCCTATCGCGACATCCTGCTCGACGAGGTGCATGCCGGCCGCGGCATCCGTGGCAACGAGACGCTCCGGCAAAGGGTGGAGAAACACTTCGCCAAGTATCCCAAGGATTTCAAGCTGGTACTGTTTCTCGACAACCACGACACCGACCGCTTCCTCTTCGACTGCCACGACGACGCGGCGCTGCTGCATGATGCCATCGACTTCACGATGTCGCTGCCGCGTCCGTTCTCGTTCCTCTATGGCACGGAGCAGCTGATGACCAACAACCCGTCCATTTTTAACGCTGAACCCTATGCCGACCTGCGCGTCCGCAACTGCATGGACTGGACAAATAAGAGAAAAGTGAATAGTGAATAAGACGATGAACACAGAAACTTACAGATTAGGAGCTGAGCTGGACTCCTTCAACTACCAGCAAGTACAGGACGACATTCTGGCCATCCTGGAGAGGGGCAGCAGCGTGTTGCTCGACATGACCGACTG
>JAGCNO010000012.1 GCA_017645905.1 Prevotella sp. | reverse complement strand
GAACCACGGAAATAAATTTGCGCAATTTAAAACTATTGTGCAGTCTTTTAGCGTTTTTTGGCGTTATTTTTAACTTACCTTACGACTATGTCAGAAAATATGCGTAACTTTGCAGCGTTATTAACTAAGGCCGATTTAAGAGCTTTTTTAAATATATTAATACTCAAATGATTACGAGATTACTGTCTGTCTCCCTCCTTGCTTTTCTGTTCTTGTCAGGTCAGGCGCAGACCATCATCGACCTTGCAGGGGCGTGGAACTTCTACATGGGCGATGCTCCTGCCGATACTGCCAAGACGCTTGTAGATGCCTCCAAGGAGTACGTGATGCTGCCTGGCTCCATGCTTACCAACGGCAAGGGAGTGCCTGTAAGCGTGAAGACACAATGGACGGGGTCGCTCTATGATTCTTCATATTACTTCAATCCCTACATGGAGCGCTATCGTCGGGAGGGTGAGATGAAGTTCCCGTTCTTCCTTACGCCGGAACGTCACTACGTGGGTGCGGCTTGGTATGGGCGTTCCATCTATGTGCCCCGCGATTGGAAAGACCAGCGGGTGATGCTCTTTCTGGAACGTCCGCACATAGAGACCACCGTCTACGTGAATGGTAGTGAGGTGGGTCACCAGATGAGTCTCTCTACACCACACGTTTACGACGTGACGAAACTGCTGCGGATGGGTCAGACCAACGAAATACTCATCCGGGTGTATAACGGCATAGAGAACGTCTGCGTGGGTCAGGACTCACACTCCGTGACCGACCAAACGCAGGGTAACTGGAACGGCATCGCCGGACGTTTGGAGTTGCAGGCCCGGTCCAAGCATGCGAATATACGCAACGTGAGGGTCTATCCTGACCTGCTGCACCAAAAGGCTCATGTAGTGGTGGACCTGGAGAATCATGTCAATCAGTGGCTGGGTGATGTTCATGTGATGCAGATACGTGAATACGGTCTGGCCTACGAGGTGTCGATGGACTCTCCTATTGAGAGTGCACCGCTCATCGATGCATGGAGCTTCTTTAAGGAACTGAAAGGACAGCGCATGGAGTTTGACATACCCATGACCAAAAAGATGCTGGCGTGGGACGAGTTCATGCCTGCTGTTTACAGGCTGCGTGTCTTTGCCGGCGATGACTGTTATGAGACAACTTTCGGTTTCCGTGATATCTCCATTGACGGACGGGATATACTCATCAACGGGCATCAGCTCTTCATTCGAGGGACGGTAGAGAACTGCTGCTTCCCCGAGACGGGCTATCCGCCTACCGACGAGGAGGAATGGACACGTATCTTCAAGAAGTGCAAAGAGTATGGCATCAACATGGTGCGCTTCCATAGCTACTGCCCGCCAGAGGCTGCTTTTGCTGCTGCCGACCGAGTGGGTATCTACCTGCAGCCCGAAGGCCCCTCATGGCCTAATCATGGCGTGAAGCTCCGTCGGGGTATGTCTATAGACCAATATTTGCTTGACGAGAGCCGGCGTATCATAGATACTTACGGTAATCACCCGTCCTTCGTGATGATGGCTGCCGGAAACGAACCTGCCGGCGATTGGGTAAGTTACTGCAACGACTGGGTGCGCCAGATGCATGAGTATGACTCTACCAAGGTCTATTGCGGGGCATCCGTCGGTGGAGGCTGGGCTTGGGACGATGGCTCGGAATACCACGTCAAGGGTGGTGCACGGGGCCTGGACTGGGACCGCCATGCGCCTTCGTCAGACGATGATTACTACGACCAGATACTCCATCCGAGGAATTTCAAGGGGGATGTCAATACATCGCCCATTATTGCCCACGAACAGGGACAATGGTGTGCCTTCCCTGACTTTAAGGAAATAAACCAGTATACCGGGGCGTATAAAGCCCGAAACTTCGAGATATTCCGTGACTTGCTCCGCGACAACGGTATGGCTTCGCAGGCAGAGAAATTCCTTGATGCCAGCGGACGGTTGCAGACGCTTTGCTACAAATACGAAATAGAGCGCAACCTGCGTACACCGGAGTATACGGGCTTCCAGTTGCTGTCGCTGAACGATTACAGCGGACAGGGTACTGCCCTCGTCGGCCCGCTTAATGTGCATTGGCGAGAGAAAGGCTATACCGACGCAAACCAATGGCGGCAGTTCTGTAATATGATTGTGCCGCTGGCACGGTTCCCAAGGTTTGTCTACACTACGAAGGACACGCTGCAAGTGCCCGTGGAGGTGTACAATGCTTATAACAGTAATGTGACTGGCGTGCGCACATCTTATTATATCAGAAACGATTCGGGCCAGGTGATGGCAGGAGGCATCCTCTCTCAGGGCGATTTTCCCATTGCCAAGAACATAGAGGTGGGAACTGTGAAGGTTGCCCTCGACTCCATCAAGGCACCGCAAAAGCTGACGCTCGTCGTCATGCTGTCGGGGAAACTGAAGAACGAGTGGGACTTCTGGGTGTATCCTGAGGAGGAGAGCCCTGTCCCGTATGCTGCGCTATCTGCGCAGCCTTACATCTCCGAAACACTTGACGCAAAGGCTCTTGAGACGCTTCACAAGGGCGGCTCGGTGCTGCTCACTGCTGCTGGACATATCACGCTGGGTAGCGACGTGAAGCAGACCTATCTTCCTGTGTTCTGGAACACGTCGTGGTTTAAGATGCGTCCGCCTCATACCACTGGTGCCTATATCGATGCTACCCATCCACTCTTCAGTCATGGCTTCCCTACCGATACATGGGCCAACCTCAACTGGTGGGAACTGCTGAACAAGGCTCAGGTAATGAACCTCATGTATCTGCCTGCCGACTACCAGTCGCCCATACAGCCCATCGACACTTGGCACGTGAGCCGCAAGCTGGGCATGCTCATCGAGGCCAGAGTAGGGAAGGGACGTCTGTTGATGACTACTATGGACATCAGCAATGACCTGAGTAGCCGTCACGTGGCCCGACAGATGCGCAAGGCCATACTTAGCTATATGCAGAGCCCTGACTTCCAGCCTAAGCTCACACTCACAGAGCAGGACGTGCGCAACTTCTTTGAGAAACAGGCACCGGCTGTGAATATGTTTACCAATGACTCGCCCGACGAGCTGAAACCAAAGTTATCCAAATAATGAATAGACCTTTTCTCCGCTACTTCTTAGCATTTGCAGTTGTCGTTGCCGGCTTCTGGGCTTGCAGCGATGATGACGAGTTCTCTAATAGTCCTTCGGCCAAGCTCACCTTCTCACGTGACTCCGTAATCATGGACACGGTGTTTAGCACCGTAGGCTCTCGCACATACGACTTCTGGGTGTTCAACCGCATGAAGCAGGGCATACGTCTGAAGAGTGTGCGGCTGCGTCAAGGCAACCAGACGGGCTTCCGTGTGAATGTCGACGGTTCCTATCTTGACAATACCCTCGGCTCGGTAGTCAACGACCTGGAAGTGCGCAAGGGCGACAGCATCCGCGTGTTCGTAGAGCTGACGGCTCCAGAGAACGGACGGCCCACTCCCCTTCAGATAGACGACGATCTGGTGTTCCTCCTTGAGAGTGGCGTGGAGCAGCGCGTGGCCTTGCGGGGCTTTGCATGGGATGCCATCCCCTGGCGCAACGTAGTCATCGACCGCGATAGCTTGGTGGAAATCCAGAAGCCCATCGTCGTCTACGGCGGCCTGCGGGTAGACAGCGCGGCCACGCTGACCCTTCGTAACACCACACTCTATTTCCACGACAAGGCCGGAATTGATGTCTATGGCAAGGTGAAGATGCAGAACGTCATCCTGCGTGGCGACCGCCTCGACCACATGTTCGACTACCTGCCCTACGACCGTGTCAGTGGGCAGTGGCGAGGTGTCAGGATTCACAGCTCGTCGTTTGGTAACCGCCTTGTAGACACAGAGATACGGAGTGCAGAGTATGGCATTGTGTGCGACTCTGCTGAGTATGTGGAAGGCCGCCAGCGGCTTTATATGGAGCGCTCTGTCGTTCACAACTGCAAAGGTCCTGGCCTGCAGGCCTTTAACAGCAGCGTGGGTCTGCTGCGCTGTCAGTTCTCCAATACCTTGGGCGATTGCGTGGCCATTTATGGTGGCGTGGCTGTCGTGGAGCAGTGCACGCTGGCCCAGTTCTATCCCTTCTCGGCTGAGCGGGGCGCTGCGCTGCGCTTCTCTAACGGCTATGACTCTTATCCCTATCCGCTCCTTGCCATGCAGATGAAGGGCAGCATCGTCACAGGTTATGCCGACGACGTGGTGATGGGTGAAAGCCTGGAAGGTGACTCTCTGACCGCCTTCAACTTCCACTTCGAGAACACGCTGTTGCGAACCCCCGCCATCGAGGGCGACAGCATCCGCTTTGTGAACGTCAAGTGGGAGACACCCGACGACTCCATTCAGGGCAAACAGCACTTCCGTCTCGTCGACGAGAAGAACCTCATCTACGACTTCCACCTCGATTCTCTGTCTACGGCTAAGGGCCTCGGCTGCTATGATTGAAATCCATCCTGTAGCCATCTTCCATTCTCCGATGACTTCCAAGTTCGGCATTCCCCGCCAGAGCGGTGTTGCCGACAAACTGCCGGGACGTATTATTCTCGAGCCTCCATACCGCAGCATTGAGGCTGTACGCGGCCTGAAGACATTCTCCCATCTTTGGCTCATCTGGGGCTTCTCTGCAAACCCTCACGAGGCTAACGGCCTTACGGTACGTCCGCCGCGTCTGGGCGGCAACGAGAGGGTAGGGGTGTTCGCTTCCCGTTCCCCTTTTCGTCCCAACGGTCTGGGCCTCTCTTCTGTATATATTAATAATGTGGAGCTGACTGCCAATGAAGGACCCGTCATCCACGTGCTAGGTGCCGACCTCATGGACGGTACCCCCATCTACGACATCAAGCCCTACGTGGCCTATACCGACAGCCATCCCGACGCCCGCAGCGGTTTTGTCGACACCCACGAATGGCAGCCCCTGCAGGTCGACATCCCCTCTTCCCTTGCCCGTCTTTTCTCTTCCGATGAGCTTGAAGCCCTGAAGCAAGTGCTCGCCCAAGACCCTCGTCCCCGTTACCACGACGACCCTGAGCGCGTCTACGGTATGCCCTTTGCCGGTTTTGATGTACATTTTCAGGTGAAAGACGGTAGCCTTACCGTTACGGAAGTCCTGCCAAAGTTATAAAAATTGTGTGAATCGTTGTGCGTTTTCAGAAATAAACACTACGAGTGAGATTCCCTACGGCGGGAATGAACAGATTGGTCGTGGAGAAAGAACGGCTTTTTCTGGTAGAAAGAACGGCTTTTTCTATGAGAAAGAACGGCTTTTTCTCCGGGAAAGAACGGCTTATTCTAACACGGCGCAAAAAGTTTTTCCAAAACTCTTTCCGTGTTTCAATATTTCTTCGTAACTTTGCCGCCGAATTGCGGCGAAGATGCTTGCGTTCAGCAAACGAAAAGTGTTTTCTATGCTCTCGCTTAATCGCATCTTTGCACGCAGATTGTAAACATTAGAAGAATTATGGCAAAGGCTTTGACAAGAACTGACTTCGAATTTGACGGTCAGCATGGCGTGTACCACGGGAAGGTGCGCGATGTTTACAACTTGGGCGACCTGCTTGTTATGGTGGCCACCGACCGCATCTCGGCTTTCGACGTGGTGCTGCCGAAGGGCATACCGTTTAAGGGACAGGTGCTCAACCAGATTGCGGCTCGGCAGTTAGATGCTACGGCCGACATCTGCCCGAACTGGAAGCTGGCCACGCCCGACCCGATGGTCACCGTGGGGCTGCGCTGCGAGGGCTTCCCCGTGGAGATGATCATCCGCTCGATACTCACCGGCTCGGCCTGGCGCGAGTACAAGAAGGGTGTGCGCACCCTCTGCGGCGTGCAGCTGCCCGAGGGCATGAAGGAAAACGAGCGGTTCCCCGAGCCCATCATCACCCCGACGACGAAGGCTGCCGAAGGGCACGACATGAACATCTCGCGAGAGGAGATTATCGCTCAGGGACTGGTGTCGGAAGAGGACTACAAGGTGATGGAGGACTACACGCGGCGTCTCTTTAAGCGCGGACAGGAAATAGCTGCAAAGCAGGGACTTATACTCGTAGACACAAAGTATGAGTTTGGCAAGCGCGATGGAAAAGTGTATCTCATCGACGAGATTCACACGCCCGACTCCTCGCGCTATTTCTATGCCGACGGCTATGAGGAGAAGCTGGCCAAGGGTGAGCCGCAAAGGCAGCTGTCGAAGGAGTTCGTTCGCCAGTGGCTCATCGAGCAGGGCTTCATGAACGAGCCCGGACAGACGATGCCCGTCATCACCGACGAGTATGCCGAGAGTGTCTCGGAGCGCTACATCGAGCTGTATGAGCACATCACCGGCGAGAAATTCGTGCCCGCCACGGCCGACAACATCGCCGGGAGAATAGAGCAGAATGTCAGTCAGTGGCTTTCATGTACCAACAGGAGACCATAAAGCCATACGAGGACGGCGACGCTAAGGCTGCCCAGGTAGAGGCGATGTTCGACAACATTGCCCCGACCTACGACAAGCTGAACCATCGGCTCTCCTGGGATATAGACCGAGGCTGGCGACGCAAGGCTATCAGGGCGCTGGAGCCTTACCGCCCGCAGACGATGCTCGACATTGCCACCGGAACGGGAGACTTCGCCATCCTGGCCGCACAGATGCTTAAACCCCAAAGACTCATCGGGGCAGACATCAGCGAAGGGATGATGGACGTAGGACGTGAAAAGGTGCAGCAGCTTGGATTACAGAATGTTATCTCCTTCGAGAAGGAGGACTGCTTGAACCTATCATACGAGGACGAAACGTTCGATGCTGTGACGGCAGCCTTCGGCATCCGCAACTTCGCCGACCTGGACAAGGGGCTGAGGGAGATGTGTCGTGTGCTGTGTTCGGGAGGACATCTGAGCATCGTGGAGCTGACCACACCAGTAAGTTTCCCGATGAAGCAGCTGTTCCATGTCTATAGCCATACGGTGCTGCCTGTCTACGGACGGCTCATCTCGAAAGACCAGAGTGCATACAGCTACCTGACAAAGACCATCGAGGCTTTCCCGCAGGGCGAGCGCATGATGGAGATTCTCACCAGGGCCGGCTTCCGGGAGGCGTCGTTTAAGAGGCTCACCTTCGGCATCTGCACACTCTATACGGGGAAAAAATCGTGATGTCGAAATATCGAAATATCGACATAACGACATAACGAGAAACGAGATATCGAACAACTATGGATAAATACGGATTAATCGGTTACCCGCTGGGACATTCTTTTTCGGTGAACTACTTTAATCAGAAGTTCGCTGATGAGGGAATCAACGCCAAGTACATCAACTTCGAGATTGCAGACGTGGAGCAAATCATCGAGGTGATCGCTGCCAATCCCGAATTGAAGGGACTCAACGTCACCATCCCCTACAAGGAGCGCGTGATTGAGTTTCTCGATCAGCTCAGTCCCGAGGCGCGGGCTATCGGTGCGGTGAACGTCATCCGCGTGACCCATGATGGCGGGAAGATACATATGAAGGGCTTCAACAGCGATGTCATAGGCTTCACGCAGAGCATCGAGCCCATGCTGGAAAGCTACCACAAGAGAGCCCTTGTGCTGGGCACGGGAGGAGCGTCGAAGGCCATCTGCTACGGGCTGAAGAGCCTTGGCGTGGAACCGGTCTGCGTGTCGCGTTACGAGCGCCCGGAGACCATCTGCTACAAGGACATCACGCCGGAGGTGGTACAGGAGTATAACGTCATCGTGAACTGTACGCCTGTGGGCATGTTCCCGCACTCCAACGAGTGTCCGAAGTTGCCCTACGAGGCCCTTGACGACAAAAACATACTCTACGACCTCGTCTATAACCCCGATACAACGCTCTTCATGAAAAAGGGAGCAGAGCGAGGGGCGCAGGTGAAGAACGGGTTGGAGATGCTCCTTTTGCAGGCCTTCGCCTCATGGGAGATGTGGAACGGGACGAATTAAAGATTGAAAATTGAATTTTATTGAGAATCGTTAATTAGAGCATGATTACATCATACTTTTATTTCCTGGCTTATCTTGCAGCGCTGGTGGCAGGTGGCTACGCTATCACCCGCAAGTGGGATGATGTGCCTACTACGGCGTTGGCACTCAGGACTGACGACCTGAAAGCCCTTACCAACCGCTACAACGATGCCATCAGAGACTTGGAAGACGAATACGACAAGTCGCACGACGACAATGTGTGGGCGTTTGGCAAGAAGAAAGGCAGCAAGCGTGAGTATTCCAAACGTTACGAGGCACTCGCCGCCCAATACAAGAGCGAGGTCAGCTCCCGCAAACGCCAGTGGGAGCAGAGCCATCCGTTGTGGGCTAAGGCTCGCAAGGTATGGGGATGGATATTCATCATCGGACTGGTGAGCGGACTCATCTTCTGGCAGATAACGGTGTTCTCGGCCGACGATGATACTCCGCAGTACACACAGTCGACGGCAATGAGCGATACTGGGGAGATAACGTACTGGAACGCGCAAAACCTTCCCATACCCTATCTGCAGGACTCCACGAAGTATGTCTCTAACCCTGACGGCGTGCTCTCGCAGAACGTTGTCGACAGCATGAACATCATTCTGAGAGGCTTGGAGGACAGGTTTGACATTCAGACGGTGGTGGCTGTCGTTGGTCATATTGAGAACGACGACCCCTACCGCATGGCACAGGAACTGGGTAACAACTATGGCGTGGGTCGTCGTGACCGCGGACTGGTCATTGTTGTTGGCTATGGTGACCACTCTATCAACATGTCGCCGGGCCGTGCTTTGGAAGCCGACCTCACCGATGCCGAGTGTCACAGACTGGAACAGCAGTACGTCGTGCCGGCCATGCGTGCCGAAATGCCCGACAGTGCTATGCTCTACCTTACCAAAGCCGTCTATGCCCTGATGCTGAAGAAGGAACTGCCTCAGATGTCGTCGCTTCTTGATAGCAACGATGACAGCGAGATTCCTGCTTTCCTCGGTCTTTCCTTGGCCGGCTTGATAGCCTGGTGCATGTTCTTCTCGCGCCTGAACCGCAAGTATCAGTGGCTCGGGCTGTTGGGAACTTCCTCATTGCTTGCCAACCCCTTCTACGAGTCTACCAGCAGCGGCATCAGCAGCGGCGGAGGTTTCCGTGGCGGTGGCTTTGGTGGAGGCTTCGGAGGAGGCGGAGGCGGCTTCGGAGGAGGACACTTCGGCGGCGGCAGCTTCGGAGGAGGAGGAGCCACGTCAAGATGGTAAATTCCATAAGACCATATTATTAACCCTTTAAATAACAACAATTATGAAACTGAGTAAATCTCTTATTGGAATTATCGCAGCCGTCGTCATCATTGGCGGATGGGCTGTCAGTGCTTACAACTCAATGGTGGGCGAGCAGGAGAAGGCCACTACGGCATTTGCCAACGTGCAGAGTGCCTATCAGCGTCGTGCCGACCTCATCCCCAACCTCGTGGAGACCGTCAAGGGCTATGCTGCTCATGAGAAAGAGACCCTTGAGGGTGTTGTCAATGCCCGTTCTAAAGCTACGCAGATGACTGTTGACCCTGAGAACCTGACCCCCGAGAAGTTGCAGGAGTACCAAAAGGCTCAGGGTGAGCTGGGTGCTGCCCTTGGCCGCCTCATCGCTATCAGCGAGAGCTATCCTGACCTGAAGGCTAACGAGAACTTCCGCGACCTGCAGGTGCAGCTTGAAGGAACGGAGAACCGCATCAACGAGGCCCGCAACAAGTTCAACTCCGTCGTACAGAATTATAATGTAGTCATCCGTTCGTTCCCCAAGAACATTCTTGCCGGCCTCTTCGGATTCGACAAGATGGCAAAGTTCGAGGCAGAGGCAGGTGCTGAGAAAGCTCCCGAGGTAAAATTCTAAGATAGAAATGAAAAGCCGTAAGATTTTTTCATTGATGGCTGCCCTCGTAGCAGCCGTCATCTTTGCTTCGTGTGAGAAAGAAGAAGAGGTCGCCCTCACCATGTCGGGCACCTGGGAGACCAGCAGCCAGCTGTTCGTGAGGACATACAAAGGCAAGCCATTGAAGACCACGAAGACCGTGTTCTACTTTGAGCATGAGCATGAGTATTCCATCAGCGGCTACGGCTATGCCGTGGAGTACTATGATAACAGCGAGCTGCCCATGACCTACCACCACATCCATTGGGAGACGTGGACACGAAAGAACGGCGATGTGGGCATCGAGGTGGACTTCACTGAGACGCACGACAAGTTTGCCACGACGGAATATAGCCTTGACGACCAGAACTTCAGCGGTGTGTGCAACCTCAACGACGGCCCTGGCCAGGACTTCCGCTGTGTACGTGGCACGCTGCCCGACCTGAGCAAGGTGAAACATTGGGGCTACAATGAGCTGATTCCCACCTGGCACCCCGTCACCTTCGAGGGACTGCTCGATGTGCGCCGCGAATATCAGGGCACAGTTTACAAGCCGACGAGCGTGGTCATCACCTTCGATGTTGACCCCGCTTACAACACCGGCGGCCCTTGGAACGGCATGGCGTACGTCATGGAGAAATATGACAATGCTCCTTGGGGCACTTATCTTGCCGACAGTATCAAATACTGGAGTGTACGTGATATGGTAGGCAGTAAGGAATTGGACATTCAGTTTGCCCACAATGAAGACAGTTCCAGCGACTACAAAATGTGGAGTGTGGAATTCAGTGGCGACACCATGACCGGTGAAATATTCGTGAAAACCAATGTGTTCACCCCCTTCACCATGCACCACACGAACGCTCCCGACTGGTCGGCCATCAAGGAGTGGGGCATCACTAACAGACTGCAATAGAAATCAGTAATGAGAAAGACGTTCGAATCAATTTTGTTCGTGGCATTGACTGCCCTGCTGACTACAGCTATGACTGCATGCAAACAGCAGGGCAGTGTCAATTCCGCCAAGACCGGACAGAACACTGAGACTAACAAGACCAACCAGACGACGCAGCCCGCTGTGGATGCCGAGGATGACGACGATGGCTGGTCGTTTGCCACTGTTCCTCTGCCGCAGGACAGCAACCCGCCGCGCTTCGTGTCGAACCCCGACGGCGTGCTCTCGTCTGACGCAGAGGCCGAACTGAACCGCATACTGCTCTACGCCAGGGTGGAACTTGGCGTAGAGGGTTGCATCGTGGCGGTAAACCATGTGGCATACTCTGACGTGGAGGCCTTCGCCTACGCACTGTTCGAGAATTTCAAGCCTAACGACAACATGCTCGTCATCGTGCTCGCCTATCAGGACAAGGGCGTGCGCGTGGAGATTGGTCATGAGCTGGAGAAAAGAATCTCGGAGGTGGAGTGCCAGAAAATGCTGAACCAAATCCTCATCCCCTCCCTGCGTGAAGATGACCCCGACGAGGGATTGCTCTCATTAGTGGAGGCACTGTATCACAAAATCGAAGGCAATTAATAGTAAGCTTGGGATGGAAAACCACGGTAACCGATACGCCCTTCGTGGCGTGAGTGCTGCAAAGGAGGACGTTCACGCAGCGATAAAGAACATCGACAAGGGGCTCTTCCCGCAGGCTTTCTGCAAGATTATCCCAGACATTCTGGGCGGCGACCCGGCCTACTGCAACATCATGCATGCCGACGGGGCCGGCACGAAGTCCTCGCTGGCTTATATGTATTGGAAAGAGACGGGGGACCTCAGCGTGTGGCGGGGCATCGCCCAGGATGCCATTGTGATGAACACCGACGACCTGCTCTGCGTGGGCGCTACGGACAATATCCTCGTCAGCTCCACCATAGGCCGCAATAAGATGCTCGTGCCCGGAGAGGTCATCTCGGCTATCATCCAGGGCACCGACGACCTTCTTGCCGAGCTGCGCGAGATGGGCGTCGGCATCTGGCCAACGGGTGGTGAGACAGCTGATGTGGGCGACCTCGTGCGCACTATCATCGTAGACTCTACCGTCACCTGCCGCATGAAGCGTAGCGATGTCATCGACAATGCCAACATCCGTCCTGGCGATGTCATCGTGGGCCTCTCGTCGACAGGACAGGCTACCTACGAGAAGCAGTACAACGGAGGCATGGGCAGCAACGGACTAACTTCTGCCCGCCACGATGTCTTTGCCAAATACCTGGCCGGGAAGTACCCCGAGAGTTACGACCACGCCGTGCCCGATGACCTCGTTTATAGCGGCAGCTGCCGTCTTACTGACACTGTCCCGTACACTGCGCTATCTGCGCAGTCAGTCACCGTCGGCCAGCTGGTGCTTTCTCCCACCCGTACCTATGCCCCAGTCATCAAGCGGGTGCTCGATGAGCTTCGGCCTGAGATTCACGGAATGGTTCATTGCACAGGTGGCGCACAAACCAAGGTGCTTCACTTCGTGTGCGATGACTGTCGTGTGGTGAAGGACAACATGTTCCCCGTTCCGCCGCTGTTCCAGATCATCCATGAGCAGTCGGGCACCGACTGGAAGGAGATGTATCAGGTGTTCAACATGGGCCATCGCATGGAGATATACGTCCGGCCCGAGGTGGCGCAGGCCGTCATCGACATCAGCCGCAGCTTCAACATCGACGCGCAGGTGGTGGGACGTATAGAGAAGGGACAGCGCTCGCTGACCATCGAGAGCGAGCACGGCGTGTTCACCTACTAAGATGCTATGCTCCGTAATGTCAGGTTCCTCTTAGGCACTTTCCTGTGGACGCTCTTGGTGTTCGTCTTGGGCAAGGTGGCGTTCATGTTCTATTGCCGGGAGGACCATCCCTTTGCTGTCGCTGACCTCCTTCAGGTCGTCTGCCACGGCATGACGCTCGACCTCTCCATGTCGCTCTACATCGTGGCCCTTCCCCTCCTGATGGTTATGGTCAGCGTGTGGTGGTGGCACAAGAGCCTGACGTGGGTGCTGCGTTTCTATTTTGCCGTTGTATCCTTCGCTATTGCCTTGGCTCTGGTGGCCGACGCCAGCCTTTACCCCTTCTGGAACTTCAAGCTCGATGCCTCGTGTCTGCAATATCTCGACACGCCCACCGATGCTATGGCCAGTGTCAGCACGGGTTTCCTTCTTCTCCGGCTGGTGGCGGTGCTGCTCCTTACGGCTGTTATTTTCGCTGGCTACCTATTTATACTCCGTCTTCATTCTCCTTGTAGTAAATCTCGCGTTGGCTGGACGCTCTTCTACCTGCTCTGCCTGCCCCTAATGGTAATCGGTATTCGTGGAGGACTTGACGAGTCGACGACCAACGTTGGCCAGGTGTATTTCTCACAGAATCAGTTCCTTAACCATGCTGCTGTTAATCCTGTTTTCAGCTTTATTGCCTCGCTGGAGAGTACGGCAAGCGAGGATGTTGTCTATTCATTCTACGACCAAGAAGAGCTGGCACAACTCACT
>JAGCNO010000090.1 GCA_017645905.1 Prevotella sp. | reverse complement strand
CACTCTTCACTTAAAAAGTCATAGTTCAGCGAGAGCCCCGTCGAGAGGTTGTGCTGCTCGTTGAAGTTGGTCTCGAACAGCAGCTGGGCGTAGGCGTTCTTCTGGTTCACGCTATAGTGCTTCTCGCCATAGTTGGCATCCTGCAGATGCATCGAGGCATTGCCCATGACGGCAATGTTCGTGCCGTGCTCAGGGTTGAGGATGAAGGCATGTTTCATATAACCTTCGTAGCGGTCGGTCTCGATGGCAATCTGATAGGAGTTAGGAGTTACCGACGGAGAACCGTCGGACACTATGAGTGAGGAGTTAGGAGTGAGGAGTGAGGAGTTAGGAGTTGAGGTGTGATGTGTCTGTCCTCCCTCCCGTTTCTCCTTCACCATGCTGATGCCTCCGTGAAACAGATAGTGGTTGCCCTTCCACTTCCAGCGGTTCTGAAGGTTCCACTGGCGCACGTCGGGCTGGTCGAGGAATCCGTCTTTGTTGACGTCGTGATGTCCGAAGTCGTCCTGATAATGTGCCAGCACCTCGGTGCTCAGCTTGTTGTCAAGATGGACGTTGGCATCGGCATTAGCCTCCAATCGTCCTAATGTGCTGCCGTAGAGGTTCGCCGTCGCTCCTTCGTCGTTGTCGGGTTTCAGATACTCCACGTCAATCTGTCCCGTAATGCTCTCATAGCCGTTGCGGACTGACGAGGCACCCTTCGACACCTGGATGCTGTTCATCCAAGGGCCAGGGACATAGTCAAGTGAATAGGGAGCTGCCGCCCCACGGAAGTTGGGCAGGTTCTCGGTGAGCATCTGAACGTATGTGCCGCTCAGTCCTAAGAGCTTGATTTGCCTGGCGCCTGTTGCAGCGTCGCTGTAGTTTACGTCGACACTGGGATTTGTCGTAAAACTCTCGCCAAGGTTACAGCAAGCCGCCTTGAAGAGTTCCTCCCGGTTAATGAGCATACCGTTCACGGCACCACCAATCTTGCGTGTTCCTGAACGACGTGCGACAATGGTGACGTCAGACAAATTCTGTGTCTTCATCGTGTCGGCCTGCAACGAGTCGTTGCCCTGTCCAAGTGCAGACAGGGTCAGCATCATGGAGATGCTAGTCAATATAAATCTCATTGAGTCATTCCTTTGATGTTAATATGATACAATTAGCCTCCCCGTCAAACGGGGATGCAACACAAGCCAAGAGGCAGTTTCTCTGCCACTCGGAATCATATTAAAATCAAATCAATAGCACTTGTATGAAGTTCAGATAGTCACGTGGCGGACTTTTCCATACTAATGGAATAAACTGAACTGAGGCCTTGTTCTGCATTGGCACTATCCATTCTGCGACAAGGCTCGGCAGGACGGCTAACAAGGGCTGGAAGACGTGAAAGTCATAACTGACCGTCTGCGCCATGTCCGTTGGCGACAGCTCCACATGCTCCACAGTCATACAATCAGAAGTCATGCCACAACTCATGTCACCCATGCCGCCGTTGTTGAATACGGTCATCATCTTGACCGTTCCAGTATGCGCACATCGTGTGAAGTTGATGCCGCTTCCGATAAACAGGAGCGTCAACGAAAGCAGCAACGACAGACTGATATGACAGAACTTCTTCATTTCGACTGCAAAGTTAGGAACTTTTACCGAGCTATGGTTAATATAGGCCAAATACTTAAGTATGTTTAACAGAATTGCGCTCGCTAAATGAAAAATGAGAAATGAGAAATGAAGAACGGCTTTTTCTGGTTGAAAGAACGGCTTTTTCAAATAGAAAGAACGGCTTTCTCTGGTTGAAAAAGCCGTTCTTTCTATTTGAAGATTTCGTGGTTATTTGGCGGGTACGTCTTCGAGGGTCTTGACGAGCAGCTGCCAGAAGGGGGCAACGGTCTCGATGAGGGCACGCTCCTGGGTGGTGTGGGGCGACTTCATCGTGGGACCGAGGGAGACGACGTCGAGGTGGGGGTACTTGCCGAGGATGACGGAGCACTCCAGGCCGGCATGGTCTACCTGGATGATGCCGTCCTTGCCGAAGAGGTCCTTGTACTCCTTGAGCAGCAGGTGGAGGATTTCGGAGTCGGGGTTGGGGTCCCAGCCACCGTAGGAGCCGCTGGTCTCGACCTTCATGCCGGCCATGGAGAAGCAGCTCTCGAGCATCGTGGCGACGTAGGCCTTCATGTCCTCGCGGCTCGAACGTGCCAGTATTTTTATGCCGGCATGACCGCCGCCGATGTCGATGATGGCGAGGTTCGACGAGGTCTCGACCACTGCGGGATAGGCGGGGATGAAACGGATGACGCCGTCGTGGCAGGCGTAGATGGCGTCGATGATGTTGTCCTGGATTTCCTCAGGCACCTGCATCTTCGGCACGTCGACCTCCTCAATGGTGAGGTCTACGCCCTGCGGCTCAATGAGTTTGAACTCGTCGCAGAAGGTGTCGCGCCAGTCGGCCACGTCGTCCTTGAGCTGCTGCAGGTTCTCCTTCGGCAGGGTGAGCACGGCGACAGCCTTGAAGGGGATGGCGTTGCGCATGTTGCCGCCATGCCAGGAGCAGAGACGGGCGTCGAGGTCGGCGATGGCTTCGCGGACTATCTGCACGAGGAGCTTGTTGGCGTTGGCACGGCCCTCGTTGATTTCCAGACCGCTATGGCCTCCGCGCAGTCCCTGAACGGCGATGCTGACGGCCACGTCCTCTGGGTCGGTCTCCAGCTCTTTGTAGTCGAGCTGGGCGGTGACGTCGATGCCGCCGGCGCTGCCGATGACGAACTTTCCCCAGTGTTCTGAGTCGAGGTTGAGCAGGATGTCGCCCTCAAGCTCGCCCTTGGGCAGGTCGTTGGCACCGAACATGCCGGTCTCCTCGTCGGCGGTGATGAGGGCGTCGATGGGGCCGTGCTTCAGCGTCTTGTCCTCCATGATAGCCATGATGCTGGCCACGCCGAGGCCGTTGTCGGCTCCGAGGGTGGTGCCCTTGGCCTTTACCCACTCGCCGTCAATCCAAGGCTGGATGGGGTCGGTCTCAAAGTTGTGGGTGGACTCGGGCGTCTTCTGTGGCACCATGTCCATGTGAGCCTGCAGGATGATGCCCTTGCGGCCCTCCATGCCGGGAGTGGCGGGCTTGCGGAAATGAATGTTTCCGGCGGGGTCCTTCTCTGCGAACACACCGGCCTGCTTGCCGAAGTCGAGCAGGAACTGCTGAATCTTCTCAAGGTGACCACTCGGACGGGGCACCTGCGTGAGTGCGTAGAAGTTCTTCCATACGCACTGCGGGGCTAAATTCTGAATTTCGTTCATAGTAAAAATTTATAAAGGTTGGTAATATAAAAGGGTTGTTATTGTAATAATAATATGTGGCTACAATGGGTATATCCTAATGTGTAGGGTGTGGGGCTTTTGTGGGATGGCGTATTTCTTCAGCACGCCGGGTCCGCAGGAGCTGTTGCCAAGGCCGAGGACGGCGCAGCAGAGGTTAAGGTAGACGTGGTCGGGGTCTTCCACGAGGTCGCAGTCGTGGGCGGTCTGGTAGATGTGTTCGGTGGAGTAGGGGAGAGCGGAGAAGGAGAAAGACCCCTCACCCGGCCCCTCCCCGAAGGAGAGGGGAGACTCGACACGGATGCCGTGGCCAGTAGAGTCGGTGAGCTCCAGCCAGCGGGTGTCGTCGTGGTTGCCGCTGTCCTGAGGACGGGGATAGTGAACGTATTGTTCTTGGACGGTGCTCTCCCATACATTAATGTAAGTAGAGGCGTGACGGTCGGGGTAGTTGTCCCAGGGGCCACGGCCGAAATAGCGCAGGTGGCTCATGGTGCGGGGCAGGGCAAGGGTGATGCCAAGGCAGGGAAGCGTAGGCAAGTCGCCCTGCGGGGTGAAGGTGACGAGGAGGTCGAGGCCGCCGTCGGCAAGGGGCGTGGACTTATAGTTCACGGTGACGCAGCCATTGGCGGTGAGGTAGGCGACGGTGCTGTCGGTGGGCGTGACGCTGATGAGGCTGTCGCGCAGAAGGTCGAGGCCCTGGCGCGTCCAGTCCTTTGCTATCCAGTTGCCGAAACCACGGTCGTTGTCGGTAGGGGCACGGAAGAGCCTCACCCCAAGTCCCTCTCCCAAGGAGAGGGGAGTAGATACATCTTGTCCATCCTCATTATTTCGAGAGTATATACTCTCCTCTCCATCTGAAGAGGGGTCGGGGGTG
>JAGCNO010000089.1 GCA_017645905.1 Prevotella sp. | reverse complement strand
CAGGATCATACTCTTCTTTGTAAAAAAATATCTCACGGCACGGCACACCGAGCATAATGGCGGGGCACGGAGTCCGTATTAATCTGTGCTCAAGGACGGATCAAAAAGATTCAAGTAAACTATCACTAAAAAGTGAATTGAACGGTTCGTTTCTAATACCCAACATGTATACATTAATTATATATACATGCTGCTTCTTGTACTACTTCTTCTGTCTATGTAAGCGTTTCAAAGAACTCTAAATGATGACTTTCGTCCTATTTTTGAGCGAAAGCGGATGCAAAGGTACACAGATTTCCTAAAACGGCAAAATATTTTTTGGTTCTTTAAGAAAAATCTACACCTATTTTGTTTGTATTAACAAACTAACCTCTTCTGTCACCTAAAATACGTAGGAGATGGATGAAAAGATTGATGAAATCGAGGTAGAGTGAGAGCGCTCCCATGAGTGCTATTTTCTGTGCGCCTTCTCCAGCATCGGTAGCCTGTAGGAGCATAACCTTGATCTTCTGAGTGTCGTAAGCGGTAAGGCCGACAAAGATGAGCACGCCAGCGTAATTGAGGATCATCTGTAATCCTGAGCTCTGTGTGAACAAATTAACTATGGAGGCAATAATTAGTCCGATGAGTGCCATTATCAGATACTTACCCCAGGACGAGAGGTCGGTCTTGGTGAAATAGCCGTATGCCGCCATAGCAGCGAAGGTTCCTGCTGTAATGAAGAATACACTTACGACAGACGACGCGGTGTATATCATCAGGATGAACGAAAGTGTCGCACCGTTGATGACGGAGTAAAGCACGAATAGCAGCGTAGCCACCGTAAGGGAAAGCTTGTTAATGGCAGCTGTGACGCTGAATACGAGGACTAGTTCAGCAATGATGAGCCCCCAGAAGAGCGCCTGATTGTTGACTATAGCCGCTAGTATGGTCTCATTCGTAGCAACATAGTAGGCAGTGAAGGCAGTGATGACTAGTGCAAAAGTCATCCAAAGGTAAACCTTGCGCATCAGTACTGGAAAGGCTGCTGCGGCCTCCAGCTGTTGTTCGCGATTAATTGATGTTGATAAATCTCTGTAGTCCATAATAATTAATGTTTTGTAATTGGGGGTGCAAATTTACACATTATTTTTTATATATAAGACTGGCGATAGTTTTTTTAGATAAATTTGTCTAGAAAACACGGTTTTAAGCATTTTTATACCATTCTCATTTCCCTGTTATCTCTATTTTGCTTACCTTTGCCACGATTAGAGTTATCATTCTGTTGTGACCTACGCCGACGTCATCCTTCCCCTTCCTCTCGAAGGCTTTTTCACCTACTCCCTGCCTCAGGCTTTGCAGGGACAGGTTCAGGTAGGTGTTCGTGTGCTGGTGCCATTCGGACGAAGTAAACGCTACGTTGGCCTGGTAGCCCGGCTCCACGACGAGAAGCCCGTAGACTATGAGGTAAAAGACCTGCTTCAGGTGATGGACCGGGAGCCCATTGTGCTACCAAGTCAATTTCTCCTGTGGCAGTGGATGTCCGACTACTACATGTCTCCCATCGGTGAGGTCTACAAGGCTGCGCTGCCCTCTGGCCTAAAGGCTGAAGAAGGCTACAAGCCGCGCACCGAGACCTATATACGTCTTACGTCTCTGTTCCAAAGTGAACAAGCCCTTCACGCCGCCCTCGACATGCTGGCCCGGGCACCAAAGCAGCAGGAAGCCTTTACTGCATATCTCCAACTCTCAGGATGGGACATGGTAAGTGATAAGTGTGAAGTGATAAGTGAAAAGTTAGAGGTAACTCGTGAGGAGCTGCTCAATGTCAGCGGTGCCACGCACGATACCGTAAAGGCACTAGAGAAACGCGGGCTGCTGGAGACCTACGAGGTGGAGGTGGGCCGGCTGAACCACGGCGGCCAGCCACATCCCGAGCTGATCAAGAAACTGAGCACGGTTCAGCAGGATGCCTACAACAAGGTGCTGCTCTCCATGATGAAGCGGAAGGTGACCCTTCTGCATGGTGTCACCGGCAGCGGAAAGACGGAACTTTACATGCACCTCATTCAGCGTGAACTGGAGAGCCATCGCCAGGTGCTCTACCTGTTGCCCGAGATTGCCCTCACGGTGCAGATGATGGACCGTCTCCGCCGTGTATTCGGTGACCGCATGGGCATCTACCACTCACGATACAGCGACGCCGAGCGTGTTGAGATATGGCAGAAGCAGCTCTCCGGGGCTCCCTACGACATCATCCTTGGTGCCCGTTCGGCAGTTTTCCTACCCTTCCAACGCCTTGGACTGGTCATCGTCGACGAGGAGCACGAGACCAGTTTCAAGCAGCAGGACCCCATGCCACGCTACCACGCCAGGAGCGCAGCCATCATGCTCGCCTCGCAGACTGGGAAGGGATGCAGCGTACTGCTTGGCACGGCCACTCCCTCGATGGAGACCTACCACAACGCCGTAAAAGGCAAGTACGGGCTGGTGGAACTCAAGGAGCGACACCAGGGCATCGAAATGCCCGAAATACAAGTGGTAGACATCCAGGACCTACGCCACCGCAAAATGATGCGCGGCCCTTTCTCACCACTATTATTAGTGCGCGTGCGCGAGGCCTTGGAGAACGGCCAACAGGCCATCCTCTTCCAGAACCGTCGCGGCTGGGCACCAATGGTGATGTGCCGCCAGTGTGGTTGGGTTCCCCATTGTGAACATTGTGACGTGAGCCTCACACTCCACCGAACGACAAACCAGCTATCGTGCCATTACTGCGGCTTCACCTACCGCGTGCCCACAGAGTGTCCGGCATGCGGCAGCAAAGAGCTACAGGGACGGGGCTTCGGTACAGAGAAGATTGAGGACCAGATACGTGAGCTACTGCCCGATGCCCGCATAGCCCGCATGGACCTTGACACCACACGAACACAACATGCCTACGAGCGAATCATCAACGACTTTGCCGCCGGGCGGACTAACCTGCTCATCGGCACCCAGATGATTAGCAAGGGACTGGACTTCGACCGTGTCTCCGTGGTGGGCATCCTTGATGCCGACGCCATGCTCCAATATCCCGACTTCCGAGCCTACGAACACGCCTACATGATGATGATGCAGGTGAGTGGACGTGCGGGGCGCAAAGGCAAACGCGGACTAGTGATACTTCAGACACGCGACCCTCATCAGTCGGTTATAGATCATGTGGTGAGAAACGATTTCCAGGCTTTCTATCACGATTTGGCCGACGAACGGCTGGCCTTCCACTACCCGCCCTTCCACCGGCTCATCTATGTCTACTTGAAACACAAAAGCGATGCGGTGGCCGACACCGCCGGACTGGAGATGGGCAGCCGTCTGCGCCAATGGTTCGGAAGCCGGGTTCTGGGTCCCGACAAGCCTGCCGTAGCACGTGTCAAGACACTGTGCATACGCAAACTGGTGCTGAAACTGGAGCCTGGTCTTGACATCACTCTGGCCAAACAATACCTGCGCAATGCTCAACAGCAAATGATGCAGGACAAGCGCTATGCCTCGCTACAGATATACTACGATGTAGACCCGCTATAAGAGGAAGTACGACTGGTTTAGGTTTATGTGTAAAGATAGCGTTTGATACTTTTCTTCGGAGTCTTTGCAAACTCCTCGTCGTAAATCTCTATCTCGCTGATTTTCTCGTATGCTGGTAGTGTCTGGTTCAGCGTGGTGCGGTTCTGCTCCATGATGCCTTCCAGATCTTCGTGGGTGAATTTCATCAGTCGTGCCTCCTCCAGGTCAGGATGTACGAGCGCCACGATTTTCGATTCACGCTGCACGACGATGCTCTCTGCGACAAGAGTCATCGAGTTGAGCTTATCCTCTATCTCCTCGGGATAGATGTTCTGTCCGTTGGCACCGAGCAGCATATTCTTCGAACGGCCGTTGATATAAACGTTGCCGTCTTCATCCATCGTACCGAGGTCGCCAGTATGATACCATCCGTCCTTGTCGAGGGCCTCGCGTGTTGCCTCCTCGTTCTTGTAGTAGCCCAGCATGACGTTCATTCCCTTGGCCAGTATCTCGCCTGGAACAGAGGATGGGTCTGGCGAGTCAATCTTCACCTGCATGTGCTGCACGGCACGTCCGCAGGAGCCTGGGGCGAAGGTGTGCCAGTCGCTGTAGCAGATGATGGGAGCACACTCCGTAGCTCCGTAACCCACAGTATAGGGGAAGTTGATGCGTTTGAGGAACGACTCCACCTCCTGATTGAAGGCTGCACCACCAATAATGATTTCGTACATGTTGCCTCCGAAGGCCTTGAGCACCTCTTGGCAAATCATTTCGCGTACCTTTTGCGAGATGATAGGCATCTGCAGCAGCAGGCGCATGCGGTTATTCTGAATCTTGGGGAACACCTTCTTGCGCACGATCTTCTCTATGACCAACGGCACGGCAATGACCACACGAGGCTTCACCTCGGCCAGGGCCTGGGCGATGATGGCCGGCGACGGCGTGCGCGTCAGGTAGAACACATGACAGCCGTGGAGGAACTCGAAGATAAACTCGAAGGCCATGCCATACATGTGGGCCATGGGCAGGATGGAGATGATGTTGTCGCCCTTGGCAATGGTGCTGCCCAGCACCTGACAGGCGAAGTCATAGTTCGACCAAAGTGCACGGTAGGGAATCATCACGCCCTTCGAGAAACCCGTTGTTCCGCTGGTGTAGTTGATGAGTGCCAGCTCGTCGGGGCTCTTTTCAAAATAATATTTTATGTGTTCCTTACGAAAATACTTGGGGAACTTCTGGCCGTAAAGCGCGTTCAAGTTCTCGCGGGCATAGGTCAGTTTCTCCGAGCGCGACAGCAGCAGGGTGTAGTCCGTGCTTCTGATGATACCCTCCAGTCCCGGCATTTGGTTAGCATCTATCGTACCAGCCACATGGTCGCCGGCGAAGAGAAGCTTGGCGTCGCTGTGGTTCACGATATTGTGAATCTGCTCAGGCATGAACTCGTGGAGGATGGGCACGGCAATGGCCCCGTAGGTGAGCGTGGCAAGGAAGGCCACAGCCCACTGGCTGCTGTTGCGGCCACAAAGGGCAATCTTGTCGCCCTTCACCACACCAGAGTTCTCAAACAATATGTGGATTTTCTCAATTTTGCGTGCCACGTCGTGATATTGCAGGGTCTGGCCCTTGTAGTCGGTCAGCGCATCCAAATCCCAGAAGTCGATGATACTCTTCTGAATCAACTGGTTAAAGCTTGGAATGTTTTCCATAAGTCTATGAGTAAAGGTATCGTTTTATACTCTTCTTCGGAGTCTTTGCGAACTCCTCTTTCTGTAATTCTACTCGGCTAATGCGCGAGAAGGCAGGCATCTGCTGGTTAAGGTTCTGGCGGTTCTGCTCCATGACGGCCTCCAGCTCGTCTTGCTGTAGACCGGCAGTCTCGTCCTGATCGGGATAGATAAGTGCTACGAGCTGTTCGCCGCGCTGCACCACGAGGCTCTCGCTGACCATAGGCATGGAGTTCAGCAAGTCCTCTATCTCCTCGGGGTATACGTTCTGCCCGTTGGCTCCCAGGAGCATGTTCTTGATACGTCCGCGAATGAAGATATGACCCTCGGCGTTCATCGTGCCAAGGTCGCCAGTATGGTACCATCCATCGTCGTCAAGAGCCTGGCGTGTTGCCTCCTCATTCTTATAGTAGCCCAGCATGACGTTTGTTCCCCGCGTCACTATCTCGCCAGGTATGTTCTCCGGATCGTCGCTAAGTATGCGCACCTCCATGTTGTCGAGTACCTGTCCGCAGCTGCCGGGCAGGAATTCACGCCAGTCGCTATAGCTGATAAGCGGGGCACACTCTGTAGTGCCGTAGCCAACGGTCAACGGGAAGCCGATAGAGAGCAAGAACTGCTCCACCTCCTTCGACAGGGATGCGCCACCCACAATAATCTCATAGGCCTGTCCGCCAAAGGCTTCGTAGACCAGCTGGCAGATGCGTTCCTTCACTTTGTTCTGCACCACAGGCATGGCGAGCAGCAGCTTCATGCGAGGGGAATTAAGCTTCGGGAACACTTTCTTGCGGATGATTTTCTCGACGATAAGAGGTACGGCGATAACAACACACGGGCGTATCTCGGTGTAGGCCTTTGCAATAAGCGACGGCGACGGCAGACGGTTAAGGAAGAAGATGTGGCATCCGCTACAGAAGCCGAAGATAAACTCTATCGACAGGCCATACATGTGGGCCATAGGAAGTATCTCCAGCATATTCAGCCCGCTCTTCACTATGTGGCCCAGTCGGCGCAGACAGAAGTCCAGATTGCCCCAGAGAGCACGGTAAGGCAGCATAACGCCCTTCGAGAATCCCGTAGTGCCGCTGGTATAGTTGATGAGTGCCAGCTCCTCGGGCTTGTCCTCATAGTAGCCGAAGTCCTCCTTACGGAAGGCACAGGGGAACTTCTCTCCGAACATCATGTTCAGGTGCTCACGGGCATTAGTCAGTTCCTCGGAGCGCGACAGGAGCAGCGAGAAGTCGGGCAAATAGACTACACCCAGCAATTGCTCCATACACGAATGGTCGATGTCCTTCGCCACAAAGTCGCCGACAAAAAGCAGTTTTGCCTCGGAGTGGTTCACAATATTATGTGTTTGCTCCGCATTAAACTCATGAAGTATGGGCACCGCCACAGCTCCATAAGTCAGCGTCGCTAAGAAAGCGACGGCCCAATGTGCCGAATTGCGTCCGCAAATGGCGATTTTGTCACCTGGTTTGATGCCGCTGTGTTCGAAGAGAATATGAAGTTTCTCTATCTTTCGAGCCACATCATGAAACTGCAAAGTCTGTCCCTGATAGTCGGTCAGGGCATCGCTGTCCCAGTTGTGGGTAATGGCATCGTGTATGTATTTATTGAAACTTGAACCTGCGTTCATTGCACAATTTTCAAAATTTTGTGCAAAGGTACGGCGTTTTCTGCACAAAACCAAAAAAATCGTGCATTTTTTTCGACATTAACGTATTTTAGCAGGAATCTGCAATTTCTACTACTTATTCTTTCGCATGAAAGCTTTTTCGGAAAGTTGCATATTTTTTCTGAAGTTTCTTTCGCGTTTCCCAAATATTTTGTAACTTTGCAGTCACAAGAATGATGGCCATAAAGAGCCTGGCAGGAAGGAAGCTGGAACGGCTTTTACTGACTGACTGAAAGAATGTTTCACTAACAAAATGCAGGGAATACTATAAAATTCTCGAGAGAATTTCTGGGTTTAAGCCGTTCTTTCATGGACTTTAAACGGCTTTTTCTGGTAAATTCTCGAGAGAATTTCAAAGACAGAACGTAGATGAAGGGCGGCTTGCTACGGACTTCTGTCGGGTTTAAGTAGTTCTTGGCAGGAAAGAGGGCGGTCAGGAATGGAGGATAGGATAATCATAGGTATACAAATTATTAATAGGAAAGAACATGAAGTATAAAATCGAAAAGGAGACTAAGCCGAGGCTTTCGACCTTCGGCAAGTACAAGGCGGTGGCCGTGCATCAGCAGACCATCGAGTCACGCGAGATCTATCGGGAGGCTGCCCAGCGTATGGGTACCAGCGAGGCCAATGTGCTGGGCGTCATGCTGAGCGTTGCCGAAGTCATCAAAAGCCACCTGCGCAAGGGAGACCGTGTGAGGCTGGAGAACTTGGGCATGATGAAGCTTGAGATTGAGAGCGACAAGGTGGACAGAATAAGCGACTTCCACGCCAAGAAAAACATCCGCGGCGTGCGCCTGCACTTCCTCCCCGAAAGCCGTGAAGGCTCTCAGGGGCTCTACGAAGGGATTGCCTTCGAGAAGGAAAAATGACAGGAGGCGACGGTTCTGGCGCTTTGTTAAAAAACAATAAGATAATAAAAAGATGTGAGAGAATTTGCGGTGTGTCAGGACTTTTTTGTAATTTTACCGCCTCAATCGTGTGCCTGAGCAGACTGATTGCATGAGAATTATATGTTAGTACCAACCGATTCAGTAACTAAAACAGTTAAATGATGGACTCTCAAGAGAACACCCTCGTGAATGCTTCGCCAGTCGAAGAAGAGGCAAAAGTAATCAACCAGGAAGCCGCTGCTCCTGAAGTATCAACCGCAGAAGAAGCCCCGCAGGAAGAAGCTGTACCCGCAGAGGAACCCGTAGCCGAAGAACCAGCAACGGAACCCGTAGCCGAAGAACCAGCAGCAGAGGAGCCTGTAGCAGAAGAACCCGCAGAGGAGCCTGTAGCAGAGGAACCCGCAAAGGAACCAGTAGCAGAGGAACCCGCTGCAGAGGAGGAGCAGCCACGTCGTGTGTACCAGACCAAGAAGGAGGTGCTGGAGCGCGTGAAGGAAATTGCCCACGGCGAGGAACCTCCGCAGAAGGACGAGGTGGAGCAACTGAAAACCGTCTTCTACAAACTGCACATCGCAGAGCGCGAGGCAAACCTAAAGGCGTTTATCGACGGCGGAGGCGACCCCGAGCAGTATCAGGTGCTGCCCGACGAGGACGAAGAGGTGTTCAAAGCCGAGATGGGCATAATCAAGGAGCGCCGTCAGCAACAGTTCCGCCAGCAGGAAGCTGAGAAGGAGGAAAACCTGAAGCGCAAGCTGAATATCATAGAGAAGATTAAGGCTATGGTGACCACACCTGAGGAGGCCAGCAAGACATACCAGGAGTTCAAGGCCCTGCAGACGGAGTGGCGCGAGATTAAGGCTGTGCCCGCCGAGAGGGCTAACGACCTGTGGCGCAACTACCAGCACTACGTAGAGCAGTTCTATGACCTGCTGAAGCTGAACAGCGAGGCCCGTGAGCTGGACTTCAAGAAGAACCTCGAGGCTAAGACTCGCCTTTGTGAGGAGGCCGAGAAGCTGGCCGATGAGACGGACATCATCGGTGCCTTCCACAAGCTGCAGCAGTTGCATGCCGAATATCGCGAAATCGGACCTGTGAGCAACGAGCTGCGCGAGGAGGTGTGGCAGAGGTTCAAGGCTGCCTCGACAGTTATCAACAAGCGTCATCAGCAGCACTTCGAGGCTCTTCGTGAGCGTGAGGAGCAGAACCTGGCCAAGAAGACCGAACTCTGCGAGAAGGTGGAGGCCATCATTGCCGAGGAGAACAAGACCAGCGCCGACTGGGACCGCCACACACAGGAAATCATTGCCCTGCAGGCAGAATGGAAGACTGTGGGCTTTGCTCCGCAGAAGATGAACGTGAAGATATTCGAGCGTTTCCGCAATGCCTGCGACCAGTTCTTCACCAGCAAGGGTGAACACTTCAAGGCTCTGAAGGACACCTACAAGGAGAATGCCGACAAGAAGCGCGCCCTCATAGAGAAGGCTAAGGCCCTGCAGGACAGCACCGAGTGGCGCTCGACAAGCGACAAGCTCATCGCCCTGCAGAAGGAGTGGAAGACCATCGGAATGGTGCCCAAGAAACTGGGCGACCAGCTGTGGGAGGAGTTCCTCGGTGCCTGCAACAAGTTCTTTGAGGCCCGCAATGCCGCAGGTGCCGGACAGCGTGGCGAGGAACATGCTAATCTGGAGAAGAAGCGCGACGTACTGGAACGTCTGAAAGCCGCAGCCGAGGAAGCTGGCGAAGGATTGCAGGAAAAGGTGCAGAAGCTGGTCGAGGAGTATAACAGCATCGGCCACGTGCCCTTCAAGGAGAAGGATAAGCTCTACGAAGAGTATCATGCCGTGCTCGACAAGCTCTACAAGGAACTGAATATTTCTGTAGCCAAGCGCCGTCTCTCGAAGTTCAAGGATAACCTCAAGCAGGTGGCTGAGCGTGGCGAGGGTGCCCTCGACAACGAGCGTGCACGACTCATGCGCCAGTACGAGCAGATGAAGCAGGATATCCAGACCTACGAGAACAACCTCGGATTCCTCAGCGTCAGCTCGAAGAAGGGCAACTCGCTCATTGACGAGATGAACCGCAAGGTGGAGAAGCTCAAGGACGACCTGAAGCTTGTCTTTGAGAAGATTAAGGCTATTGATGCTGAAAGTAAGCCTCAGCCCGCACAGGCAGAAAAGGCTGAAGAGTAATCATTGAATATTGAAAATTGAAGATTGAAGGTTTTCAATTCAAGAAGTCTGAACGCATAGTCAGTCAGAAGCAGATTGACGAGCTATTCACAGGAGTAGGCAGCCACACCCGGGCTGCCTTTCCTCTTAGGGTAGTATATATAATAAAGGTACGCGAGGACGATAGGCCGCCGGCACAGCTGCTTATCAGCGTGCCCAAGCGCCGCTTCCGTCATGCTGTTGACCGCAATCGGGTAAAGCGGCAGCTGCGCGAAGCCTACCGCACCAACAAGCACTTGCTACTGCCCGCCATTCCCTCAGACCAGACGGTCTCCATCGCCTTCATCTGGCTCTCTGACATTCACCTTCCCACGAAAGAAATAGTGAACCGCGTAAAGTATCTTCTCACTCATATCGCAGAGAAGTTGAAGACTAAAGACTGACTTCTTCCTACGAATTACACAATTATCATGAACTGGCTGCGCATCGCCAAACATTACATCAGCCTGGTACTGAAGTGGCTGCTGATTCTGCCCATCATCTTCTATCAGCGGTGCATCAGCCCATTCACTCCTGCTTCTTGCCGCTTCACCCCCACTTGCTCACAATATGCTCGTGAGGCTATTATAAAACATGGGCCAGTACGAGGTCTCGTACTGGCCATTTGGCGTATATTACGCTGTAATCCTTGGGGCGGTTCCGGCTACGATCCAGTTCCTTAGTCTTCTTGCATCAGCAGGAAATGCTGAAGGGCACCCGTCATCGAAGGATATTTCTCTGATGGAGCTTTCAGGTCGAGCCGCAGTCCGGCATCCTCGGCGGCCTTGGCTGTTGTGGGACCGAAGGTAGCGATAGCAATGTCGCCCTGCTGGAAGTTGGGGAAGTTCTTCGACAGCGCCTCAATACCCGAAGGGCTGAAGAAGAGCAGCATGTCGTAGTCAAAAGCCTTGACTTCCTCCTCGGTGAAGTCGTTGCTCACCGTACGATACATCACGCACTCCTTGTGCTGCAGCTTCTTCGAGTCGAGCAGCTGAGCGATGGCATCGTTGTGCACGTCGCTCTGTGGCACAAGGTAGCGCTCGTTCTTGTGCTTGACCATCATCGGCAGCAGGTCGTCGACCTTTCCCGACGCTCCGTAAAACACCTTACGCTTGCGATATTGCACGTATTTCTGGATGTAGAGGGCAATGGTTTCGGTGACGCAGAAATATTTCATGTCCTCGGAGATGTTGGCGCGAAGCTCCTTGGCGAGGGTGAAAAAGTGGTCGATAGCATGCCGCGAGGTGAAGATGACAGCAGTATAGTCGGTGATAGTCACCTTCTGAGTGCGGAACTCTCGTGCAGAGATTCCCTCCACCTTGATGAACGGACGGAACACCAGCTCCACTCCGAAGCGTTCTGCAATGTCATAGTAAGGCGACTTGTCGCTCGTCGGTTTGGGTTGCGAAACCAAAATCTTCTTAATCATTTCTTTTTAAGTTTTGTCCTAAAAATTTATTTTTATCGTGTCGATAATTGCAAGCCCTGCACCGCACAAAGCGAGCATAGGTGCTATTTCAAGGCTGCAAAAGTACAAAAAAGTTTGCAAATAAAGACCATTTCCTTTAAAAAAGATTTGGTAAGCCTTGTAAAATATTAGGATTTTGTTCAAAAAAAGAACAAGACCTATATATATTAGTGCATTTTGCGCAGAGAAGTCGAAGTAAATCTGCAGGGCGAGGACGGGAAAGAGGAGCACTCCCTCGAGTGCCGTCACCTGCAGTTGGAGGGTCATCCATTGTAAAGATTTTTTTCCACCAAAGAAGGTAAGGTTCACGATGGAGGCCACGAGCCATTTCAGGCAATAGTAAGAGGTGAACGAAGCGAAGAGTATGGCGATGAGCATCACGCCGGTACTCTCTATGACCCTTTGGTCGATAGCATTGCTGGCAAGCAGGTAGGTGCTGATGGCGAGCACCAGAGCATTGACCAGCGAGAGGAACATCATGAAGCGCAGCTCGCCACCACTTTCTCCGCTTTCACGGTCGTTGCTGGTAGGCCAGAAGAAGTCTTTCAGCTGCTTTGCCAGGAAGTGCTTGGAATGGGCCAGCGAGACAACGAAGAGTACGAAGCAGAGCAGCAGCAGGATGGTGAGCGAGTTGTCGCCACGCACGGTGTAAGGCACAGGATCGCCTGGCTCGCCAACGGTGCGGTAAGGCAGGTCGGTGGGCAGGTCGGGATTCTTTTCAGTAAAGAAAGTGTTGCTGACAATGTCCTGAAGGTCATTGCCTATGATGTTCTCAGGAACCGAATCTTCGGGAAAGGGCATGATGTAGCACTCTCCCGGACGCAGCGTGTCGGCTTTGACATATCCCTTCCTGACCTTAGGGTGCAACTCAAGCAGCGCGTCTTCCAGCAACTGGGAGGAAAACTCGTCGTACAAGGAAGCCCCTATGGAATCCTGCGGCGCAATCATAATCCGAACGCCCGGCGAATATCGTCCACGCGGTCAAGTTTCTCCCAGGTGAAGAGCTCCACGTCGATTTCCTTCGTCTCGTGGTAGTGGCTGGTGAAGGTCTTCTTCACCACCTCTGGCTGACGACCCATGTGGCCATAGGCTGCAGTCTCGAGATACATGGGCTGGCGCAGCTTCAGCGAGCGCTCAATAGCCTTGGGCCTGAGGTCGAAGAGTTTCTCAATCTTCTTGGCAATCTCGGCATCGTTTATGCTGACGTGCTTCCGTCCGTAGGTGTTCACATAGATGTTCATAGGCTCGGCCACACCAATAGCATAGCTCACCTGCACCAGCATCTCGTCGGCTACTCCGGCTGCCACCATGTTCTTCGCAATGTGGCGAGCGGCATAGGCTGCCGAGCGGTCTACCTTCGAGGAGTCCTTGCCCGAGAAAGCTCCGCCGCCATGAGCTCCCTTGCCGCCGTAGGTATCGACGATTATCTTGCGACCCGTAAGGCCTGTGTCGCCGTGAGGGCCTCCGATAACGAACTTGCCCGTGGGGTTGACGTAGTACTTGATGTCGTCACCAAAGAGGGCGAGCACCTTCTCCGAATGGATGTTCTGCTTCACGCGGGGGATAAGGATGTTTTTCACATCGTCCTTGATACGGGCAAGCATACGCTCGTCGGTATCGAACTCATCGTGCTGCGTAGAGACGACGATAGTATCAATACGCTCGGGCACGCCCTCCTCGCTATACTGTACCGTCACCTGGCTCTTGGCGTCGGGGCGGAGGTAAGTCATCTGCTTGCCCTCCTTGCGGATGTCGGCCAGTGTGCGCATGATAAGATGAGCCAGGTCTATGCTCACAGGCATGTAGTTCTCCGTCTCGTTGGTGGCATAGCCAAACATCATTCCCTGATCACCAGCGCCTTGGTTAAGTTCCCCCTCTTCGGAGGGGCTGAGGGAGGTTCTGTCCACTCCCCTACTGATGTCCGGGCTCTGCTCGTGAATGGCGGTAAGGATGCCGCACGAGTCTCCGTCGAACTGATACTCTGCTTTGGTATAGCCAATGCGCTTGATGGTGTTGCGGGCGATGGTCTGCACGTCGATGTAAACCTCGCTGCTCACCTCGCCCATGATAACCACCTGACCGGTAGTCACAAAGGTCTCGCAGGCCACACGGGCTGATTCGTCATAGGCCAGGAACTGGTCAAGGATAGCGTCTGATATCTGGTCGGACACTTTGTCGGGATGACCCTCCGACACCGACTCTGAGGTAAAGAAATATGACATATTGATTCTTGTTTTTCGTTTTGAGCGTGCAAAGGTACAAATATTCCTTGAAATGACGCACGATTTCGTTAAAAACTTTGCCCGCTCTACCTATTTTTAGATAATATAAGTAAAAAACGGTATTTCCTTCACCCCTTTGACACTCTTTGTCCGAAAAACAAGCTCGGAGAAAGAACGGCTTTTTCTCATAGAAAAGACTATCTTTTCTCATAGAAAGAACGGCTTATTCGCATAGAAAGAACGGCTTTTTCTCAGACAGCGATTACGCCACACTAATCATCTATTTGTCACACAGATGACACAGATGTTCACAGATTTATAGTTACTGCAAGCCAATCCGTGAGGTCGTATCATCAGATGGACTACGCAACCGCTTGATAATCTGTGGCTATCTGTGGAATCTGTGTGACTACGCCCGCCGTTAAGTATCATCTTTTTTAGGTATTATGCAAAAAAGTGTGTTCTTTTTCGGTAGTTTCACAAATTATTTACTACCTTTGCAATCGGTTTATGAAACTATCGGAATTGAAGACTGGCGAGCATGGTGTCATCGTGAAGGTTCACGGACATGGCGGCTTCCGCAAGCGCATCATTGAGATGGGCTTTGTGAAGGGAAAGCTCGTGGAGGTGCTGCTCAACGCGCCTCTGCAAGACCCTGTAAAATACCGGCTTATGGGCTACGAGGTGAGCCTCCGCCGCCAGGAGGCTGAGCTTATCGAGGTGGTGTCGGAGCAGTCGTGGCAGCAGGAGACGGCTTGTGCGGCCGTTACCTTCGACGCTACCGACCATCCCGATGACTACCTGCGCCACGAGGCCTTGCGCCAGCGCCGAACCATCAATGTGGCCCTCATCGGCAACCCCAACTGCGGCAAGACCTCGCTCTTCAACTTCGCCAGCGGTGCCCACGGCCATGTGGGCAACTACTCAGGCGTGACCGTCGATGCCAGCGAGGCCCACGCAGAGATGTTCGGCTACGAGTTCAACCTCATCGACCTGCCCGGCACTTACTCCCTCTCATGCTACTCGCCCGAGGAGCTTTACGTGCGACGCTACCTGACCGACCAGATGCCCGATGTGGTCATCAACGTCGTCGACGCATCGAACCTGGAGCGCAACCTCTACCTCACTACGCAACTCATGGACATGGACCTTCGTGTGGTCTGTGCCCTCAACATGTACGACGAGTTTGAGAAGCGTGGCGACCATTTAGACATTGACACGCTCTCCACGCTGTTCGGCATACCGATGGTGCCTACGTCGTTCAAGAACGGCATGGGCGTGAAAGACCTTTTCCGTGCCGTCATTCAGGTCTATGAGGGTACAAGCCACATCGCCCGCCACCTGCACATCAACTACGGACACGAGCTGGAAGACGGCATCGCCCATCTGCAGAAGTACCTCAAACCCGACGAGAATATTCACAAGCGCTATTCAACCCGCTATCTTGCCATCAAACTGCTTGAGGGCGACAGCAGCGTGGAGCGCCTTGTAGTGGGAAACGACAAGCTGTTTGAGGTGCGTGACCGTGCCGCCGCCCGTGTGCTGGAGGAGACTGGCGACGATGCCGAGACGGCCATCATGGACGCGAAGTATGGCTTCGTCAATGGTGCCCTCACCGAGGCCGGCTACGTCACAGGCACGAAGACGGACACCTACCGCATGACCCACATCATAGACAACGTCCTGTCAAACCGCTTCGTGGGCTTCCCCATCTTCTTCGCCATCCTCTTCGTCATGTTCCAGACCACCTTCGCCCTCGGCCAGTACCCGATGGACTGGATTCAGGCCGCTGTCGACTGGCTGGGCGGTTGGCTGGAGCAGACCCTGCCCGGAGGTCCCCTGCGCTCCATGCTTGTCGATGGCGTCATTGGAGGCGTCGGCTCGGTCATCGTGTTCCTGCCGCAGATACTCATCCTCTACTTCTTCATCTCGCTCATGGAGGACTCGGGCTACATGGCCCGTGCGGCCTTCATCATGGACCGCCTGATGCACAAGATGGGGCTGCACGGCAAGTCGTTCATCCCGCTGGTGATGGGCTTCGGCTGCAACGTGCCCGCCATCATGGCCACGCGTACCATCGAGAGCCGCCGCTCACGCCTCATCACGATGCTCATCCTGCCCTTCATGTCGTGCTCGGCCCGCCTGCCGGTCTACATCATGATTACGGGCACGTTCTTTGCCGCCCAATGGCGCTCATGGGTGATGATGTCGCTCTACGCCGTCGGCATACTGCTCTCCGTCGTGGTCAGCAATGTGCTCTCCAAGTTCGTCATCCGAGGCGAGGATACGCCTTTCGTGATGGAGCTGCCGCCCTACCGCTGGCCCACGCCAAAAGCCATCGGACGCCACACCTGGGAGAAGGGAAAGGAGTATCTGAAGAAGATGGGCGGCATCATCCTCGTAGCATCGATAATCGTCTGGGCCTTAGGATATTTCCCGCACAATGATAGTCTGACGCTACAAGAACAGCAGGAGCAGTCCTACATCGGTCGTATGGGCAAGACCATCGAGCCCGTCTTCACGCCTCAGGGCTTCAACTGGAAGCTCGACGTGAGCCTCATAGCGGGCGTAGGAGCCAAGGAAATCGTGGCCTCCACCATCGGTGTGCTCTATAGCGGAACAGAGGACGCAGAAGAGCTTGAAACGCCCAGCACCCAACACCTAATACCCCTCGCCAACGACCTCACCCCGCTGACGGCCTACTGTTTCCTGCTCTTCATCCTCATCTATTTCCCCTGCATAGCCACCATCGCGGCCATCAAGAACGAGACCGGCTCCTGGCGCTGGGCTGCCACAGCCGCCGTCTACACCACCGTCCTCGCCTGGGTCATTAGTGCCCTCGTGAGCCAGATAGGACTTCTGCTTTTGTAACAAAAACACCTGTTTAATTACAATTACGAGCCCCTATTTCGGCTACAATACTGCCTATTTGAGTATAAAAAAACTCTCTGACCGAGGTCTGGGCGTTAAAATGCCGAACGGCTTTTATGTGCTAAATACAGGAAAAGACATAGAGCAGTTTTCCAGTAAAATATTTGCTCATTTCCTTTTTATTATGTAACTTTGCACCACTAAATATAATTATTGTGAATACTTTAAGGTGGATTCAATAATGATTAACATGAGACTAATATCAAGACTACTGACGGCCATCTTGGTGCTGGTAATGGCTGTTACGGCCAAGGGGCAGAGTGACAAAGTGTTTATCTATTCGCCCGATGAGCGCGGCGGGCTACGTATTGCCGTACAGGAAGGCGAAGGTTGGAAAGACCTGGGACAGTTGTGCTCCAGCGACTACGGGACGTGGGGCGCCGAGAAACGCATGTACGTCCCGTCGGTATGCAGGGCCAGCGACGGCACGTGGCGGTTAGTGTTCCAGGTGAACGACCGCTCGCCGCAGTTTGCTGCTTCCTATAGCCGCAACCTGGTGAACTGGCGGCCGCAGGACTACCCTATCGTGAGCACTCGCAAGTGCCTGAAGCCTGTGGTGCGTCCCACAGATAAGGGCTTCGAGGTTACCTATGAGTCGGAACAGGGACTACGCCTCGTCACCGCCAGCTACGACTTCCGGCATTTCACCAAAGATGTTTCGGCAAGGGAAGTCCAGGAGAGCGAAAGAGCCGTAATACCTCTATCGGAATATAAGCATCATCTGGTCTTGAACGGCAAAGGACATGACGGTCAGATGTTTGAGGTGAGCACCTCCGAGCTTGCCGCCATCCGCCAGCACTTTGAGAAGATTGCCCGCGATGGGCGTCTGAGTAGCGAGCGGATGCACGACGACGCTAGGAACCTCACCGGCCTGCCGAAGACCTTAGAGGCCAAGCTGACTATCGACACCACGAAGGAGAAGCCCATCAGCGACAAGCTCATCGGCATCTTCTTCGAAGACATCAGTTATGCCGCCGACGGAGGTCTCTATGCCGAGCTGGTGCAGAACCGCGACTTTGAATACTCGCCGAGAGACCGCCGTGAATGGGATGCCACTACGGCCTGGCACTCGTCTCACCCCATAGAGATTGACACCGGGCACCCTCTGCACCCCAATAATCCTCACTATGCCGTGCTATTGCAGGACACGCTTTGGAACGAAGGCTGGGACGGCATCGTGGTCGAGAAGGGCAAACGATACGACTTCTCCATGTATGTCTTTGCGGGCGGCCAGAAGCAGGACTTCGTCATTCAGCTGGTGGGACAGGATGGTGCCGTGCTGGCCCAAGGCAAACTGAACACCCGAGCCGGCGACTGGCAGCAGTATGCTACCGTACTTACTGCCAAAGCCTCCGACGCGAAGGCTCGGCTGGCCATCATTCCGAAACGGGTGGCACGTGTTGGCGTCGACATGATTTCGCTCTTCCCGCAGGAGACGTTCAAGGGCCGGAAGAACGGGCTGCGTAAAGACCTCGCACAGGTCATCGCCGACCTCAAGCCGAAGTTCATTCGCTTCCCAGGCGGCTGCATGAGTCACGGGCAAGGCTTGGAGAACATTTACCATTGGAATTACACCATAGGCCCGCTGCAGGAGCGCAAGCCCGACTTCAACATCTGGGGCTACCACCAGACACGTGGCCTGGGTTTCTTTGAGTATTTCCAGTTCTGTGAGGACATCGGTGCCGAGCCGCTTCCTGTTCTTGCTGCCGGCGTTCCCTGCCAGAACTCGGCCCTAAACGCCAAGGGCATAGGCGGTCAGCAAGGAGGAATCCCAATGGCCGAAATGCCTGCCTACGTTGACGAGCTTTGCCATCTCATAGAATGGGCTAACGGCGACCCCGCCACCAACGAATGGGCAGCCAAGCGTGCTGCTGCCGGCCATCCGCAACCCTTTAACCTAAAGTACATAGGCATTGGAAATGAAGACATTATCTCTACCGTATTCGAGGAACGTTACGAGATGATTTGCCGTGCCATCCGCGAGCGTCACCCGGAGATAAAGATATGTGGTACCGTAGGGCCGTTCCATACTCCTTCGGCCGACTACATCGAGGGCTGGGACCTCTGCCGCCGCAATCCGGGCTTGCAATACATGACCGATGAGCACTATTACGAGTCGACGGGCTGGTTTATTAACCATCGTGATTACTACGACAATTATCCGAGAGGGGAATCGGCCACGAAAGTCTACCTTGGAGAGTGGGCGGCCTCGACACATGTAAAGCTGCCCCACGTGGAGACAGCCCTTGCCGAAGCCCTCTACCTGACCGACATTGAGCGCAACGGCGACATCGTGGAGATGACCTCCTATGCTCCCATGCTCTGCAAGGACGGCCATTCAAACTGGAATCCCGACATGATCTACTTCTCGAATACCAGCATCCGCACCACCCCAGCCTACGAGATTCAGCGGCTGTTCTCCGTCTATGGTGGCGACCGTTGGGTTAATTCCGAATTACAAATACAGAATTCAGAATTAACCCGCCGTCTCGGTGCCAGCCTTGTGCGCGACAGCAAGACCGGCAAGCGATACCTGAAGCTCATCAACGCCCTGCCGACGACCCTCCACATTACCGTAGAGGGAATCCAAATTCCCGCTACCGTAAAGTGCCAGCAATTCACAGGTGCCATCGACGACCAGAAAGCCAAGGCCGAGGAGATAGAAACCTCCACTCCTACCCTCCTCCCGCCTTATTCCCTCCGCGTCATAGAACTTTGAACGTATGTGGAATTAGACAACCAAACCACCAACTAAGAGATATGGAAAGAATCGGAGTTTTTGTGGGGACCTTCAACCCCTTTACCTTGGGTCACGACAGCATCGTCCGTCGTGCCCTCCCTCTCTTCGACCGCCTTGTCATTGGCGTTGTCGGCGACCATGTTCAGAAGCCCGGCCTGCCCTCTGCCGAAGAGCGTGTAGCGTCCATCGCCGCCCTATATGCCGACAATTCTCAAGTAGAAGTGAAGCCTTACTACGGCCTTGCCGTCGACTTTGCCCGCGAGCACGGAGCCCGCTTCATCGTCAAGGGTGTGCGCTCGGTGAAGGACTTCGAATATGAGCGTGAGCAGGCCGACATCAACCGCCTCATTACCAATGGCGAGGTCGAGACCATCCTCCTCTATGCCGAGCCCAAGCTGAGCAGCATCTCCTCGTCGATGGTGCGCGAGCTGCAACACTTCGGCGTTGACACCTCATCATTCCTGCCGCCGAAAGACTAATCCTCAATTTTCAATCTTCAATCTTAGACATGATTACCTACAATTGTGAGAACGTGAAGATGCCGCCCATCCGCCGCCGCGACACTTCGGCCTGGATTAAGCGGGTGGCAAAGAGCTATGGAAAGCGTGTGGGCGAGGTGGGCTACCTCTTCTGCGACGACGAGAAGATTCTGGAGGTGAACCGTGAGTACCTGCAGCACGACTACTACACGGACATCATCACCTTCGACTATTGCGAGGACGATGTGCTCAATGGCGACATCGTCATCTCGCTCGATACCGTGCGCTCCAATGCCGAACAGTTAGGGAAGGACTACGATGACGAGCTGCATCGTGTCATCATTCACGGCATCCTCCACCTTTGCGGCCTAAACGACAAAGGCCCAGGCGAGCGTGAGCAGATGGAGGCCGCCGAGAATCAGGCCTTGGCGTTGCTTTAGTGATGGGGAGTGAGGGGTGAGACGTGAGAGGTGAGAGGTTACCACACCATCCCCATAACTATCCTCTCACCCCTCACTACTCACCCCTCAAAACACCCGATGTTTTATTTTGGAAGCCAGTTTCCGCACCCTGTATATCACGATGGCCCATCCACGTGTAAGGATGCTTTGTGGCCTCAGGTTGCTGAAGTGCAGGGTCTGGCCGGCGTAATCATAATACAAGTGGTATAGCGGGTGGACGCAGTTGCGTTGCCAAGGCTTGGGGTGCGACGCGAAGTGCACGATAGTGGGGTCTGCCTTATGTGCAAGAGCGTTGCGCTTGTCGGCGGCATAGTCGTTCACCATACGCCCGTCCACGCGGTCGCCGTGCTGTGGGTAGTCGGAGTCGTACACGTTGGGCGTCATGTTCCATTGTGCCTCCAAGTGCAGGTATTGGTCGTAGAGCACGGCGTTGAGCGTGTCCTGATCGTGGAATTTTATGTGGTCATAGTTGCTGGCGATGTATTCCATCAGCTTGCGGCTAACGTCGTACTGGCGGAAATAGTCCACGTTGATGAGCGTCACCCCAGCGTTGAAGTAGCCATACTCCATAGGGTAGCCCAGCCTTACGGCCTCCTTTCCAAAGCCCACCGACGGCACGGCAGCCAAGGCATAGCCCGTGAGGTCGATGTTCCAGAGGTCGGCAATAGAGTGGTTCACCACGATGTCGCAGTCTAAATAGAGCACCTTGCCCACCTCCCTTGGCAGCAGTTCGGGGATGAGCAGCCGGTAGTAAGTAGCGCGGCTGATGTGTGCCAGCTCGGCTCCTGCCGGCATGGGGAAGCGGTCGATGACCGTAGGGTCGACGATACAGAAATGAACCTTGCCGCCACGTGCCGTCACCTCTTCGCTAATGATTCGCTCGTTATCAGGGGTCAGGCCTTCAGTAAGCAAGTAGACGGTCACATCCTCGTTGTTCATCAGCACGGAGACGAGCATCACGCAGCAATGTTGCACAAAGTTGTTATCGGTGGCACAGACTATATTCATTGAACATTGACCATTAAACATTGAGACTGCAAAAATACTAAAAAAGCATGTAACCGCGAAGCATTTTGGGAAGATTAACGAAATTAGGGCGAAAAAGGCTTACCTGAATACAGGAATACTTGTAACCTGAAATATTCATGGATTTTGTCTTTTCACACGAATAATCATGAATGACCACGAATTTGTCATTAATTTAATTTTTTAATAATTCGTGGTCATTCATGGTCATTCATGTTAAAGAAAAAGACATTCGCATCGGTCTTGCAATTATCATGATTTATTCTGGTTAGAATAAATGTAAAGAAAACTGACAATAAAACGCATCAGGAAAACCCTTCAACCAGAACGCAAACATGCACACGACGGCACTTTTGTGCAAATTTCTGCCCTCTTTTTCCTGCACAAAACCGCCGATTTGTGCAGGAATTAACACAAAGAAACGGCAATTTAACGCCCTTTCACCTCCAGAATGAGCTTTTTGTGATGACTGTTCAACCCTCAAAACGTCTGCATTTCATAGACAGCATTTTTGTAACATCCTGTATATGAACACTATCCGATTTATTGACAAGCAAAATCAGAACGTAGATGACCTGGAAACAGGACGGTTCTTTCTATGAGAAAAAGCAGTTCTTTCTATGGGAAAAGATAGTTCTTTCTATGAGAAAAAGCCGTTTTTTCTCCATGTCGCCCATATCCCTTCTCATAACTCGCTCCGTTGAATCCCAGACCGTCCCCGCTCCAAATTTTCAACGTATGACGGGGTAGTTGTAAATATTTTTTATCATCATGACTTGGGGACAGGCTATCCGTGCGCAGCCGCTCCCCTCCCTTGTAGGGGAGGGGTTAGGGGTGGGGTCAGTAATATTTTGGCAGTCAAAATAATATAGCCCTCATATAGACACATAACCCCACCCCTTCCCTCCCCAATATGGGAGGGGAGCGGCTGCGCACAGTACAGTTTCGCTGCTTGGAAATGATATTTTTTCCGTATTTTTCTTCTTTGTCGATTTTTATTTGTACTTTTGCATCCCGAAACTATGACAAACATAGTGACCGTAAAGAAATAACGTGGTAAAGTTATCTTTAAGATTTCTTTCACACGAATGTTCACGAATGACCGCGAATGATTCAATAATAATTTGCAGAGATGAACCCAAAGGACTATAAAGAGACTGTCTATAAAATCATTGGTGCGAGCGACGTGGCTACCGCCACCATCCGCTGGCGTAACGGCACCCCCGTGTACCAAGGATTCAGTAAGGTGGATCCCGGAGAAGGTGCTGTATGGGGAGACCTGAACATAGACGGCACGGTTGACGTGGCTGACGTTGCCAATATCATCGACATCATGGCAGGGCAGTAAGACATGGACGGGAAAGAGCTATATATAAACTTCGACGAGTATATCCGTCAAGGCGAACCGGGGAAACGTGAGGCCGCCTACGCCTGGAGCACGGCCATTGGGCTTCAGGCGGTGGACGGGCTCAAGACGTCGGCATACCTGAACGAACTGGCACGCCGAAACATTGAGGGCGAAATCAGCATCGACGAGGTGGGCCGTCTGCTCGACAGCTATTACGAGAGTAAGACCTCACGCGAGGCTGACGACGATGACACGGAAGAGGCCGACAAGGTTTCGAAGAACATCAAAGGCATTCTGGCTGTCAAGACCTGCGACTTCTCGACAAAGGGGTACATATCCATGCATCGCCGCATCTTCAACGGCGTAATGAAACATGCCGGAGAACTGCGCAAGTATGATATCACAAAACGGGAATGGGTGTTAGAGGGCGACACGGTGAACTATCTGAATTGGGAAGACTTACGGCGGGCTCTTGACTATGACATAGAGCAGGAACGCAACTTCAGCTATAAAGGTCTGAGTACGGGCGAGATGGTCGCTCATATCGCTAAATTCACGTCTGGCCTTTGGCAGATACATGCTTTTGGTGAAGGCAACACGCGTACTACGGCCGTATTTGTCATTCAGTATCTGCGCTCCATAGGATTTGATGTTGAGAACGACCTCTATGCCAAACATTCTTGGTATTTCCGCAACGCTTTGGTACGTGCCAACTATAAGAATGTCCGCAAAGGTATTGACTACACACCAGTCTTTCTTGAGCGTTTCTTCTGCAACTTGCTGTTAGGCGAGCATTGGGACTTGCGCAACCGCTATCTACACATACATCCAACGGAAGAATGGCGGGTGCAACCAAATCTGGCAGCACCGAACAAGTACCGAACAAGTACCCCGACAAGTACCCCGACAAGTACCCCGACAAGTTTAATTCATATTGACAACAAAAACATTTTAAGGCTTGTGATGGCGTTGGGAGAAGAACAACTTTCAGTAAAAAAGATAATGGAAAAAGTCGGCTTAAAGGACAGAGAGAATTTTCTGGATTATTCGCTGAATCCTTCGCTGGCTGAAGGTTTCGTCCGACCGCTCTACCCCGACTCTCCCCACCATCCTCGCCAGAAGTATCTGTTGACGGTAAAAGGACTTGCGATGTATAATGACAATGACAAATAAATACATACTATTTCTTAGCCTCCTGCTGCCGGTTGTGCTTCTGTCGTGCTCTACGACGAAGAACGTTCCCGACGGGGACCAGCTCTTTGTGGGCCTGACGAAGATAGAATATCAGGACTACGAGGAGCTGACTGATTCCCTGAAAGGCGAGCAGCGAGAGGTTCGCGAGATGCATCGCGACCATTTCAGCACCACTCAGGAGGAGGTGGAGGCCGCCCTTGCTACGGCTCCTAATGGTGCGCTCTTCGGCAGCAGTTACTACCGCACGCCCTTCCCCTACCGTCTGTGGATATGGAACTGGGCAGGCGACAGCAGCGGCAAGCTCAAGAAATGGATGAAGAAGTCGTTTGGCAAGCCGCCTGTGCTGATGAGTCAGGTGAACCCTGCCCTGCGTGCCTCGGTGGCTCAGTCGGTGCTGCGCAAGAACGGCTATATGCACGGCAAGGTGACCTATGAAGAAGTGCCCCAGCGCAACCCGAAGAAGATGAAGATAGGCTACACGGTCAGCCCCGGTCCGCTCTTTGTCGTCGACACCCTAAGCTACGAGAACTTCCCCTCTCCCATGCGCCATCTCATTGACTCCACGAGTGCTGAGACCCGCATCACTCAGGGAACACCCTTCAGCGTGGGCAACCTCGACGGTGAGCGTTCCAGGTTGTCACAGCTTATGCGCAACAACGGCTATTACTACTACCAGCCGGGCTATGCCTCGTTCCTGGCCGACACCTTTGCTGTGGCAGAACATGCCCGACTGAGGCTGCAGCTGGCCGACTCCCTTCCCGAGCAGGCTCTCCGCCCCTGGTACATCGGCAATATAACGATGCAGATGCGGCGCTCTTTCCGCGAACAGCTCACCGACAGCACAGACCGCAGCTTCCTGAAAATACGCTACAACGGTAAGCGGCCTCCCATGCGTCCCAGGGTGGTGCTGCGCAACATGAGGCTGCGTCCGAGAAGCCTGTTCAGCTACGACAACTATCAGGAGTCCATGCAGAAGGTGAACGCTACGGGCGTGTTCTCGTCGGTCGACTTCCAGTTCAGGCCACGTCCTGGTACCGACACCCTCGACCTGACCCTTAACTGTGTGTTCGACCAGCCTTACGACTTCTACGTGGAGACTAACTTCGTGAACCGCACCATCGGTCGTCGTGGCCCGGAGGTGAAGGTGGGTCTGGTGCGGCGAAATGCCTTCCGAGGAGGCGAGCGCCTGGACATAAACCTTCACGGTGCCTACGAGTGGCAGAGCGGAGTGGGAAGCAGCAACAACTCCTACCAGTATGGTATCGACGCCAGCGTAGAGTTTCCCCGCATCCTGTTCCCCTTCGTCAAGGACGGGCCACGTCGCCGCCCTCAACAGGTTGGCAGAGACTCGCTCTCTACAGAGGAGCGGACAGCCCGAAGCCGACGCCCACGCCGCTTTTACTCCACACCATGGACCATAGCAAAGGTGTCGAGCGACATCGTGCGCCGTCCCAACTACTACAAGATGCACATCGTGGCAGGCGAGTGGACTTACCGATGGCAGACATCGGAGAGCAGCCAGCACGAGTTCTCGCCCCTAACGGTGAAGTACCAGTTTAAGAACAGCCACACCCACTTGCTCGACTCCCTCCTTGCGAGCAACATGTTCCTTGCCGCCAACATGAGCGACCGCTTCATCCCAAAGATGCGCTACACCTACATCTACAACAGCCCTAAGAACAAGCACAACCCCTTGCGATGGGAGACAAGCATTGAGGAGGCCGGCAACCTGACGTCGCTCTTCTTCCTGGCCAAAGGCAAAAGGTGGAACGAGAAGGACAAGACCCTCTTCAAGACTGCCTACGCCCAGTTCCTCCGACTGGAGACCGACCTTACCAAGACTTGGACACTCGACCAGCACTCGCAGCTCGTAGGCCATATCAACGCGGGCTACCTCTACAGCTACGGCAACACCACCGACGCGCCCTTCAGCGAGAAGTTCTATGTGGGCGGCGCTAACAGCATCCGAGCCTTCCCTGTCAGGAGCATCGGCCCAGGTGCCTTCCCAGGCTTCACAATTGGCGGCAACCAGTTTGCATACGTGATGTGCAACGGAGACCTCAAGCTGGTGATGAACCTCGAGTACCGTCGGCGACTGGTAGGGAACCTCTACGGTGCCCTCTTCCTCGACATGGGCAACGTGTGGGATTCTACCGACTGGACCCTGCCGGTCGAGGCCGAAAACGAGGAGGAGCAGCAAATCATCGACGAATGGAACGACACGTTTGGCCAGATGGGATTCAAGCCCAAGAACCTTTTTAAAGACCTGGCCACGGGCACGGGCATTGGTCTGCGCTACGACCTCGACTTCCTTGTCGTGCGCATAGACTGGGGCTTTGGCCTCCATGTGCCTTACAAGACCGAAAAGAGCGGATACTTCAACATACCACGGTTCAAGGACATGCACACCCTGCACCTGGCCATCGGGTATCCTTTCTGATATTCTTTTCTATTCATTTTTATGTACAAACCATTATTCTTGAAGCGCGAGGTGCTCGTATTCCGCCAGTTTCAGCGGAAGGGCTATTCGCTCTTTGCATGTCTGGGGCGCGAGGTTATTATCTCCGTGCTCAGCGTCGCCACGCTCTCTGCTGCTAAGGCACCTAATGTCAGCGACGAGGTGTGGCGTGCCGACTCCACCGGACATGTCAGGGAGGTTTATCTGAGTGACGTTGGCGTCACCGGCTCCCGAGCGCCGCTGGCTACGAGTCAGGCGGCACGCATGGTAACTGTACTGAGCCGTGAGGATATTGCGCAGGCGCCAGTACAAAATGTTAACGATTTGCTCAAATACGCTGTCGGCGTAGATGTACGGCAACGGGGAGCGCTTGGCTCCCAGACCGACGTCTCCATCCGAGGTGGTACACAGGAGCAAATCACCATTCTGCTCAACGGCATCAATATCGGCGACCCGCAGACGGGGCATAACTCCTTCGACTTTCCTTGCCAACTCGAAGACATTGTCCGTATAGAGGTACTTGAAGGTCCTGCCGGACGTATCTACGGCACGTCTTCGCTCGTAGGAGCCATTAACATTGTAACAAACCTTCCCCAGCCCCTCCAAAGGAGGGGAGAAGTGAACCTTGAGGCGGGCTCCTACGGTTATGCCAAGACTGGATTTACGGCAATGCTAACCTCTCACCACTTACCCCTCACCACTCACCTCTCCTCCAGCTACGCCCGCTCCGACGGCTACTCCCATTCCCGTTCTGGCAATCTGAATACCGGCTATAGCGGCTCAAAGGCCTTCTATCAGGGCGCCTACGATACCAGTAACCTTCATGTAAACTGGCACTTCGGCCTTTCTGACCGAGAATGGGGCAGCGGCACCTTCTATGCCACGCCCCGTTGGCAGGCCGACGAGCAGTATGAACACACCACGAAGCTCTTCGCCAGCGTACAGGCCGACCTCGCCCTCGGAAGTACTGAATCGTCTTTTATCAGGGATTTGCAATCCCCGTCCTTTCACCTCCAGCCCGCCGTCTACTGGCAGCAACACCGTGACCGTTACGAGGGCTACCGTGACCGTCCCGACCTCATGCCCTATAACTACAACCGATGTGACGTCTACGGCTTGAAGATTAACTCCTATTTCGACTCTCCCTTAGGACGTACGGCCATTGGTGCCGAACTTCGGAACGAGGACCTCGTCAGCGGCAACCTTGGCGAACCCCTTTTCCGTTCCCGTCACATTAGCGGAACAGACCGAGACTACACCCTCGGCATTAACCGTACGAACATCTCCGCCCATCTCGAGCACAACGTCCTGCTACGACATCTTACCGTCTCGGCAGGCTTCGTAGCGGCAAAAAGCTCCTGGAGCGACATGCACATGACCCTCTATCCCGGAATAGATATCAGTTATGACGTTCCTCTCACAAACCACCAAACCACTTTAAAGCTATTTGCCGGGTGGAACACCTCCTTGCGGTTGCCCACCTTTACCGAGATGTACTACAAGTTGCAGGGCTATGCCGCCGACCCTCACCTTAAACCCGAGGAGATGCAGGCCATAGAGATTGGCGCCCAGTTTGCCACGCCCCATGTCGAAGCCAAGACCACGCTCTTCTACCATCACGGCCGCAACATGATTGACTGGGTGATGGACACCTCACAAGGCGATGCCGCCGTTTGGCAAAGCGTCAACCACACTCGCCTGAACACCAGCGGTATAGAAACTACTGTAGAAGTAAAACTTCCCGTACTTCTACGCCTCTCATACACCTATCTCAACCAAGATAAGAAGCTGGAAACCGGCCTTGTGTCGCAATATGCCTTGGAGTATCTTCGCCACAAGCTCGTAGCCATCCTTCAGGCACCCCTCTGGCGTAACCTAAGTGGCCGTCTGGGAGTGCGCTGGCAAGACCGTGTGGGCACCTACACCACTTTCTCCGGTGAACTCTGTCCTTACCGTCCCTACGCCCTTATGGACGCCCGTCTTGCCTGGTCGCAACCCCGTTTCACCCTCTATGCCGAGGCCAACAACCTGCTCAACAACCGCTCCTACACAGACTTCGGCAACGTCCCCCAGCCCGGCCGCTGGGTCGTGGCAGGAGTCACCTGGCACCTTGGAAAGATGTCACGATAGCATCAGGGGAAGCCAGAAAGAACGGATCTTTAGAAGATGTTGTAGAGATGCAGGCTGGTCAGGGTGGTGAGCAGGATAATGATGCTGCCGAGCATGACGACCATGCCGATGATTTTGTTGATGATCTTGATGCCGTCGGTACTGAACTTCGTGCGCACCTGGTCGATGAGCCACGTCAGTCCCCACCACCAGAGGAGTGCGCCGCCGACGATGCTCACGAACCCTACCACCATCTCGAGGGGCTTGTCGAGCTGCAGGCCGAAGGCAAACTGGGCGTAGAGGGCCATGAAGAGGAAGACGATAAGGGGATTGCTCAGCGTGACGAGGAAGGCCGTCACGGCGTTGTGCGTGAGCGTTCCCTTCTGCTGTCCGGGTGTGCGCAGCTTGCGCGTGGGGTCTGTGCGGTAGGTATAGAAGCCGAAGCAGAGCAGCAGGAGGCTTCCCACGATCTGAAGATAGAAGCGGTTGGTGTCGTTGCTCACGAAGTCGACCACGAGACCCATGCCGAGACCGGTAATACCGGCGTAGATGATGTCGCTCAGGGCAGCACCGCAACCCGTAACGAAACCATACCAGCGGCCCTTGTTCAGCGTGCGCTGTACGCACAGCACGCCCACAGGTCCCATAGGTGCAGAGGCTATGATGCCTATCAGCAAGCCTTTGATGACGATGTCGAAAAGATTTGGTATAGTATTGACGTCGAACGGCATAACAATGTAGTAGGTGCTGCAAAGGTACAACATTTTTACCATTTACGACATTCTTTGTGGTTAAAGGAAGTTAAACAATCTCTCATGTCTGTAAAAAGCATTATCTTTGCACCATACTTATTCATTAATCATTAACCTAAAAAACTACACTATGAACAGTCAGAATGAAATGAAGCCATACGTTATTGGCCTCGACCTTGGAGGAACCAACTCCGTGTTTGGAATCGTTGACTCGCGTGGCGAGATTAAGGCTACTACGGCCATCAAGACTGGCGGCTATGCTACTGCCGAGGCTTACGTCGATGCTTGCGTGGAGGCCCTGCAGCCCATCATCGACCAGGTGGGAGGCTTAGAGACCATCAAGGCGATGGGCATCGGAGCTCCCAACGGCAACTACTACTGCGGCACCATCGAGTATGCACCCAACCTGCCCTGGGCACACGACACGAAGGTACCCCTGGCCCAGATGTTCAGCGACCGTCTGGGCAATATCCCCGTGGCCCTTACCAACGACGCCAACGCTGCCGCCATCGGCGAGATGGTCTACGGCGTGGCACGTGGCATGAAGAACTTCATCGTCATCACCCTTGGCACGGGCGTTGGGTCAGGCATCGTGGTCAACGGACAGCTGCTCTACGGTCACGACGGCTTTGCCGGTGAGCTGGGTCACGTCACGATGGTGCGCGGCGAAGAAGGACGTTCCTGCGGCTGCGGCCGTAAGGGTTGTTTAGAGGCCTATTGCTCGGCAACGGGTGTGGCACGTACAGCCCGCGAACTGCTCTCCAAGACACAGCGGCCGTCTATCCTGCGCGAGATGGACCCCGAGCAGATTACTTCGCTCGACGTCTCCATCGCTGCCGGCAAGGGCGACGAACTGGCCAAGGAGATTTACGATTTTACGGGCAAGATGCTCGGCGAGGCCTGTGCCGACTTCACTGCCTTCTCCTCGCCCGAGGCATTCATCTTCTTCGGCGGAATGGTGAAAGCTGGCGAGCTGATTATGAAACCTATCCGCGATGCCTACGATGCCCACGTCATGCCCATCTTCCGCGGAAAGGCCAAGTTCCTCGTAAGTGCCCTCGACGGGGCTTCGGCTGCTGTCCTCGGAGCTTCGGCTGTAGGCTGGGAGATTAAGTAAAGCCCCTGGGAGAAAAAGCCGTTCTTTCCCATAGAAAAAGCCGTTCTTTCTGGGAGAAAAAGCCGTTCTTTCTATGCGAAAAAGCCGTTCTTTCTAAGAGAGAAAGCCGTTCAAACACGATGCATTATGAACTGATATCGCTGGAAGAGCCTGGTGTGCAGCTGTTTACGTCTCTGACCGAGGCACAGCTGCGCAACCGGCTCGACCCGGAGAAAGGAATTTTCATTGCAGAGAGCCCGAAGGTTATCCACGTAGCCCTCAATCAGGGTTACGAGCCTTTGGCCTTGCTTTGCGAGCGTCGGCATATTGAGGGCGATGCTGCCGACATTATCAGCCGTATGGGCAACAACGTGCCTGTCTATACCGGAAGCCGGGAACTGCTCTCACAACTTACGGGCTATACCCTCACACGTGGAGTGCTTTGTGCTATGCGACGTCCGCAGTTGCCCTCGGTAGAGGAGGTCTGTCGCGATGCCCGTCGCGTGGTAATTATCGACGGAGTGGTAGACACGACCAACATCGGGGCTATCTTCCGCTCGGCTGCTGCCTTGGGTATCGATGGTGTGCTCCTTACCCGGACGTCGTGCGACCCCTTGAACCGCCGTGCTGTCCGGGTGTCAATGGGCTCGGTATTCCTTGTGCCTTGGACGTGGCTCAACGATTCTCTTGACAGCCTCCACGACTATGGTTTCCGTACGGCTGCTATGGCGCTTACTGATAATAGCGTGCCCCTTGACCATCCTGCCCTTATGGCCGAGCCGCGTCTGGCTATCGTTATGGGTACAGAGGGCGACGGTCTGCCCCATGAGACCATTGCCTCAGCCGACTATGTGGTGCGTATTCCAATGGCTCACAACGTAGATTCCCTGAACGTTGCCGCCGCCGCTGCCGTAGCCTTCTGGCAGCTAAGAAAATAAAAGATGATGACCGTTACAGAACGATTCCTGAATTATACCGCCTTCGACACGCAGTCGTCGGAGGAGAGCCAGAGCACTCCCAGCACGCCCGGGCAGATGGTCTTCGCCCAATATTTGGCAGAAGAACTGAAGCGCGAAGGACTTCACGACGTGGTGCTCGACGATAAGGGCTATGTCTATGCCACATTGCCCGGAAACGTAACCGAAGACCTTCCGACAATAGGTTTCATCGCCCACTACGACACCAGCCCCGACTGCTCAGGCAAAGGCGTAAAACCTCGCATCGTAGAGCACTATGACGGAGGCGACATTATGCTCTCGGAGGGCATAGTCCTCTCGCCATCGGTCTTTCCTGAACTGCTTGCACATAAGGGAGAGGACCTTATCGTCACGGATGGCCACACCCTTCTTGGTGCCGACGATAAGGCTGGTATCGCCGAGATAGTGCAGGCTATGACGTGGCTGCGTGACCACACGGAAGTGAAACACGGAAGGGTGCGCATAGCCTTCACGCCCGATGAGGAGATTGGTCGTGGGGCCGACCATTTCGATGTAGAGGGTTTCGGCTGCCAATGGGCATACACGATGGACGGCGGCGATGTTGGGGAGCTTGAGTACGAGAACTTTAACGCTGCCTCGGCTAAGGTAACCGTGCAGGGTGTCAGCGTGCATCCCGGCTATGCGAAGGGGAAAATGGTGAACGCCTCCCTGCTGGCTATGGAGTTTGAGACGCAACTGCCTGCCGATGAGCGTCCTGAGACGACAGAAGGGTATGAGGGCTTCTTCCACGTCACATCTATTAATGGAAGCACATCTGAGGCTTGCCTGTCGCTCATCATCCGTGACCACGACCGGGAACGTTTCGACAAACGGAAGAAACTCGTGGCAGATATTGCCACAAAGATGAACAGCCGTTACGGCGAGGGCACCGTCACGGTGGAGATGCACGACCAGTATTATAATATGAAAGAGGTTGTTGCCGGCCAGCAACATATTATCGACCTGGCTCTCAAGGCCATGCGGCGTGCAGGAGTTGAGCCAAGAGTGCAGCCCATACGTGGCGGTACCGACGGCGCACAGCTATCATTCAAGGGTCTGCCCTGTCCGAACATCTTTGCCGGAGGGCTCAACTTCCACGGCCCTTACGAGTTCATTCCCGTTCAGTCGATGGAGAAGGCCGTAAGGGTTATCGTCGGGATTTGCCAGTTACTTGCGTAGCCAGAAGACACGGTTAGGGCTGGTGCCGCCAAGGGTGAACGTACCTTGCAGCAGCTTCTTCTTTTCCTTTAAGGTGATTGCGCCAGACAAGGCGTCCACTTCGTAGATAGCGAATTTCCCTTCTTCTATCTTTAGCGAAACGTCTGATGCCTTGGTGTAGACAAGGTAGCCCACTTCGGAGTTGCCAAGGGCCACGCAGCCCTCTCCGTCCATAGGCCGCATCTTCGCAATGTCGCCGAGAAGTTTATTGTTTATTGTTTCTTGTTTATTGTAAAGCGGGACGTTGGCCATCGAACCGCCTGCCATAAGGATAGCCCAACCGTAGTTAGGATATTGTTGGGCAAAGAACGTCACAGCCTTGTCAGGATAGCGGTCGCGCATCTCTCGCACGGCTCGATAAGCCTCATCAAAGCCCGTCTTGCCCACCTTCATCTTGCGCATCCATTGGCGAGGAGCCATGTTCTTGCCACCCTCTGGAGCCCAGAGACCTTCCGTGTTGTAGTGCCAGTAGCGGATGTCGATGATGTCTACCACCTTGTTCAGTTCGGGGTCGTTAAGGAGACTGTCTTGCACATCACGAGTACAGCTAAGGGCGATGAGCGGGTGTCGGCCTGTCTCCTGCTCCCACTCAGCAATAGTCTCTAACCAGAAACGGGTGAAGTGAAGCGGCCCAGTATACTCCGCGCTAATAAGATGCACTACGTTTGGCTGGTCTTTTAGCTGGTCAAGGCACATGCGGATGTACTGGCGGTGAAGCGGTCGTAGTGTGGTGTTAGTCTCGTCATAGAACTGCTCAGCCATGAAGATACGCTTGTCTCCAGCAAAGGGAACTGGTTCGGGAAAAGGTGTGTTGTTGATATTGTTCACCGGCCTCCACGGGCTGTCCACCCAATGTGCACCAGCTTCGAGGATATTGTGCTGGAAGTAGTGGTGGTTGAAGAGCATGATGCCCTCCTCAGCGGCCTTATCGGCAAACTCACGAAGGCGGCTCCAGTACCACTCATTCGGCTTTGTAAGGTCGTAACGCGAAAGCCCATCCCAGGCCGTCCCCTGTCCACTACGGGCAAAGGGCTGCTCATAGAAGGGTGCCCACACATCACCATCAGCACGACGCACACGCTCATGGTCAGTACGTCGCAGGTCATACCACAGGCCGTAGTGGTGGTCAAGGGCTCCATAGCCGTTATTCTTTAGATAGCTCACCACTGAGTCGATGCGGTCTGTCCAGCCTGTTCCCTCACGCCCAGGCACGAAACGCGTAATGGCCGGTCTGGCTTCCTTTTGGCAGAAGTTGTCCTTCACCCGACCGCTCCACCAGGGGATGGAGTAGAGAGACCCTCCCCCCAGTCCCTCCCCATAGGGAGGGGAGTAGTTACTTTTGCTCTCTGCTTTACCATCGGAAGTCTTATTTTGTGCAGAAGGTGTATATACTCCCCTCCATGACATGGAGGGGTTGGAGGAGAGTCTGCTTATGCTGTCTATCCACATCTCCATCGTCATCCTCGGCTCGGTAAGCGACTCCTGCGCCAACTCCATAGCCTCCTCGACAGTCGGCGAACTGGTAGCGTTGGTAGAGCGTGGTAATATATAAGGTTGCAAAAGGTCTTCCTGTCTCAGAGGTATATACTCCCCACTGGAGGGGATTTGTAATCCCCGACCCCGCTGGAGGGGTTGGGGGTGGGGCTTCCTCTTTTCCAATTGGTCATAGAATAGCGAACGGGGCTGCACATGATCGTTGCTGCTGGTCCAGTTGCCGTTGCCCGTCAGCGTTCCCCAGCACCCGTGAGCACTCGAGCGGTTGAGGGTATCAGGCGAATAACACTCTATCGTCGAGGCGGTACATTGCCAGAACATCGAATTCGCCGTGTTCCAGCCCGTACCAAACTGGAACTGCTCCAGATTGGCAAAGCGCAGGTCGTGGCCGTCGATATTCACAATGTCGAAAAGCAGTCCCGGTGCCCAAGAGCCGATGCTGCCGCTAAAGCCCAGCGACTCCTCACCCTCGCATTGCACAAAGGCATTAGGCCCGGCGGCACAGTAGTCTGCAGCGAAGTCATGTATCCCCTGCCGCGAGACACAACGCTGGAACAACGTCTGCTGGCCACGGGTAAGGAATACCTGCCGACGCCAGCCACCAATCTCCGATACTGGCTCCTGGGCGATGCAGTCCTCTACAGTTATGCGGCTCGTCTGCCGTTGCAAGTTCACCGCCGACCCGGAAAAATGACGGAAGTTGACTCGTCTCACCCAACTGTCGCGCACATTATTCATAGATATGCCATCCCAGCAATGGTCCTCGTCCTTTGGGTTCCAGTCGTTCACCGCACTCTCCAAAGTGAGGTCCTCCACACCACACTCCATAATCTCTCCCTCATGCCGACCTCGGACAATATACGCCCCGCCGAACTCCTTGGTAATGGCTGTAGTGATGGGAGCGTCAAGGAAAAGTGTATCTCCCCGCACGTCAGTAACAGTCCTGTCCCATCGCAGCTCTATGTCCGTGGGCTTCCATCCCGTGTAGTCTAAGCCTCCTCCAAAGTCGCCCATACCCAAATGGTCAATCCACTCCTGCGTACAAGGTCGGACGATGTCGATACGCTCTCCTTTCTGAGGAGTGAAAGAGGAGGGAAGGAGGAGAGAAGATGAAGGGAAAGGAACGACAGTTGTGCCGGCAGGGATGCAATCGGCTGCAATAAAAAGCGTATCCTCCGACCGCTGACCTTCGACCTTTGACCATTGACCTTCTACATATATTAGCGCTCCCCTATCGACTCCATGCTTTACAATCCGGGTCTTGTCACGGCCCACGCCCCGAAGCACCACGCCGCTGGCCGTAATCCTCAGCGGTTTGTCTATCCGAAACACGCCCTCGCCAAGCACCACCGCTCCACGATAACCATTCACATCAGCCTTCAGCCCCGACACAGCGTCTATGGCTTGCTGTATGAGCGGAGAGCAGTCGCCTTCCTGCCACTCCAGGAATGCCGCCACTTTCACATCGGGCACCACCCGCTCCGAGGCGCGATACCCGCAGTAGCTGTAGTCCATCGGCACGTAAAGCTCTGGCTTAGGCTTCTTTGGTGCCGCACCCCAAACGACTAAACCACCAACACCCCAAACGACTAACATCAATATGTTTCTCTTCATCAGATTACTCATTTGCATAGCATCGAAAACTGCTTGCAAAGTTAGTCAAAAAAAACGATACATCCGTATTTTGCACCCACAATTTAGAATTATTGGCATAATGAACGGACTCTCTCGGAGAAAGAACGGCTTTTTCTCATAGAAAAGACTATCTTTTCTCATAGAAAGAACGGCTTTTTCCCATAGAAAGAACGGCTTTTTCTCAGCGCTTGCCTGGAGCAAGCGTTTATGCCACAAAACTTTTTTTCGGCTTTTCTTGCTTGTTCTGCGAAAAATCACTACCTTTGCACCGTACAATATGGATAAACACATACTCGACAACATCAAACAGACCCTTCTGCTACATCTGCCTCAGAAAGCAGAGGCCATTCTCTACGGCTCGCAAGCACGTGGAGATGAGCGGCCGGACTCTGACTGGGACATTCTTGTAATCCTGGACAAAGAACGACTACTGCCAGAAGACTATGACAACATCACCTATCCGCTTGCAAAGCTCGGATGGGATGTCGGGGCAGATATCAATCCCATCATGTACACAAAAAAAGAATGGGAAGCAAGTCGTATTACTCCGTTCTACCATAATGTGATACGCGAAGGAATATCATTATCATGAGTTTAAGCGACATCGACAGAAGAACAATAGTCGGTCTCCAGATGGAGAAAGCAAACCACTTCCTTCAACAGGCCGACATGATGTGTGACTTGCAGCAATGGGACATTGCCGCCAATCGATTCTACTATGCATGTTTTCACGCTGTGCAGGCTCTTTTCATTCAAAACAGGCTGGCCAGCCGTCGCCATTCGGGAATGCTTTCTCAGTTTGGCCTTCATTTCATTAAGACAGGAATCATAGATGACCGACTTGGGGCTTTCCTTCACAGAATGGAACAACTGCGAGAAAAAGGTGACTATAACTGCCAGTTTTCTGTAGAGAAAGAGGAATTGCTGTCATTTGTTTCTCCTGCTCATGAACTAATATCAGTTATACAACATTTGATTAACAACGACAATTCTGGGATGTAGTGTCGCACTGGATGCGAATCGCCCCGGGAAGCCTTTGCCGAGAAATAAACAAATAACGTTATGGGCTTTTTCGATTTCCTTAATTCCAATAATCATGTTTTGAGTGGGACTATGAAAAGGATCGTATTATTTCTGCTACTGGCTTTGTCTGTAGGCGTTACCGGCTTTGCCCAGACGATAAGGAATTCCAACAACTCGGTCATCGCCAAGATAGACCGTGACGGAACGGTGAGGAACAGCAACAACTCGGTCATCGCCCGCATCAGCAGCAACGGTGACATCCGTGACGGCAATAGTCACTACTTAGGAAAGATAGAGAGCAATGGCGACATCAGGGACAGCAACAACTCCTATTTGGGCAAGGTCGAGAGCAACGGGACAGTGCGCAACCGGAATAATTCGTATGTAGGGAAGGTAGAGAGCGACGGTACGGTGAGAGACAGCAATAACCACACCATCGGCTCTGCAAGGGGCGTGCCCATGCAGTATGCCGCCGTGTATTTCTTCTTTGGATTCTTTTAGAAATCACTATGGACAGGCTCACAGCACAGCAACGACACGCCAACATGGCGGCCATTCGGTCGAAGGACACGAAGCCGGAGATGATTGTGAGGCGTGGGCTGTGGAAAAGAGGCTTCAGATATAGACTAAACCATAAGCGGCTGCCCGGACATCCAGACTTGGTGCTGAAGAAATACAGAACGTGCATCTTTGTAAACGGATGCTTTTGGCATGGGCACCACATCAATCTACCATTTGACGATTTACAATTTACGATTGAGAATAGTGAGTGCTGTAAGATTCCAAAGACGAACAGGGATTTCTGGATAGCGAAGATTCGCAGGAATAAGAAGCGGGATAAAGAAGACCAGCGGCAGTTGGCTGCAATGGGATGGCACTGCATCACGGTGTGGGAATGTGAGTTGAAACCATCGAAACGCGAAGAGACGCTGGAGTCTATCGCCTTCACCCTAAACCACATCTGGCTGCAAGACCATCAAGAAATAGTCGTGCCCTATCCGAAGCAGGAAGAAGAGGATATGAATATGCCGATGGCAGCTGAAGAAACAAAAGGGGACCATATATAAAGGACTATACGTATCAAGCCAACATAATTGGCTATCAACATATCGATTAAAATGATATGGATAATCAACAAGAGATATTCCCGATTGTAGACGAAAGTGGAAAAGTTATAGGCTCTTCCACACGAGGTGAATGTCACGGCGGTTCGAAACTGCTACATCCCGTCGTGCATCTTCATGTGTTCAAGTCCAAGGGGGAAATCTATCTCCAGAGACGGCCTGACTGGAAAGACATACAGCCGGGGAAGTGGGACACAGCCGTTGGGGGACACATAGACTATGGTGAGACTCCAGGGGAGGCTCTCCAGCGTGAAGTGCGTGAAGAGTTGGGGATTACCGACTTCAAGTCTGAGTTCATTGACAAGTATGTTTTTGAAAGCAGGCATGAACGTGAACTGGTGTATGTACACCGTACCACCTACGACGGCGAGATACGTCCTTCGACTGAGGAACTGGATGGTGGCCGCTTCTGGACGATGCATGAGATTCGTGAGGTAATGGGGAAAGGAGTGTTGACCCCTAATTTCGAGAGTGAGTTCAAGAGATGCTTTGGAAAGGAACTGGGAATCAAGTATGCCCTCTTTTTTGACATAGACGGGACGCTGGTGAGTTTCAAGACCCACGAAATCCCTCCCTCTACCATATCCGCTCTTACCCAAGCCAAGGCCAACGGTCACAAAGTCTTTATCTCCACAGGCCGTCCTCCCCTGATTATCACCAACCTTGGAGCCATTGAGCATCTCATTGACGGCTATGTTACTATTAACGGAGCCTTGTGTTTTGTAGGCAAGGAGGTCATCAGATGTAAAGACATTCCCCAACAGGATGTGCTGACAGTTGTAAAGGATGCACAGGAAAAGGACTACGGGCTGATTGTCGTAGGAGAGAAAGATGTGGCTGTACTTGACCCGCAGGGAGAGGTTGACAGGGTGTTCCGCGGAGAGATTGCTGTAGAGAATCTTAACCAGGCAAGACCGTTAGACGTGGTTCTCGAACAGCGAATCCTCCAGCTGACACCATTCTTCCCCGAAGAATATGAGCGAGACATCATGCAGCGTATTCCAAATTGTACCTCTGGCCGATGGCATCCTGCCTTTACGGATATTACGGCCAAAGGAGCCGACGAAGGAGAAGGAATCAAGGCCTTGGCCACTCACTTAGGCCTCGACCCACAATGTACGATGGCCTTTGGCGACGGTGGCAATGACAGTTCCATGATCAAGGGCGCCGGCATTGGCGTGGCTATGGGGAATGCCATTGAATCGCTAAAGAATGAGGCAGACTACACGACCACATCTGTTGACGATGACGGTGTACTGAATGCTTTACGTCATTTTGGCTTGTTATAGACTATAAGAGATTATGATGATGGGACCTGGTACATTCACCCTATAGGACTGGGATGAAATCACAAGTGAACTAAAGAAATACTGGACGTGGGATTAATCATCTGATATGCCAATCGTTCGTCTCCGGATGCCAGAAAGATGATGCCACAATAGGTAAAACCGTGCTTCTCGATGTTGTGTTGCATAATCCGATTATCCTTATGGGTGTCTATGCGGATGTTTGTATCATGGGAGAAGCAGAAGTCCATGATGCTGTTGAAAATACCATGAGCATTGGGATAACTGGCAATCCGATGGACCACATGATACGGTTGCTCATCATCAAGCCACTCACCTTCATAGATCCTGGCATAAGTAGGTTCCGGGGATGACAGGAAAGCAAAGTAGCCGACAATAACACTGTCATCCTCTATCACAAATGCACCTTTCTTCTCCATATCAGCAGTTATGACAGCCTCTGACGGATAGCCCTCTCCCCATTGGTGCACATTGCCAGACTGCCGCATAATCTTCTTTGCGGCATCCATGACCTTCATAATCTCAGCCATGTCCGTAGGTCTTGCTTTTCTGACAATTCTGTTCACGTCCAAATTCCCTTTCTCCTGTTTTTTCCATTTCACCCTGACACTTCTGACAGGTTTTCATATCCCTAATCCTGATATTAATGCTGCCACACTGTACCTTCAAAGACACAGCGGTCTAACTTAAATATCGTTCCATCTTCTGCGACTGTAGTCCATTGCCATGATTTGACCTCTATTACGCTACGAACAACTCCTTTATAGACACCCAACACATATCTAATCTCATGAGGTGCACTTTTTCTTATAGGCCAATAGTTACGTGTAGCTTCATAATTATTTATTCTGCAATATACCCCATTTGCTTTTGCTTGATTAAAACTTTTAAAGCAACGTTTCCCTATGATTACATACTTCTTCTAATTCGCCCGTTTCAGAGTCAATGATAAAACCCCTAACCACTATATCCTTTGGAACAAGCGGATGGGTCTTGATTGTTTCGACGGTCTTGCGGACAGATTCAGGTGTGTCCTTAAAACCCTCCAGCCAATGATGCAGGTCGATGCCACACTTGCGGATGGTGTCAAGTGTTTCATCCGTGATCCCTCTTGCAATCATTTCGTGGTGGAAGTGGTCGAAGCTCATGTGACAGGCTCCGCAATGAGAGTGGGCCACCACCATAATCTCCTCTACGCCCAACTCATAGATGGCGACGATAAGGCTTCGCATAGCCGAATCGAAGGCTGAAATAACTAAGCCTCCTGCGTTCTTAATAATCTTCGCATCTCCATTCTTCAAGCCCAAAGCTGCAGGGAGCAGTTCGGTAAGTCGGGTGTCCATACACGACAGTACTGCTAACCTCTTGTCTGGATACTTGCTTGTCAGATATTTCTCATAGCCCTTTTGTTCTACAAAGGTCTTGTTGAAGGCAATAATTTGGTCTATCATACGTGTAATACCTAAATACATTTAAATCTATCGGCAAAGGTAGTGATAATTGATTGAAATAAGTTAACTTTGTAGCCACTTTTAGGATAGTTTATGAAGTTAGGGCATTAAATCATGGAAGTCCACACGGGGAGCCTCCTCGGCGTCAACAGCGTCCAAGGCAACGCCGGTTTGAAGATGGGTCAACAAGGGGCTATTTTTTTCTAAATAATGATGGCCGTTTCATTTTTTCTTCGTACCTTTGCCCACGAAATGTGCATAGAAACATCTTTTTATATTAATTCAAGATTCGAATGTTCTTTGAAACACCGAGAACACTGGCACACAGAGTTTCTTTGGATCACCTGCATAACTACGTGGAATCAGTTATACTAAAATCATGATATTTCCGTTTTAATAGGAAACGCGATATCACAATGAATCCACAATACGAAACACTTGCCAAATGCTTGTTGCCTGAACACATGCTGGAATGGTTTGAACTAACCAATGT
>JAGCNO010000088.1 GCA_017645905.1 Prevotella sp. | reverse complement strand
TCCTGGGCCGGCGCAAAGGGTCTGATGCAGATTATGCCCGCCACCGCCGACCACCTCGGCTTACCTCGTGACCAATTGAACAACCCCGAGCGCAGCATAGAGGCCGCCACACGCTACATAAAAGAATTAGAGGGAAAGCTCTCAGACATCCCCGACCGCACGGAGCGGCAGAACTTGGTGCTGGCAAGCTATAACGGCGGTATACACCACATCCGCGACGCCATGCGCCTCTGCCAGCGCGACGGACGTAATCCACACCGCTGGGCCGACGTTCAGCAGTACGTGCTCCGACTGAGCGACCCACGCTACTACCAGGACACCCTCGTCCACAACGGCTATATGCGTGGACAGGAGACCGCCGACTACGTAGACCGCATACGGGAGCGATACAAGCAATACAGAATCTCGGCAAGATAGTGAAGAGTGAAAAGTGAAGAGTGAAGAGTGAATATCATACTAAAAGGGCGCACCACGAAGGTACGCCCTTTTTGCATGTATGAAGTAATTCTTTTTACTCCTTTGTGCCTTCCATCTGAGCCTTCAGGTTGGCCAGGACATCGAGGTCGCCGAGTGTTGTGCTGGCAGCGACGTTCTCAATCTTCGGAGTCTCTTCCTTCTTGGCGGCAGCACGGGGAGCAGCAGCCTTACGGGTAGCGGCGCGCTTCTCTTCACGAGCGGGATCCTCGAAGGTGCGGCTGTGCGAAAGGATGATGCGCTTCGAGTCCTTGTTGAACTCAATCACCTTGAAGGGCAGCTCCTCGCCCTGCTGGGCCTGCGTGCCATCTTCCTTCTGCAGGTGCTTCGGAGTAGCGAAGCCTTCCACATTCTCGGCCAGCTGAATGACGGCACCCTTCTCGAGCACCTCCAGCACCTTACCATTGTGGATGCTGCCGACGGTGAACTGAGCCTCAAACTCATCCCAAGGATTGTCCTCAAGCTGCTTGTGACCAAGGCTGAGACGACGGTTCTCCTTGTCGATGTCGAGCACGATGACGTCGATGGGCTCGCCCACCTTCGTGAACTCTGAGGGGTGCTTCACCTTCTTGGTCCAAGAGAGGTCGCTGATGTGAATCAGACCGTCGACACCCTCCTCCAGCTCGACGAAGACGCCGAAGTTGGTGAAGTTGCGAACCTTTGCAGTATGCTTCGAGCCAACGGGGTACTTCACCTCGATAGCCTCCCACGGGTCTTCCTTGAGCTGCTTAATGCCGAGCGACATCTTGCGCTCGTCGCGGTCGAGGGTCAGGATGACGGCCTCCACCTCGTCGCCCACCTTCAGGAACTCCTGAGCTGAACGCAGGTGCTGGCTCCACGACATCTCGCTGACGTGAATCAGTCCCTCTACGCCGGGCTGCACCTCTACGAATGCACCGTAGTCGGCCAGCACGACAACCTTACCCTTGATGTGGTCGCCCACCTTGAGGTCAGCATCCAGAGCATCCCAAGGATGCGGAGTGAGCTGCTTCAGGCCGAGAGCGATACGCTTCTTCTCCTCGTCGAAGTCGAGGATAACCACGTTAATCTTCTGGTCGAGCTCGACAACCTTCTTCGGGTCGTCGACACGTCCCCAAGAGAGGTCTGTGATATGGATGAGTCCGTCCACACCGCCCAGGTCTACGAACACGCCGTAGCTGGTAATGTTCTTCACCGTGCCTTCGAGGATCTGGCCCTTCTCCAGACGAGAGATGATCTCCTGCTTCTGGGCTTCGAGCTCGGCCTCGATGAGGGCCTTGTGGCTGACGACGACATTGCGGAACTCCTGGTTGATCTTCACCACCTTGAACTCCATGGTCTTGCCCACGAACTGGTCGTAGTCGCGGATGGGGTGCACGTCGATCTGGCTGCCGGGGAGGAAGGCCTCGATGCCGAAGACGTCGACAATCATACCACCCTTCGTGCGGCACTTGATGAATCCCTGGATGACCTGCTGCTCGTCGAGAGCTGCGTTGACGCGGTCCCAAGCCTGGCTCAGGCGTGCCTTCTTGTGCGAAAGCAGCAGCTGGCCCTTCTTGTCCTCAGCGCTCTCCACGTAGACTTCCACCACGTCGCCGGCCTTCAGCTCGGGGTTGTAGCGGAACTCGGTAGCGGGGATGATACCGTCGCTCTTGTAACCGATGTTGACGACAACCTCTTTCTTGTCCACAGAGACAACCTTACCTTCCACCACCTGATGGTCGGCAACCTTGCTGAGGGTCTCGTCGTAGGCTTTGTCAAGGTCCTCACGGCTGACGTTTGCCACAGTTCCATTTTCAAACTCGTCCCAGTTAAAGTCCTGTAACGGCTGAACGTTCTTTGTTAATTCTGACATTTTTTTATTACGCCCCATTTCTCATGGGGCAATGGCCTGAACAGACGTTACCAGACCGAATTTAAAAGGTTAGACATAAGGGTTCTGCGCCTGTTCAGACCCCTTTTTCCCTTTATCGGGTTAAAAAGCGGGCGCAAAGGTACTCATATTTATTGAGACAGAGACCATTACGCCCTTAGCCACCCCTCTGATTTAGGAATCTTTAACGTAAAATCAGGAAAGGAAAGGAGTTTCGTCATTGTTTTTTTGCGAAAGGATGCAAGCGCAGTTCTAACGCACAGGGCGCACGGATAGTCCGCAGTTGCGGTTGTCGCCGAACCAGAACGCGTCGCCAGAACTGAAGTACAATACGCCCCCGTACAATACGCCCCCGTAGCTCCCGTCGTAAGGCGTCGACGACCAGTAGTAGCCGCTCGAGCCGACGTAGTACAACTCGCCGTCCCAGACGTACCCAGCAGCGGGGAGGAACACGGAGCCGCCGTTATTGCCAGTGAATTTCTTACCTGTCACGCCGTTCTGTGTGGTCAACTCGTTGGTGGTATTGTCAAGCAACTCCTTTATCTGGTCCAGTGAGGGCGGGTTGCAGACCTGTGCCTCTTCGAAGGTGAAGTAGTCGCCGCAATCCTCTGGCGCAACGGCCCCCGCGTTGCAGCAGGCCCACAGTGTGCCGCTGGGCAGGCCGAGGTCAATCCAGTGCGGATGGTTCTCGTCAGGGCAGGGGGTGTAGCTCTTCACGGTCTTGCCGGCCATGATGTCAATGATGGTCGAGATATCGGCCACGTCGACGGCACAGTCCTCGTTCACGTCGGCCTTTATAAGCGACACCGAGGCATCTCCTGACATGGCACTGATGACGGAGGCGATGTCGGCCACGTCTACGGCACCATCGCAGTTCACGTCACCTATAGGGCTGTCAATAGGGGCATCTCCAGAACCGGCGTAGGACTTGGCTACAACGTCCTCAGCATAGTTGTCATAATTCCAGGCCATGACATTCCATCCCTTTTTCTTGGCGTAGGCCACCTGGGTCTTGGTGATGTCGTTGTGCTCGCGGCCGTGATAGAGGTCAACGGCATAGAGGGTGCCTGATCCCAAATTAGACCGGTCGGGCAGGCTGATTAGGAGCTTGTCCATGCCCGCTCCATTTATATTATTATTGTGTATAGTGAGACGGGATAGCTTCCTGTTCTTCGACACGTCAATCGTGGTGAGTTTGCCGCCTGAGCAGTCCAGACGCTCCAGGTCGGTGAAAAACTCCACGCCCTTCAGGTTGGCCAGTTCTCCTCCGGGTAAGATTAAACTGTTGATGGCGGCCATCTCCGTCGGGGTAATGATGCCGTCCGTGCCGTAATACTGGCCAAGGAGGAAGTTGCGGAACACGGGGTCGGGGAAGTTGGTGGCGTTGATGACGACGCCCTGGGGGTCTTCGCCCTCGTACTCTTCCCATTGTCCATATTCGCCTCCGTAGTCGACGAATGAGTAGACCGTCCAAGCCTTTGCTCCGGCGTTTATCACCTGTTCCTTGGTCATAGCGTTGCCTGTGGGACTCTCATAGTTGAGTGCATACAGGCTGGCAGTCAGCACTTCGCCGTTCTCGCCGTCCACAGGGTTGATGTGCGGCAAATGTTCTACGAAGTAGTCCATGCGCCAGTCGTGGATTTGGTTATTGGAGATGTTCACAATCCACAGCTTCGTGTTCTGCGAGAGGTCGAGGGTGGTGAGCTGGTTACCGTTACAGTAAAGGGCTTGCAGCCGTGTGTTCTGCGAGAGGTCGAGGTCGATGAGCTGATTGTTGCTGACATCCAGCTTGGTCAGCATCGTATTTTTCGAAAGGTCGACAGTCTCAAGCCTGTTAACATGGCACGACAGCTCCTGCAGGTTGGTGAAGTGCTCAATGCCCTTGAGGTCTGCTATCTGCCTGTTGTAGACGTTCAGCTTTGTGATGGCCTTCTCTATATTGTCCAAGTATCCGTCGCCGTCGGTGTCGAGATTGCTCTTCACGTATGAGCGGAAGTTAGCATCGGGGAATCGGTATTCATCGATGGGAACGCCGGGATCCGTACCGCTGAAGGTAGCGTAGGAGGACGTTGCCTCATCATACTTGCGGACATCCCATCCCTTGCCAGCAAGAATATTACGTTGCTCGGTAGAAAGCTTGTTTCCAGTAGAACTGCTCTCGGCAGAGTTTACCACGCAGAGAATGGGAGTATACAACGTTGGAGCCTGAGGCATGTTGTTGACGAAATTGTCCATGCCCTCGCCTCTCATCTCGTTGAGGTCTATGCGTGCTGTATAAAGACACCTGTATTCGTTCGCCACGGTGATGGACTTAATCTTGTTTTTATAGCACATCAGCTCGTAAAGCCCCATATTGTTCGAGAGGTCCAGTGATGTAAGGCTGCAGTTATGGCAGTGTAGTTTCACCAGACTGGTGTTCTTTGTCACGTCAAGACTGCTCAGGTTAGGGTTAGAGGTGCACGTTAGTGACTTCAGCTTCGTGTTTTTCGTCACGTTGATTGTATAGAGGTTGGTAAATGAGCACACCAGCGTCTCCAGTTTTGTGCAGTTCGAGATGTTGAGCGACTCAAGGGCGTTGTTTGAGCAAGAGAGGGTCGTCAGCTCCGTGTTACCCGACAGGTCTAAGGAGCGCAGGTCGTTGAGGTTACAGTAGAGTTCTTGCAGGCTGGTGAAGTACTCGATACCCTTGAGCGAGCCGATGCCCATGCTCATGACGTTCATCTTGGTAACAGCAGCCAGCTCTGCGTCGGAGAGCTTTCCGTCTTTGTCGGTGTCACAGTTGCTTTTCACCCACGCCAGGAAAGTGGCATCGGTAAAGTTCGTGGCGTTCAGCTCCACCGTTGCACCCATGCTCTGCCCGGCCATGACCAGAAGCATAGCAGAAATGGTAATTAGTCGTTTCATAATGAAGTGTTTATTGTTTTAAAGTTTTTTGTAGTTATTTTCGTTATTAGCGTGCAAAATTAGCAAATATTTTTCATCCGTGCAAGAAAAGGCACCGTTTTTTATCCCATATTCCATCTTTCGGGAAAAAACCGCAGTGTATTTCATTAAGAACTAAGCTGTCTGTGCGGAAGAAGTAATATCTCTTACAGTCTTAACGGATATCTTGTATAGTTTCCTTACTGGAAACTGACTGTTTCCACTGAGGGAACTGACAGTTTCCAGTAAGGAAACTATGAGGGAACTCAGTTATGTCTGGGAGAATAGTCCATGGAAGCTATGCCTTTATCCGGATTTCTTTGGGATATTCGATATTATCGGTGCATGCTGTCTAAATGGTGCGCAGCCACTCCCCTCAAACTCCTCGTTTACAATAATTAGCAGAAAAAACAGCCCCGCTTTGTGGGAAAAGTATTATCTTTGCACCCGATATGACAGTCAAAACCAAGAAATTGACGCTGCTCACCGCCGCCATTCTGGCCTTTGTCGGCTGCGGTGGCGGCGGTGATGCTGATAATAACTCCAATTCGTCGGCAGCAGCATCCGACGGGCAGAATTCCTCGCGGGAGTTGCGCATCGCGGTGATGCCCACACTGGACTGCCTGCCCATCTACATTGCCAGCGAGACCGGCATCTTCAGTCGTGAGAGTCTCAGCGTCGCCCTTGTCCCTTTCACGGCCCACATGGACTGCGACACGGCCTTTGCCGGCGGTTCGGTGCAGATTATGCCCACCGACGTGGTGCGTGCTGAACGGCTTATCCACGAGGGAACACCCCTGCACTATGTAACAACTACCGGCCTCGGCTGGCAGCTGCTCACGGCCAAGACGGCCCGCATACGCAAACTGGAGCAGCTTGACGACAAGATGCTGGCCATGACCCGCTATTCGGCCACGGCCATGCTCTCCGACCAGTTTGTGGAAAGCGCAAAGCTAAAGCCGGAGCGTGTGTTCCGCATACAGGTGAACGATGTGCTGGTGCGCCTGAACATGATGGAGACGGGCACTATGGACGCCATGCTGCTGCCCGAGCCACAGGCCACCGTGGCCCGCAAGCTGGGGTGCAACACGCTCTTCGACAGTACGACCGACAGCCTTGCGCTCGGCGTCATCGCCTTCAGAATCGGGGATTACAAATCCCCTCAAGCTGAACCCAAGGACACCCTACGCCGGCAGCAGATGGAGACCTTCGTCAAGATATACGACGAGGCCTGCGACTCTATCAGCATCCGAGGCCTGGATCACTACCGCAACATCATCACCGAGCGGTGCCATGTGCAGCCGGACATCGTTGACTCGCTGATCCTTCAGCACGCCCCGGACTTCCATCATGCCACCCCTCCCACACAGGCAGCCATCGACCGGGCAAAGACCTGGTTGGGCTACCTGAGCGTGAGCAAACCTAAAAGCGTGAGCAGGAAAGGCAGGCGGAGAAAGTGAAGAGGGAAGAGTGAAGAATGAAGAGTGAAGAGTGAAGAATGAAGAGTGAAAAGTGAAGAGTGAAGAGTGAAGAATCCATGCAGAAGAACGAGCACCTGAGCCATATCATAGACTTGACAGAGGAGCGCCAGCTGGGACGCGCCCTTAACGCCTTGGAGAACTACTTGCTCTCCCACCCCAAGCTGCAGAGCGACACGGAGCGGTTCGTGGCGCTAAAGAACGACTTCCAGCTGATGACTGACTACTGGCAGCGGGGCTACAACGACCCTGAGCGTGAGAATGTCTACAGTCAGCTGCTTCGTCGTCTCTACGTGCTGACAACCGACATCATGACACGCGACGCTATGGCCGGCAGCAGCTTCCTCACCAGCCTGCACAGTCGTCCTCGTCAGATGCGCAAGGACTGGACGATGGCCAATGTCCGCCGCCAGCTGGAGGACTTTGTCAGCAGCGTGGCCCTGCTCGACCTCGAGCCTGAGGACAACCGCAACGAGCGGCGCAAGCAGGTGTACCACGAGCACCAGCTGCTCATGCACGACCTCTTCGACTATATCCTCACCTCTCGTCTGTGGAAGGACTCGCTGGCCGAGGCCTTTACCGACATGCTCCTCTCGCCCACCATCGACGTCAACGACCAGCAGCTCATCGTCAGCGCCATCACCCTCTCGGCCCTTAACGCCTTCGGATTCAACAAGTTCTCGGTGCTGATGGACGTCTACATGAAGGCTTCCGACCCCGGCGTTCGCCAGCGTGCCCTCGTGGGGTGGGTGCTCTGCATGGACAGCACCAAGGCCCGTCTCTACCCCGAGATGGCAGCGATGGTGGACCGTGCGTGTGACGACGAGACTTGCCGCAACGAGCTGACCGAGCTGCAAATGCAGCTCTTCTACTGCATGGACGCCGAGCAGGACCACAAGAAGATTCACGACGAGATTATTCCCGAGATACTCAAGGGCAGCAACATCAAGATTACGCGCCACGGGCTGGAGGAGATAGACGAGGACACCCTGGAGGACATTCTCCACCCCGACACCGCCGAGCGCAACATGGAGCGCATGGAGGAGAGCATGAAGCAGATGGTGGCCATGCAGAAGGAGGGCTCCGACATCTACTTCGGAGGCTTCTCGCAGATGAAGCGCATGCCTTTCTTCAACGACCTCTCTAACTGGTTCGTGCCCTTCTACCCCCAGCATCCCGCCGTCAGCAACATCTGGGAGAACACCCGGGGCAAGAAGTTCCTGCAGGTCATCACCAAGGTAGGGGCTTTCTGCGACAGCGACAAATATTCCTTCGTGCTGGCCTTCGACCAGGTGCTCAATCACTTCCCCGCCAAGATGCTGAAGATGGTGGAGGACGGCGAGGCGTCGCCCCTGCCCCTCGGCGGCAAGATAGACATGAAGGAGCAGCAGCAGCCGGCCTTCATACGCCGCATGTACCTTCAGAACCTCTACCGTTTCTATCGCCTGTACCCCATGCGCTCGCAGTTTGCCATCCCCTTCGACGACAGGACGAAATACCTCTTCTTCGCAAACCCCCTCTTCGCCGGCAACCGTCTGCAGGGAAATATGACCGAGGTGGCCGCCTTCCTCATGAAGCACCGCAAGAACGACGAGGCCCTCGACGTGCTCAACAACTGCCAGCCTGCTCAAGGGAATTCTGCTGAAGGGAGTTCTGCTCAAGGGGATTTGCAATCCCCGCCCTCTGCTGAAGGGGATTTGCAATCCCCGCCACCCTTCGACTACCACATGCTCATGGGCAACCTGCTCATGCGCCTGCCCCTGGACCCTGAGCGCCCTGCCACCTATCATTTCCGCTGTGCCCTCGACCTTCGTCCTGACAGCGAGAAGGCCCTCTCAGGCTATGCCCGTGCCCTCTTCCGCCATCATGACTACGAGGCGGCCCTCACCTCCTACGAGAAGCTGATGAAGCTAATGCCCGACCACACGGGCTACATGCTCAACGCCGCCATCTGCATGACCAACCTCGAGCACAACGAGGATGCCCTGCGCCTGCTCTACAAGCTGGACTACGAGCAGCCCGACAACCGCAAGGTGAAGCGTGTGCTGGCCTGGACGCTCACCATGAGCCAGCGCTACGAGCAGGCCACCAAGGCCTACCAGCAGCTGCTCGCCGCAGACACTCCCGAGCCCGTCGACATGCTCAACTACGGCTACTGCCTCTGGTTCCAGGGAGCCGTGGCCCAGGCCATCGTGCAGTTCAAGCAGTTTCTCCTCAACAACGGCGACGACGACTACGACCTCGAGCAGGAGTTCATGGGCTCGGAGCACAGCCTCCTTGCCGCCCACAACATCAGCGACACAGAAATTAACCTCATGCTTGACACAATATGAAACGACTAACACTGACTTTATCCTTTATCATTTTTCATTTATCATTTAGCTTAGCCCAGTATCCCCAGCTGACCGACGAGGCCCAGCGCCTCATCGACACCCTCCAGAAACAATGGCAAGCCCACTCTGACTCCGCCTGGGAGGTCGCCTTCCCCATCGTCATCCAGGAGGCCGTGCAGGGCCGTCCCTACGTGCCCTGGGCCGGCATGCCCTACGACCTTCGTCAGGCCACCATCCCCGCTTTCCCCGGTGCTGAGGGCGGCGGCATGTACACCTTCGGCGGCCGCGGCGGCAAGGTGCTCACCGTCACCAACCTCAACGACGACGGCCCCGGCTCCTTCCGCTGGGCCTGTGAGCAGGGCGGCGCCCGCATCGTCGTGTTCAACGTCTCGGGCATCATACGCCTGAAGTCGCCCATCTACGTGCGCGCACCCTACATCACCATTGCCGGCCAGACGGCACCCGGCGACGGCGTCTGCATAGCCGGAGAGTCGTTCCAGGTAGACACCCACGACGTCATCGTGCGCCACATGCGCTTCCGCCGCGGCGAGACCCTCGTGTGGCACCGCGAAGACTCCTTCGGAGGCAACCCCGTGGGCAACATCATGATTGACCACTGCTCCTGCGAGTGGGGGCTCGACGAGAACATCTCCTTCTACCGCCACATGTTCGACATGAACAACGGCAAGCCCAAGGAGAAGAAACCCACCGTCAACGTCACCATACAGAACACCATCTCGGCCAAGGCCCTCGACACTTGGAACCACTCCTTCGGCTCCACCATCGGCGGCGAGAACACCACCTTCATGCGCAACCTCTGGGCCGACAACACCGGCCGCAACCCCAGCGTGGGATGGGCAGGAGTCTTCAACTTCGTCAACAACGTGGTCTACAACTGGGTGCACCGCACGGCCGACGGCGGCGAGTACAAATCGATGTTCAACTTCATCAACAACTACTACAAGCCCGGGCCTCTCACGCCCAAGGACACCCCCGTGGGCCACCGCATCACCAAGAGCGAGAGCCGCTCCGAGGGTCTCTTCCCCTTCAAGCAGTTCGGCCGCATATACGCCGAGGGCAACGTCATGGAGGGCTACCCCGACATTACCGCCGACAACTGGAAGGGCGGCATACAGACCGCCGACAAGGACGGTGAGATGGACGCCACAGAGCTCGCCCTCATGCGCTCGCGCGAGCCCTTCGCCATGCCGCCCGTCAGCATCATGGGAGCCGAGCAGGCCTTCGAGTGGGTGCTCAGCAACGCAGGCGCCAACGTGCCCTGCCGCGACATCGTTGACCAGCGCATCTGCGAAGAAGTGCGCACAGGAGTGGCCTACTACGTGCCCGACTATGAGAAGAAAACAAAAGAAAACCCCTTCGGCAACATGTGGGGCCTGCACCAGAAAAGCCAGAACGAGCAGGGATTCTTCAAGTACCGCCGGCTTGGCAACGACAGCTACAAGCAGGGCATCATCACCGACCCTCGGCAGATGGGCGGCTACCCGCAGTACCGCGACTGGAAGCCCTACACCGACACCGACCACGACGGCATGCCCGACGAGTGGGAACGCCGCAACGGCCTGAACCCCAACGACCCCGCCGATGCCAACGGCGACCTCAACGGCGACGGCTACACGAACATTGAGAAATACATCAACGCCATCCCCACGCAAGGACGCGTAGACTGGCGCAACCTGAACAACAACCACGACACCCTGGCAGAGAAGAAACGGCTGATGTAGGGGGAAAGCCGCTTGTCTGATTCCCTACGGGGTGTCTGTCCTGAATCCTTTAGAATTCCGTAAACGAGAGGGGCATGAGGTTGCGTATGCCATCGATGACATAGACGCGGCGCTGCCCATAGAGAAGGATGTGGATAGGGTGGCCGAAGCGTGTCTCGGTCTCAATCATCACCTGACGGCAGGTGCCACAGGGGGAGACGGGCTCCAGAGTGAGCTCTCCCTGGGTGTCACGGGCGGCGATGGCGAGAACGGTCACAGCCTGGTCGGGATGCTGGGCACCGGCAGCAAAGATGGCGCTGCGCTCGGCACAGATGCCGGCAGGGAAGGCGGCGTTCTCCTGGTTGCAGCCTTTGATAACGACTCCGTTGGCAAGCATCACGCAGGCTCCCACGTGAAACTGCGAATACTTGGCATAGGAAGAGGCGGTGGCCTCAATAGCCATGGTGACTAAGGAACGGTCGGTGTCGGAAAGCTCATCGAGCTGACATTCCTTGATTTGTATCTCCAGTCTTAGGTCTTTCATTGGTCGTTTGGGGGTAATCATGGTGCAAAATTAGTGCTTTTTTGTGAAACGGCAAAACTAATGGAGTATTTTTCTTCCTTTTTGTATATATATGCCCCGTGATAATTTACGATTTACTGATTCACGATTTACGATTTGTCGGCCTTGCAGGTCGTAGAGCGGGGATTGCAAATCGCCTTGAACAGAGGGGTGAGGAGTGAGGGGGGATGCGATGCCGTTGATATAGCCTTCTTCGCCGTAATAGCCCTTGACGATGGCCTCGAGACGGTCGGGCTGGTTGAACTCGGGGACGGCACGAGCATCACCGTCGGAAAGACCCATCCAGTGGAAGGTGGCGAAACCACGCTGCTTTGCCTGTTCCACGAAGTAACGGGAGAAGGCCAGATAGTTGGCACGATGCTCTTCATAGTCATTCTCGCCAAGTGTGCCCCACTCGCCGATGATGACGGGTGCTCCCTTCGATGCCAGGTTTTTGTTCAGATTGTTGAGCGTGGTACGCAGCTCTGTCTTGGCATAGCTAAGGTTGGTGATATCGGGATAGCTGTGTACCTCGAAGAGCAGGTGGTCGACAGCTTCGTCTTCGGGCAGCTTCATCTTCTTCAGCGGGTCTTGCAGGTGGCTGTTCCACGAGCCTGCGCCGCAACAGGCGCCGTAGGTGGTGACGATAAGGTTGCGCTGGGCGTTATTGCCGCCTGTGGAACGCACGACGTCGACGAAGCTCTGGGCGTAGGCGTTGATGGCGTTGTAGGCCGAGGTGGCGATGGCGGCATCGTACTGTCCGTCGGCATTGAACGAGGCGAAGCACCAGGAGCGCTTCACGTCGAGCATCTCGTTATAGCCCTCGAAGAGCAGGTGGTCGCCATAGTTCTTGAACTCATTGGCTATCTGCCGCCATACGGCCTCGAAGCGCTTACGTTGCTGTTCGTAGACTGCCTCGTCGGCAATGAGCCACGCGGTGTTAGCCGCACCCGTGTCGTGGTGTATGTTCAGGATGCAGTACATGCCGTTGCTGATGACATAGTCCACAATCTCATGGACACGCTTCATCCAGGCTGCCTTTATCTTGGTGCCGATGTTGTCCTGCGAGGGATACCAGACGGTGCTGTTGCCTGTGAAGCTGAACTTGGCATCCATGTGCGGATACCAGGTAACGGGCACGCGGATGGCGTTGAAGCCTGCGTCCTTCATCATCTTCATCAGGGCAGGAGTTGTGACCGGCTGTCCCCAAGCCGTCTCGTAGTCCTGAGGCCTGCGGCTGGTCCATCGCTCTATCCACATGTTCAGCGTGTCGCCGGAATTGGTGTCGAGAGTGTTGCCCAGATTCCAGCCCAGCCCCATGTTCTTGACAGCCTCCGTGGCAGACTCCATCTCAGCGCCCTGAGCCACCGCCGACGTGCCGAGGGTCAGCAGCAGGAGGAGGGAAATTACAGACCCCACCCCTGCCCCTCCCCTTGATGGGAGGGGAGCGGCTGCGCGTAGTTTATTTAAGGTTTCTTTCATTGGGTGACATTTATTTATAATTGATTCAAGTTTCGGAAGTTCAGCATAGTGATGCCGTAGGCATCTGATAGGGATAGCCAGCCATTCTTATGGCTGGTAAAATGGTGACGGTAACGTGCGTGCCGTAGGTACGCGATAATTAGGTACTGCATATCGCATACCTACGGCATGCTTTCCCTGCGGCTTCTACATACCAGCCATAAGAATGGCTGGCTACCCCTATCTTGCCCCTACGGGGCTTTGCTGCGCGATAC
>JAGCNO010000087.1 GCA_017645905.1 Prevotella sp. | reverse complement strand
GGTAGGGCATCAGGGCGATGCCGCGGAGGGTACGGCCCAGATAGGGGATGACCGTCCACTGTGCCTGTGAGGCGTCAGTGCGGTTCTAGGTGTGCTCAGCCTCGATGCTGATATAGCCGTCTTGTGCAGAGAAGACGGGTCCCTGCTGGGGGGCTGCCACCTCCTTGAGCGACGGACACACGTCGGCACGGTAGTTGTCGTTCCAGGTTCTGTAGCTGAGGTGCTTCTGGATCATCATACCGTCCCACTTGCCATCGGCAATCTCTTTGTTGTACTGGAGGTTCAACAGCGAGTCGCGCTTAAAAGCCTGACGGCAGCGCTCCGCCCAGCAGTTTGCCTCGGGGTCGCCCAGGGCAGCCAACTGGTGGTTCATGGCCTGGGCGTAGTACATCTCGTAGACGTTGCCCATGGCCTGGATGGGGAAGAGGATGATCTGACGGTAGGCATCCCTGGCTTCGGGCTTCAGGGTGATGAACTGCCGGAGGGCGCGGGCCTCGAGGGCCTGATACTCACTGACCACCTGTGCGAACTCGTCGGTAGTGTAGGTCCTGGCGTCGAGCATCTCGGAGGTGATGCGGCCATTGTATTTGCTCACGAGGTTTAGCAGGCTTGCTGCCTCACAGGCCTGATCTTCGCCGAAGCACTCGGCACAGAAGGCACGGGGATGGTCGAGCAGGTTGCTGACCTGGTATCTGGTGGGATTCCACGCCATATCCATGAACAGTTGGATGGGGTACTCCATGGGCTTCAGGTCGCCGACGTTCAGGATCCATAGCTTCTGGATGCCACCGTTATAGGCGAGCTGCAGCTGTTCCCACATATTCTGGATGGGTGTGACGTTGATCCACTTCGAGTTGCGGGGTGCTCCCACGTAGTCCACATGGTAGTAGAGTCCCCAGCCGCCCTTGCGCTTCTTTTCCTCAGTAGTGGGCAGACGACGCACGTTGCCCCAGTTGTCGTCGCAGAGCAGCACCGTCACGTCATCGGGCACCCGCAGCCCGGCATCGTAGTAGTCCTGCACTTCTTTGTACAGGGCCCATATCTGCGGGGTCTTGTCGGCGGATTTGCCTGTCACGTCCTTGATGATGCGACGCTGGTTGTTGATGATGCTCTCCAGCAGTTTGGTGTCGGTGCCGTTGCCCATGGCCTCGTCACCGTCGCCACGCATGCCGATGGTCACGATGTCGTCGGTACCCTTCATACGCTCGATACCCTCTCGGAAGAAACGGTCGAGGTTCTCCTTGTTCGTAGCGTAGTTCCAGGCGCCCCAACCCTTACGGTCACGGGCATACTCCTGATGGTTACGGGCCATCGGCTCGTGGTGCGAGGTGCCCATCATCACGCCCATGGCGTCGGCGGTCTTCAGGTTCTCGGGGTCGTCGGCATAGAAGGCCCAGCCCCACATGGCAGGCCACAGGTAGTTGCCCTTCAGGCGGAGGATGAGTTCGAACACCTTCTCATAGAACTTGTGGCCGCCGTAGTTGGTGCCGAAGGTGTTCTTCACCCACGTTGTCAGACAGGGTGCCTCGTCGTTGAGGAAGAGTCCGCGATAACGCACGGCAGGCTCGCCGTCAGTGTATTCGCCCTTCAGGATATACAGTTCGCTGTGTTTCTCCACGGGAACGTCGGCCCAGTAGTACCAGGGTGAGACGCCTATCTGGCGCGACAGCTCATAGATACCGTAGACGGTACCGCGCTTGTCGCTGCCGGCGATGACCAGCTGGTCGCCGATGGTCTTGATGATGTATTTCTCCGTCTTACCCTTCAGGTCACGGAGTTCGCCCTGCTTCACCCACTGGTCTATCTGCGGGTTCGTGCCTACGGTGCCGATAAGTACTGTTGTCGGACCTCCGACGACAGTACGCGCGCCAGTGACTTTCTCGAAGTCGGCGGCGAGGTTGGCGGCGGCGAGACGCACGCAGCTGTGCTCTGCCTCGGAATAGCCGATGGTGATGTCGTTAAGTTTCCAGGCATTGGCTTCTGACTGGAACACGACGAAACGCTCTGCGGCACGGCTACCTGTCAGGAATGTCGTCAACAGGGCTGCCAGCAGTATGGTCTTTAGGGTAAGAAATGATTTAATCATATGATTGAGGTTTTTATTGTTTAATTCGACTGCAAAGTTACCACATATAATTGAAAGATAAATTAGAAAATGTATCATTTATTTTGCAATTTGTTTCATTTTTTTGATTGTGTTTGAAAAAAATAGTTTACCTTTGCACCCGACTAACTGAATCAATGCAATGCGACATAGGCTACTACTAACGCTACTTGCACTTTGCCTGACGCTGGGATCGTATGCTCAGATGGGCAAATTCTTCACAACTGATCATCAACAGCTGTCCAGTAGTTTCGTTTCCCAGGTCTATCTTGACCACGACGGATTCCTTTGGATTACCACCCGCAATGGTATCAACCGCTATGACGGCTATCAGTTCCGTGTGTTCAAGAAAGAGAATGAGGCCGACAAGACCTTATACAGTAATTACGTGAACGGTATGATGCAGGACCGCAACGGCCTGTTCTACTTCGGAATGTACGGTGCCTTGCAGACGTGGGACGGTGAACAGTTCCATAATGTGACGCTCCTCGACCATGAGGGCAAGCCCAGTTACGGCTATGCCACCTGTTTCCTTGAGAGGGCCAACGGCGACTTGCTGGCAGGCACCTCGGGCCTCGGCGTGATGAAGTTCTCCGACAAGCAGACGGCCCGTCAGCTGGGAGGCGTCTTCGCAGGACTGCATACCGTCAATTCGCTGTTGGAGGATAAGGACGGTCGTCTGTGGATCGTCACAGACCAGGACGGCCTGCTCTGCTACGACGGGAAATCACTCCGTCACTATCTCAACGACCGTAAGGACCTGATCCTTGGACAACTCTGCTCCGACCGTCAGGGCCACGTCTATGTGGGTACCAATGCCGGCCTTTACCGTCAGCAGGGCGACAGTTTCGTTCACGTGACGGCTACGGGCAATAAGAGTGTGTCTGCACTCTTCTGCGACCGCTACGACTGTATCATCGTGGGCTACGACGGTAAGGGTATCGCCATCTACGACCCCAAGAAAGACACCGTCATCGACAATCCGTTCTTCAGTATGGAGGTGGATCTGGCCAAGAGCAAGGTCTATTCCATCATCGAGGACCGTAACGGCAACCTGTGGTTCGGCCTGCTCCAGAAAGGTCTCTATCGCCAGCCCATCGCCCCTAACGGCTTCAATTATATGGGTTACCGCCTTGGCCATGAGCGCAACGCCATAGGCTCTGCCTGTGTGGTAAGCGTTCTGATCGACAGTCAGCACCGCACGTGGGTGGGTACCGACAAGGACGGTCTCTACCTCTTCGATGCCAACGACCGTCTGCAGCGTCATCTGCTCGACGGCTTCCCCTCCACCGTCATGGCTATAGAGGAAGGTGCCGACGGCCGTATATGGATAGGCTCCTATGGTGAGGGAGGCGGATGGATCGATCCCGTCGGCATGAAATTCCATCCGATCACCTATCCTAATGACGACCACCTGATCATCATGGACATTGCTGCCGACAAGGAGGGACGTCTGTGGGTGGCCACGATGCGCCACGGTATGCTCTGTATCACGCCTGGTGACCAGCAGATACGCACCTACGTGATGAAGCCTGGTGCCGACAACGACCGTATGGTGAACAGCATATCCAACAACTTCGTGTCGCAGGTCCACGTCTCCGACGACGGACAGCGTGTCTACGCCGCCACGTCGATGGGCATCTGCTGCCTCGACATCGCCAGCGGCAGCTGGACGAAAGTGTTCGACTCCAACTGTCTCAACTACAGTGAGCCGGTACGTGTGGTACGTGAGTACGACGGCCGCGTGTGGTATGGCACCAATGTCGGACTCTACTGCTATGACCTCAAGACGCGTGAGACGCGCCATTATACGGCCGACGACGGTCTCTCTGACAACGGCATCGCCTCCATCGAGCGCGACCAGCAGGGCAAGATGTGGATTACCACCAGTCACGGCATGACACTCTTCGACCCCGACAAGGGCCCCTCCGGGAACTACTTCACCGATGACGGTCTCCAGAGCAACGAGTTCAGCGACGGCTGCTCCTGCTCCACCCCGAATGGCACCCTCATCTTCGGAGGTACGGGCGGCGTCACTTGGTTCAAGCCCCAGGATATCCTGCAGAGCCAGTGGGAAGCCAGTGTTCAGCTGACATCACTGACCATCAACGGTACGCCTGTGAACACCGCCACCCGCTCAGGCAGCTATCAGGTCACCGATACCCCCGTTGCCGCCAGCAGCCACTTCGAACTCGGCTATCACGACAACTCGTTCGCCATACAGTTCTCCACCCTTACCTACGAGAACCCTGAACACATTACTTATTTATATAGTATCAACGGCGAACCCTACCGTATGATGCCCGCAGGCCACAACGAACTGTCGTTCACCCACCTGCCGCCAGGCACTTACCGCTTCCGTGTGAAGGCCGAGCGCAATAACATCCAGACGCCTGAGCGCAGCTTCACGCTCGTCGTGCACAGTCCGTGGTACCGTTCGGCATGGGCCTATTTCTTCTATGCCCTTATCATCGGACTCTTCCTGTGGCAGTTCTTCACCTACCGCTATCACCGCATGCAGAACCGTCTGCGTCTCCAGGCTCATATCCATGCCGAGGAGATGGGTGAGGCCAAGCTACGCTTCTTCATGAACATCAGCCACGAGATACGCACCCCGATGACGCTCATCATCACGCCGCTGCTCTCGCTGATCAAGAATGAGGACAACCCCGAGCGTAAGAATGTCTATGAGACCATCCGCCGCAACGCCGAGCGCATCCTGAACCTCATCAACCAGATGATGGACCTCCGTAAGATCGACAAGGGCCAGATGCAGATGCGCATGAGCGAGCAGAACCTCGTGGGCTTCATCAACGATATCTACACCCTCTTCGGCCATCAGGCGAAGTCACGGCAGATCAACTTCTCCTTCGAGCACGACTGCGACCGTCTGCCCGTATGGATCGACCGCTCCAACTTCGACAAGGTCGTCGTCAACGTGCTCTCCAACGCCTTCAAGTACACGCCTGCTGGCGGAGAGATCGGCATCCGCCTGACCCACGACGACCAGCATGCCGTCATTGCCGTGCGCGACAATGGTGAGAAAATCCCCGAGGACAAGCTCGAGAAGATCTTCCAGCGCTTCTATCAGGCCGACTCCACGTCCAACGACCGTAATGCGGGCACGGGTATCGGTCTCGACCTGACCCGTTCGCTCGTGGAGCTCCACCACGGCACCATCACCGTCCACAACCTCGACAAGGGCTGTGAGTTCGTGATCACCATACCCCTCGGCAAGGACCATCTGCGTCCGGAGGAGATCATCACGGAGACCGATCTCCCGCAGGAGACGCTGATGTCGCTGGCGGAAGAGCCGGAGCCCGTTGCGGAGGAGGAAGAAGAGGTGACGCCGATGGAGCAGCCTGCCGCCAGCGGCAACAGCATCGTGATTGCCGAGGACGACGACGAGATACGCAACTACCTCGAGGCCGAGTTGTCGCGCGACTACGACGTTCACACCTGTGTCAACGGCCGTGAGGCCCTTGCGGAGATCTACCGTATCAAACCCAGTCTCGTCATCAGCGACGTCATGATGCCCGAGATGGACGGCCACGCCCTCTGCTCACAGTTGAAGTCCAACAGCTCCACCAACTTCATCCCCGTCATTCTGCTGACGGCCCGCAGCCGCGAGGAGGACCGCCTGGAAGGCCTCGAGACAGGTGCCGACGCCTATATCGTCAAGCCCTTCAACATGGACATCCTGCGGCGCACCATCCATAACATGCTCGACTCCCGCCGTCTGCTGCGTATGAAGTACGAGCGTACCGACGGCCTCGAGGAGCAGATGGAGGAGATACGCCTGAAGTCGCCCGACGAGAAACTGCTCGATAAGATCATGGAGTGCGTGCGTAAGAACCTCACCAATTCCGACCTCAACATCGACATGATCTCCGACGAGGTGGGCATCAGCCGCGTACACCTGCACCGTAAGATGAAGGAGCTCACGGGCCAGACGCCCCACGACTTCATCCGTAGCATCCGTCT
>JAGCNO010000011.1 GCA_017645905.1 Prevotella sp. | reverse complement strand
TGTCGTTAGAACGGCGGTTGATGCAGTAGGCGCAGTCGTACATGCAGTAGTTCGTCAGCATCACCTTCAGCAGCGAAATGCAACGCCCGTCGTCGGCAAACGAGTGGCAGATGCCCACACCGCCAACCGCTGAACCCACCATGCCTTTCTTACCACTACGCACGGTACCGCTCGACGAGCACGACACATCGTACTTCGCCGACTCTGCGAGGATTCGCAGCTTCTCCATCGTCTTTTCTGTCAGCATGTCAATAAAGCGACGGCAAAGGTACTAAGAAAATCTCAAAGTGACGCACATTTAGCTGCTAAAATTTGGCAGTTTCGCGTAAAGTGATTATCTTTGCACCATGTAATTAGATGTGTATGGTGCGTACATTATTTATATTAGCCCTTGCGCTGATGGTATCAGCACTCACAGCCGTTGCCCAAAAGAGTATAAGCCCACAGGCAGGTGGGGAACTGACATGGGACAAATACAGCCTGATGGTTGACGGCCGTCGCGTGGTGCCCGCCATGGGCGAGGTTCACTACTCGCGTATCCCTGCCGAAGAATGGATGCAGGAGGTGCGGAAGATGAAAGACGGCGGCATCGGTGTGCTGGCAGTCTACGTCTTCTGGAATCATATAGAAGAGATAGAGGGTCAGTACGACTGGAGCGGGCAGCGCGACCTGCGCCGCTTCTTAGAGACGTGCAAGCAAGAGGACCTGCCCGTAGTGCTGCGTATCGGCCCGTTCTGTCATGGTGAGGCCCGCTGTGGCGGCATACCCGACTGGGTGTTCACGAAAGGCTGCAAGACGAGGAGCGAGGACAAAGTGTTCCTCTCGTATGTGGAACGCCTCTACCGACAGATATTCACCCAGGTGCAGGGACTGCAGTGGAAGGACCACGGGCCGGTTATCGCTGCGCAGTTCGACAATGAGTACCGAGGACGTGGCTCCTATCTCATGGCCCTGAAGAAGATGGCGCAGGACATTGGCTTTGACCTGCCATTCTATACCCGCACCGGCTGGCCCGAACTGGCAACGCCTGTGCCCTTCGGCGAGATGATTCCGCTTTACGGAGACTATGCCGACGGGTTCTGGGACCGTAGCATTCAGGAGACGGCAGGCAACTATTACAAGGCGTTCAACTTCAAGGCCTTCCGCTCCTCTACGGCCATTGCCACCGAACAGTTAGGCGAACAGAAAGAGAGCGTAATGAGTGAGGAACTTTATCCTTACTTCACCTGCGAGCTGGGTGGCGGCATGGCCACGGCCTATCATCGCCGGCCCTATCTCTACCCCGAGGATGCCTACTCCATGGCAATCGTCAAGTTGGGTAGCGGTTCTAACCTTCTGGGCTATTACATGTATCACGGAGGCACCAACCCCGACGGCCACGTTACGACGCTCAACGAAATGCAGCGCACGCCTGCCACTAACTATAACGACATGCCCGTGAAGACCTACGACTTCCAGGCTCCGCTGGGCGAGTTCGGCCAAAAGAATCCCCACTACTACATGCTGCGCAAGCTCCACCTATTCATGCAGGACTGGGGCGAGGTGCTCGCTCCTATGGAGGCCGTATTCCCCTGTCCGCAGGACGTTGCCAAGGGCGATGACTCCTTCCTGCGATGGTCGTACCGAACAGATGGGAACAGTGGTTTTATCTTCATCAACAACTACGAGCGACTGCAAGACCTCTCCACCAAACGTAACGTTCAGCTGGAGGCCTGTGGCGTGAAGCTGCCCAAGCTGAATATCCCCGCCGGAACGATGTGCATCTTCCCCGTGAACATCGACGGTATACGCTATGCTACGGCGCAGCTCATCGCCAAGCGCGACGGAAAGATTTATCTGGAGCAAATCAAGGGCATACCCACCGAGATTGCCATCGACGGCCGCGTGCTGCGCAATCTCAAGGTTAAGGGCAAGGACACACCCGTGTATAAGAACATCTACCTGCTCGACAGCAAGGCTGCCGGCCGACTGTTCCTCGACGAGGAGGTAAAGGAGGTTGGGGAGATAAAGGAGGTACCCTTCCACAAGGTGAAAGAGGCCGAAGCGCTCCGCACCATCACCATCGGCGTGCAGAAAGTGGCTGAGGAGCCCACCGACGAGGACTTCGCCAATGCTGCCGTCTACACCATCGACCTGCCTTCCTCCTCTTCTACGGATAGGGCAGGGGAGATTCTCGCCATCGATTATCGTGGCGACGTAGCCCGCCTTTATGCCGACGGCCAGCTCCTGGACGACAATTTCTATGACGGTCATCCTTTCCGCTATGCCCTCTGGCGCCTTCCTGCCGATTGTCGTCAGTTGGAGCTGCGCATCCTTCCCCTGCAGCAAGATATGCCCGTCTACTTCCCCCGAGAGGCCGATACCACACCAGGAGAGACCGTGAATAAGATTACCATCCAATACACCGACTAACATGACAACAATCGATATACTACAATTCACCCCAGAGGAACGCCAGCAGATTACCGCGCTCTACGCCGAACTGAAACGGAAGATTGCACCGACATTGGCTGTCGACGACGAGGAGCGGCTGCGCAGCCAACTGCTTATGGCTCTTGAGGAAGGGCGGGTGCAGCGCGACCTCTTCGGACTGAATCCCATCGTGAGCAGCCTTCAGACGGCTTTGCTCGTGGTCGACGAGATTGGGTTGCGGCGAGATGCCGTTCTGGCCGTGATGCTTTATCCTTGTCTGATGCAACGCTCGGAGGCGTCGCCCACTACGTTTACCATCGAGGAGGTCAACGCTACCTACGGCTCTGCCGTGGGAAGAATACTCCACGGTCTGCAGCGCATACAGGAGCTCTACAAGAAGAACCCCGTCATCGAGAGCGAGAACTTCCGCAACCTGCTGCTCTCGTTTGCCGAGGACATGCGCGTCATACTTATCATGATTGCCGACCGCGTGAACTTGATGCGGCAGATTCGCGACACGAAGAATGAAGAGGCAAAGCACCGCGTCAGCGAGGAGGCCGCCTATCTCTACGCCCCGCTGGCCCACAAGTTGGGTCTCTACAAGCTGAAGTCCGAGCTGGAGGACCTCTCCCTGAAATACCTTGAGCACGATGCCTATTATCACATCAAGGAGAAGCTGAATGCCACGAAGAAGGCCCGCGATGCCTACATCGACCGCTTCATAAAGCCCATCGAGGAGAAACTGACGGCGGCCGGACTGAAGTTCCACATGAAGGGTCGCACGAAGTCCATCCACAGCATCTGGCAGAAAATGAAGAAGCAGAAGTGCGGCTTCGAGGGAGTCTACGACCTCTTCGCCATCCGCATCATCATCGACTGCCCGCCTGAGAAGGAGAAGCAGCAATGCTGGCAGACCTTCGCCATCATCACTGACATGTACACGTCGAATCCCAAGCGTATGCGTGACTGGCTCTCCGTGCCGAAGTCGAACGGTTACGAGAGCCTCCACATCACAGTGCTCGGCCCGGAGCAAAAGTGGGTGGAGGTGCAGATACGCACGGAGCGTATGGACGAGGTGGCCGAGCGTGGTGTGGCTGCCCACTGGCGCTACAAGGGCGTCAAGGCAGAGGGAGGCATGGATGAGTGGCTCAACGGCATACGCCAGATGCTGGAAGACAACAGTGGCATGGAGGCGATGGACGAGTTCCGCATGGACCTCTACGACGACGAGATTTATGTCTTTACCCCGAAGGGCGACCTGTTGAAGTTCCCCAAGGGAGCCACGGTGCTCGATATGGCCTACCACATCCATTCGAAGGTGGGTTCTGCCTGCACAGGCGCACGCATCAATAACAAGGTGGTGACCTTCCGTCAGGAGCTCCATTCGGGCGACCAGGTGGAGATTCTCACCTCCTCTACGCAGCGGCCCAAGCAGGAGTGGCTCAACATTGTCAAGACCAGCCGTGCCCGTGCGAAGATACGTCTGGCCATCAAGGAAACACAACAGAAGGAAGCCCTGCTGGTGAAGGAGATGATGGAGCGCAAGTTCCGCAACCGTCATATCGAGCATGACGAAGGCCTGATGATGCGCGTCATACGCAAGCTGGGCTACAAGGAAAGTAGCGACTTCTACCGCGACCTGGTCAGCGAGACGCTCGACGTGCAGACCGTCATCGACAAGTATGTGGAGATACAACAAGGCGAGAACAGCACCGACGTGCAGACACGCTCGGCAGAGGAGTTCGTGCTTGACAACTCCCAGCTCTCAACGCTCACCCCGCACCCCTCCGACGATGTCCTTGTCATCGGTCAGGACCTCAAGGGTCTGGACTTCCATTTAGCCCACTGCTGTAACCCCATCTATGGCGACCCCGTCTTCGGTTTCGTCACCACGGGCGGCGGCATTAAGATTCACCGCCAAGACTGCCCCAACGCCGCCGAGATGCGCCGCCGCTTCGGCTACCGCATCGTGAAGGCCCGCTGGAGCGGCAAGGGCTCCTCGCAGTACCAGATAACGCTTCGCATCATCGGCAACGATGACCTGGGCATCGTGAACAATCTCACCTCCATCATCTCGAAGGACGAGAAACTTGTGCTTCGCAGCATTAACATCGACTCCAACGACGGGCTCTTCCGAGGCACCATGACCATCATGATTAACGACAACACCCGTTTAGAGACTCTCATCAAGAAGCTGCGCACGGTGAGAGGCGTGAAGCAGGTGGAAAGAATCTAGTCGATAAACACCTCCGTAGGGAATCTCGCTTGTCTAATTCCGTAGCCGCAAATATGGTTATGACGGAATTAGACAAGCGAGATTCCCTATTTAGGCAGTTAGTAAAAGTCGTACGGCTGGACTATTTTCTTCATTGTATGTTTTATTGGGTCTTGGAGAGAAAGCCGTTCTTGCTCCATTTCATTACGCAAGCGTCTCCTTCGTCGCCGAGAGCTTTCGATTTGAAAGAGCCGTTCTTTCGAATCGAATAAGCCGTTCTTTCGATTTGAAAAAGCCGTTCTTTTGATGGGAAAAAGCCGTTCTTTCTCCGCTGCCCTTTGCAAGCGTGTGCTCTCGTCGCCGAGTGCAAAGTTTGGGAATTCAGTAGTCGACACTGCCAAAAAGTTTGCACAAAACAGGGAAAATGAGTAAAAATAGGGTCCGAAATGCGGAAATTTAGTAAAATAAAGTTAAATGTGGGGGATAGTGGAGAATTGTGGGGGATATTTTTATTAACTTTGCAGCGAAGTATCGAACCATGAGATTTCTCGGCAACATAGAATCGAAAGCCGACGCGAAGGGCCGCGTTTTCATTCCAGCCACATTCCGCAAAATACTGCTGGCGGCTGGCGAGGATGAGTTCGTCCTGCGCAAGGATTTGCACCAGGCCTGCCTGGTGCTCTATCCTATGAGTGCGTGGAACCGCCGCACGGACGCGCTGCTGGAGAACGTGAATGAGTTCGACGACGAGAGCCAGATGGTGTTCCGCATGTATGTGTCGGAGGCCGAGGAGGTATCGCTCGACGGTAACGGGCGCCTTCTCATTCCGCACCGCTACCTGGAAATGGCAGACATCAAGCAGCGGGTGCGCTTCATCGGCATGAACGACACCATCGAGATATGGGCTGCCGAGAAGGTTGAGAAGCCGTTCCTCCCACAGGAGGATTTCTCGGCGAAGCTGAAAGCCATGACGGCAAAGAAAGGATAGTCTATGGTGACCACGGCTGAAACGTATCACATACCTGTTCTCCTTCAGGAGAGCATCGACGGGCTGGCTATACAGCCCGGCGGTGTCTACGCCGACATGACTTTCGGCGGTGGCGGCCACTCGCGCGAGATACTGCGGCGGTTGGGAGAGAAGGGTCATCTGTATTCCTTCGACCAGGATGCCGACGCTGAGAAAAATATCGTCGATGACGATAGATTTACTTTTGTTCGCAGCAATTTCAGGTATCTGAAGAACTGGATGCGCTACTACGATGTGGAGCAGATGGACGGTGTGCTGGCCGACCTGGGTGTTTCGTCTCACCATTTCGACGATGCCGACCGTGGGTTCTCGTTCCGCTTCGACAGCAAGCTCGACATGCGCATGAACCGCCGTGCGGGCAAGACGGCCGCCGACGTGGTGAACGACTACGACGAGCAGCAGCTCACCGACATCTTCCGACTCTACGGCGAACTGAACAACGCCCATCGTTTGGCAAAAGCCATCGTCAAGGCTCGCCAGCAGCAGCGCATAGAGACTACAGGACAGCTGCTCAAGGCGATAGGCGTTGACAACGACGACAGTAGTCAATGGAAGAAGGACGGAGCAAAGCTTTTCCAGGCGCTCCGCATCGAGGTTAACCGCGAGATGGAGGTGCTCCGCGAGATGCTCACGTCGGCCACAGACCTGCTGAGACCCGGTGGACGACTGGTGGTCATCACTTACCACTCGCTGGAAGACCGTATGGTGAAGAATGTCATGCGCAGCGGCAACGTCGAGGGACGAACGGAGAAAGACTTCTTCGGCCGAGTGAACGCTCCGCTACACATTATTAATAATAAGGTGGTGACACCATCTGAAGAAGAATTGACACGTAACCCCCGCAGCCGCAGCGCCAAACTGAGAATTGCGGAGCGCGTTTAGAAATAAGTAAATCGAAAATCCGTAAATCGTATATTATGAAGGACCCTGAACTGATTATCGAGCAGCTTCCCTTCGACGACCCCGTCGGGCCGAAGGAGGACGAGGTGCCGTCTGCTGAGGCAGAGTCGGCCGTGGGTCTGGACGATGACGACGTTGCAGGGAAGGAAGATCTCGACGGCGTGAGGAAACGGAAGTCGAAGAAAGCCGAGGCCCTGCGACACCTGAAAGAGCAGGCCAGTGAAGACGACGAGGCTCCTATTGGCACGCTGACGCTGCGACAGATAGTGGGCGGAGACTACCTCCTGGCACTCGTAAGACACTACGTCTGGTTCATCGTTCTCGTCGTGCTCCTCACCTGCGTCTACGTCGGCGTGCGTTACCAATGCCAGCAGGATGTTATCGAGATAAGCCGGCTGGAAAAGGAACTGACCGATGCGAAGTTCAGGGCAATGTCGAGCTCCAGTAACCTCACGGAGCTATGCCGGCAGAGCAACGTGCTTAAGGTGCTCAGCCAGAACGAGGACAACCAGCTGATGATGCCGGAGCAGCCGCCGTACATCATTGAGGTAGGGGAGTGAGGAAGTGATGAGTGATAAGTGGGTGTGAGTAACAAATTGTAAATCCGTAAATCGTAAATTAATACTGTGAGTAAGTTTAACAAAGATAAGGTATTGCCCCGCTACTTGATTATAGCGGTGTTGCTGACGCTGGTAGGCGTGGCCGTGATTGCCAAGGCCGCCTACACCATGACGTCGCACAGGCATTACTGGGACGTCGTAGCTGAGAGCCAGAAGAGCGACAGCGTGCGCGTACGCCCCAATCGCGGAAACATACTCAGCAGCGACGGACAACTGCTGGCCAGCAGTATTCCCGAATACAAGGTGTTCATAGACTTCCAGTCGGGCGACCGCAGCGATACTGCCTGGGCCCATAAGCGCGACACCATCTGGAACGAACTGGTCGACAGCCTCTGCGACGGTTTGCACGAGCTCTTCCCCGAATGGTCGGCCGAGAGGTTCAAGGAGCGCCTGGAGGAAGGCCGTCACAAGAAGGTGGTGGACAGGAAGACGGGCGAAGTGACCTACGGTGCCCGTCACTGGGCAATTTGGCCGCGCCGCATCAGCTACAGCACCTACTGCGAGGTGAAGCAGTTGCCTTACCTCAACCTCCCAAGGAATAAATATGGCTTCCACGCAGAGGCGTTCGACGCTCGCCGCCGTCCCTTCGGCTCGTTGGCAGAGCGCACCATCGGCGATATACGCTCGTTTGAGGGCGGACAGGATACTGCCCGTTTCGGCATCGAACTGAGCTACGACAGTATCCTGCGCGGCAGTTACGGCATACAGCGTAAGGAGAAGGTGCTCAATAAGATAGTGCCCTTCACAGTTACACCGCCCGTAGACGGAGCCGACATCGTGACCACTATCGACATCGGCATGCAAGACCTGGCCGAGAAAGCGCTCGTACAGGAACTCGACAAGTGGGAGGCCAGCATCGGCGTGGCCATCCTTATGGAGGTGAAGACGGGCGACGTGAAGGCTATCGTGAACATGCGGCGTGGCTCCGACGGCATCTATCGCGAGATGTTCAACGATGCCATCAGCTACCGCTGCGAGCCGGGTTCCGTATTCAAAACCGCCTCCATCCTCGTGGCACTCGACGACGAGGTGGTAGACACAACCTTCAAGATTAACACTGGTTCCGGTATTATGCCCATGCACGGGGCGCGTATGAAGGATCACAACTGGCATCGCGGTGGCTACGGAACCATCAACCTGGCCCGAACGCTGGAGGTCAGCTCGAATATCGGCGTGAGTTACACCATCGACCATTTCTATGGAAGCAATCCCAGAAAGTATGTCGAGGGACTCTACCGTGTCGGCATTGGTCAGGACTTGGAACTCCCCATGGTGGGTTATGCCAAGCCGAAGATACGCTATCCCGACTACAAGACCACCAACCGTGCGTTGTATTGGAGCAAGACCACGCTGCCCTGGATGTCCATTGGCTACGAGACGCAGGTGGCTCCTATCAATACCGTGACGTTCTACAATGCCATCGCCAACAACGGCCGCATGATGCGTCCGCGCTTTGTCAAGGAGTTCGTCAAGGACGGTGAGGTGGTGGCTACCGTCGAGCCACAGGTTATCAAGGAGCACATTGCCAGCGAGAAGGCCATCAGAACCATCCAGACCGTGCTGCGCCACGTCGTCAGTCAGGGGCTGGGCAAGAAGGCCGGCAGCAAGTCGTTCCAGGTGTCGGGCAAGACAGGCACAGCACAGGTGGCCAAAGGAGGACACTATCGCAGCGGCATTACCGAATACTGGCTGTCGTTCTGCGGCTACTTCCCCTCCGACGACCCGAAGTACACCTGCATCGTCTGTATGCGCAAGGCTGGTCTGCCTGCATCGGGCGGCAGTATGTCTGGAGCCGTTTTCCACAACATTGCCGAGGGCGTTATGGCCCGCAGCCTGGTGCTTCGCGTACAGGATGCCCGCGATTCCCTCTCCGTCTTCACGCCCAACGTGAAGCAGGGCGACATTCCCGCCGCCGACTACGTGCTCAACCACCTGGGCATCGACGAGAAAGGCGTTGCATTGCATAAACCCGACTTTGCTGCCAACACCATGCCAAGCGCCATCGGCATGGGAGCCAGCGATGCCGTTTACCTCTTAGAGCAGCAAGGCGTTCACGTTCGGCTGCATGGCACAGGCGAGGTGTTACGACAAAGCATACCGCCAGGAACAGCCCTTGAACCGGGCATGACCTGCTTCCTGGAACTGGAATAATTTGAACATATTGGTTAATAGTTTTTATAGAGTGAGATGATTCAGAGAAAGATGAATCTAAATGATGTTTTAGAAAGCATAGATGTGAAAGCCGTGAAGGGTTCTCTAGAGACCACGATCACAGGCGTGTGCATCGACTCACGGCAGGTGATGCCGGGCAGTCTGTTTGTGGCTATTCGTGGCACACAGACTGACGGCCATCGCTTTATCGACAACGCATTGGAGCGAGGAGCTGCCGCCATTCTCTGTGAAGAGATGACGTGGCAGGACGACACGAAACGCGTGATGTGCAACGGTCGCTACCCGACTATCGTCCAGGTCTCCTCCACCGATGCCGTCGTCGGTAACGTCGCGACGACGTTTTATGGTCATCCCACAAAAGAACTGACGCTGGTCGGCGTTACCGGAACAAACGGCAAGACGACCATCGCCACACTATTGTACAATATGTTCCGCCAGATGGGGCACTGTTGTGGGCTGCTCTCTACCGTCTGCAATTACATCGACGGGGAGGCAGTCGCCGCAACGCACACTACGCCAGACCCCATTGAGCTTAACCAGCTGTTGCGCCGCATGGCCGACGCCGGCTGTGAGTATGTGTTCATGGAGTGCTCAAGCCACGCCATCGCCCAACGGCGCATTGGCGGGCTTCACTTCCGTGGCGGAATCTTTACCAACCTCACTCGTGACCACCTGGACTACCACAAGACTGTGGAGAACTATCGTGACGCGAAGAAGCAGTTCTTCGATATGTTGCCAAAGGGCAGTTTCGCCCTGACCAACGCCGACGACAAAAACGGAATGTTCATGGTGCAGAACACAAAAGCTACTGTCAAGACCTACAGCACCCGCACCATGGCCGACTTCCGCGGTCGTATCATCGAGGAACACTTCGAGGGCATGTACTTAGAGGTCGACGGCCGCGAGGTGGGTGTGCAATTCATAGGTCGCCATAACTTGCAGAACCTGCTGGCCGTCTACGGCGCCGCCCGTCTTTTAGGCAAGGAGCCGGAGGATATCCTCTTAGTGATGAGCACCTTGAAGAGTGTCGCCGGACGTATGGAGCCTATCGCCTCGCCCGAGGGATGGACGGCCATTGTGGACTATGCCCACACACCCGATGCCTTGGAGAATGTGCTCAAAGCCATTCGCGAAGTTCTCGAAGGCAAGCACGGCCAAGTCATCACCGTCTGCGGAGCTGGCGGCAACCGAGACAAGGGCAAGCGTCCGCTTATGGCCCAGGAGGCTGTGAAGCAGAGTGACCGCGTTATCATCACCAGCGACAATCCCCGTAACGAGGACCCGCAAGACATTATCAACGACATGATAGCCGGACTAACACCCCAGCAGCGGAAGAAGGTGGTGACTATCGTTGACCGCCGTGAAGCCATCCGTACCGCCACCATACTGGCTCAACGGGGCGACGTCATTCTCATTGCAGGCAAGGGCCATGAGGACTATCAGGAGATAAACGGAGTGAAGCATCACTTCGATGACCGCGAGGTGGTTCGTGAGATTATCAGTGAATAAAAATGCTATACTACATCT
>JAGCNO010000086.1 GCA_017645905.1 Prevotella sp. | reverse complement strand
GGCGGAAGGGTGACGGCCTTGGTGACAGAGGGCGACGAGCAGATTAGCAAGTTTGCCGACCACGTCATTGAACTGCCCGACACGCTGGAGTGCTTCCAGCCGCTCATCGCCTCTATCCCCTTGCAGCTACTGGCCTATCATATCGCGGTGTGCAAGGGCAAGGATGTAGACCGTCCACGAAACCTGGCTAAGAGCGTGACGGTGGAGTAGTTTACGACCGGCTCACTTGCAGGCCTGACGGCGAGAGGGCCATGTCCACGAAGCGGGCATTGGCGTTGAGGGCGTGGTCACGTAGCGTCTGCCGTATGCGTGCTGCAGCCTCTGGGTCTTTGGCCACCATGTAGAGATAGCCGCCGCCACCGGCACCGGGCAGTTTGTAGCCTAAGCAGAGGTCGTCGATGAGGTCGGTCAGACGGCGCACACCGTCAGGGTTCGTGCCGCTATCTAACTGTTGGTTCTGTTGCCAGTTCTTGCGAACAAGAAGTCCCATCTGCTGGAAGTCCTGTCGCTGGATGGCCTCGTACATGTCGTGAGCAAGGCGGCCCATCTGGCGGAGCAGGAGCAGTTGGTCGTGGTGGTTGAGGAACATGCGGCGCACTATCTCGGCGAGGATTTGCTTGGCCGTGCGTGTGATGCCCGTATAATATAATAGGTGGCAGGGACGGTACTCCGGCGAGGTATAGATGTCGGTGGGCAGCCAGCGAACGAGCGGGTCTTGCTGGAAGCCTGGCTGTGTCTGCAACAGCTTCACGCCGCCGAGGATTCCGCCAAACTGGTCTTGCCATCCGCCGCCTGTGGTAAGCAGCTGTTCAAGTACGAGGGTGCGGCGTCCCAGCTCGTTCTTGTCCCAGTTGAGGGAACAGAAATCGCCGATGGCGGCCAGCACCGTGGCGGCCAGTATGCTGCTGGTGCCCAGTCCGCTGCCGGCAGGTATGGCCGAGAGCAGCGTCAGCTCCAGGCCGCAGCCGAAATCTTTCAGTTGTGCTTCGAGTGAGGGGTATTTCTCTTCGCAGAACTCTGGCAGGAATCCAGCCAGGGCCAGTGCTGCCTTGGGGATGGAGAAGGGCGACCCTACGCGGTTGAACTGCCGCAGCTCGTCGAAGGTGGTGACCACCTCGGCGGCTCCGAGGTCGATGCTGCGCAGGGTGATGCGAGGCTCTGCCGAGGGTTTTACGTAGGCCTGCAAGGGCTGCTGGCCATTGAGCTCGATGGCGAGGTTCACCACGTTGCCGCCTTCGAGCAGACAATAGGGCGGTGTGTCGGTCCATCCTCCGGCGATGTCGATACGAACGGGACTGCGTGACCATACGATCTGGTCGCGGTAAACGGAGAGACGGGGGTGGCATTTACTGCAATTTACAATCTGTGAAGTGAGGCCCTCCCGCAGCAGCCCGAAGGCCGTCGCGCTGTCGCAACGGAACATAGCATCGTGTATGCGAGTCATCAGCGGTGCGCTGTCGGGTAGGGGAGGTGGCAGGGGAATATCGTGCTCACGGAACATGCGGGAGGCATCGTCGAGGTCGAGCTGGTAGAACACGCTGTGCTCCCAGTTCTTCGCCAGAGCCGGAAGGGCGGCGCAGCGGAACGCCTCACGCTGGGCAAAGAGTCGGGAGAGGTTAGCCTGGGAAGAAATCTGCTCGGCGGAAAGGAGTGTGGGGTGAGAGGTGAGGGGTGAGGGGTGAGAGGTCACCTTTGAAGCAGAACATTCCTCCCACCTCTCACCTCTCACTACCCATCCCAATTCATTGAGGTTGGCTACCTGAAACTGCTCCCTTTGCTGTTCCTTGCCGTCGAAGCGGTCGTCGATGTGATAGCGGCGGAGGACATAGTCCTCTTCACCGATAGGCACAACGTCGAGGCACTCGCCCGGGGCGAGATGCACCTCCCAGTCGTTGCGGGGCACACCGGTGACGATGTTGTCGCGGGTGAGTGTCCAGCGGGGACCGATGTGACTGTTCTCTATCCAGATGTTCGTGTTGTCGGCGGTGAAGGCAATCTCCGTGACGGCGTTCTGAACGAAGATGGAGGGATGAGGCTTGCGGTCGTGGTGCATGATCTGCCGCTGGTCGGAGACCACGTTCTGCAGGGCAACGGTGGAGGAAATCATCTCTCTTGACGTGCCGAAATGGTAGAACTCGCCGTCGTTGAGGGGCACGATGGCTACAGTTAGCTCCCGAAGCTCCAGGTCGTCGATGGTCGGGTCGGTGCCTAAGGAGCAGCCGAACTCGGAGTAGAGGTCGTAGGGCTTTAGACACTCTTCACTCTTCACTCTACACTTTTCACTTAACAGTCTTACTGCCCTGTCGCTGAGCAGCCACACGCCGATGTCGGTGAGGAAGTAATGCTGTCGTTGCAGTTCCTGTAGCCGCTCTACGGAGGGTTTCTGCAGCATCTGTTTCAGCACGTGGGGTGTGCGCCGGTCGGAGAGGAAGACGCCGTGGTCCTTAGCCACCGAGGCATCGAGCCACATGCCGTAGCACACCACGTCGGCATCGGGCACGGGTGGCAACTGCTGTGTGCGCTGGTCGCCGCTCAAACGGATGAGCACGTCGCCGCTGACAACCATTGTGTGCAGTCGTTCAGGGGCCATCGCCATGATTTGTTCGTAGAGCGGCAGCTGAAGTGACAGCAGATCCTGCGACAGCCGCTGGCCACGTTCCCAGCGGAACACGGGTAAAGGAGTGAGTATCTTTCCTGACGGGGCATAGGAGGGCAGCCGCCGGCTCTGACCACCGGCATGGAGCAGGATGCGCTTCTCCTGGGAGAGCCAATTGTCGAATTCACAATTTACGGATTTTCGATTTTCGATTTGGGCTGTTGCAGTAGCAAACACTTCACTCTTCACTTTACACTCTTCACTATTGAGAAATGCCTGCCACAACAGCCACACCGTGCCGCCGCCACTGCCTACACGGTGGCCCTCAGGGTCGCAGGTGCAGAAATATTCGTCGGTTGGGAGACCTGTTATTTGGTGGAAAACTGTTCTGCCGTCGGTTGCCTCACGTACCAGATTAGGAGGCAGTGAAAGGAGTTTCTTCATAGTAGGATGATACTTTAATGCGGCAAAAGTAGTAAAAAAGGCTGACGTGGCAAAGCAAATTAGGAGAAATTAGTACAAAATTCTTGATGCATCGGATTTATTTTCTTACCTTTGCACCATAATTGCGGACAAATATTAAAAAAGACATGAAAAGACATCTGCTTACACTGGCCATTGCCATTTCGTTCAGTGCAGCCGCTATGGCTCAGACTGAGAGTGTTACACCTGGAGAGGGACAGCTGTGGTGGGCTAACTACGACCTCGATGCCAGCCTCCAGTACGTCTATGGTACCGACGTCGTAGAGCACTACGACGCCGCTGTGTTCATCCCCAAGGGACTGCTGACAGAAGGAAACATGACTGTCGACGGCTTCAGCATTTACCCTGTGGCCGACGCCATGAAGAACGTGAAGGTGTGGGTGAGCCCCTCCCTTCCTGCCGGTCCTGACGACTGGGTGGAGACGGTCAGCGTGAACGACGCGGCATTAAAGAAAGAGAAATTCAACGACGTGGCCTTCACCAAGCACCATCAGGTGACCGAGAACGGAATCTACGTAGGCTATTCGTTCGACATCACTTCTCTCAATGGCGAAAATGCCGGTAACCCGCTGGTGTATACCAAGACGGCCAATAACCGCGAGAACTCCTTCTTTTATAAGACCACAAGCAAGGTTAAATGGACCAGCATCGACGGTAATGCCGTCGTGAAGGTGCTTTTCGGCGGAGGCAATTTCAAGCAGAACGCCGTGAGCGTAAAACCTTTCTCCACCAGCTATGTCTTGAAGGGCGAGAGCGTGACCGTGCCGCTGACCCTGCGCAACATGGGTACGAAGGATGTGGAGAACATCTCCTACACCATCACCACCGACGGCGTCACTTCCAACGAGCTGACCAAGGCTGTGAGCATCAGGGGATTCCAGAACAAGGGCAGCATTGACATTGACTTCCCTGCCGACACGCAGGCTAAGCCATACGATAAGGTGCTGACCATCACCAAGGTAAACGGACAGAAGAACGAGAGTGCCGACAACAAGGCCACAGGACAGGTCATCACCATGACGGAGAACTACAAGGCCGTGCCCGTGGTGGAGATGTTCGTCGGAACAGGCTACAGGTATAGCCCCGTGGGCCTGGTGGGCATGGAGAAGACGCAGGAGAAATATGGCGACCAGGTGATGCTCATCGCCGTGCACTATGACGACCCGATGACCACAGAGGACTACGATGATGTGGCCTACAATGCCCGGACAATTCCGACGTCGTTCCTTAACCGTCAGTACATTGTCTATCCTTCGTCTTCAGACCTGATTGGCAATGTGGCTGATGCCTTGAAACGTGCCGTTCCTGGAAAGCTCAGCCTTCAGGCAGCATGGGATGGCGAGGTGGCAACGTCCACCAGCATCAAGCTCAACGCCACGGCCGAGTTCTGCTATGATGACACGAAGGCCAACTACGGCGTGGCCTACGTCATCCTGGCCAACGGACTGACAGGTACTGGAAGCGACTGGGCACAGATGAACGGCTATTCCGGCGACAAGGGCAGCGACGACATGAAGTTCTGGTATGATTCGCCTGAAGTAGTGACAGGGATAAGCTACGACCATGTGGCCATCGCTGCGAAGGACATCTTCAGCGGCACTGATTTCAGCGTGAAGACGGG
>JAGCNO010000085.1 GCA_017645905.1 Prevotella sp. | reverse complement strand
TTTCACATGAATGTCCACAAATGTCCACGAATATCTCATAAATTTTATTTTTGAATAATTTGTGGTGATTCATGGTGATTCATGTTAATAAACAAAGACTTACACTATAATGACATATTTCCATGAATAATACAGGCTAAGAGATAGACAATTATCTCTCAACAGATGGTTACCTGGTCTACTACGATATGGTCGTCAAGGGCATGAATGGTCAGGGTGTGACTGCCCTTGGACAGCTGAATCTTTGTATCACGTACGGCCTGTCCACAGAGTACATTCTGCTTCCAACGTTCTGAGCGGAAAGGTTCTTTCAGACTGTATACAACAGGTTCCTGCCCGTCGATGCTCACGCTGAAACGAAGGTCACCATTATCATTAGGCTGTGTGGGGATGAGGGCCGCACGAATGGTATATTCACCATCACTGTCCGTCTCAAAGCTATAGGTCAGCTTACCGTCTTTCTGCATGGCTATCGCGTTCATGGAGTGGCCTAAAAGACCCACCCTCTTTCCCTCCCTCACAGGAAGGGAAGGAGTTAGTTCCTTCACAGCTTTCGTCTTCCCTTGAGCGTATATACTCCCCTCACTCAACAGGGAGGAGTCGGGAGTGGGTCTGCTGCTTGGTACCAACGGTGCCCAGAACACAGGGAGGTCACGGGGATGGTCGCACATCAGGTTTTTCCATTTGCCACCAGCCATCTCGTTGTTATAATAGTCGGTCAGCTCATGAATGTGGTTGTAGGCAGCATGGCTAAGTGCTACGGCCTGCTCTACCTTCTCCTGATGCTTGAACATGTCTATAAGGGTGCTGCCACTTGCCAGACGTCTGGCCTTCTCTGCCTCCAACATCTTCACGGCATGGGCAGCAGCTGCCTGAACAGGATATTTGATAGCAGCGAAATAGGCATCATTGAGTTCTGGACGAACCTCCTTGCTTATCTCCTCCACCTGCTGGCTGAGGGTCATGAAGCGGGTCTCATAGTCATCACGCTCTTCTTCTGTCCAGTCACTGTTGCGTACCTGGGAGAGGCCTCTGTCGTAAAGTTTCTTGTCAAGCTCCACCTGACTCCATCCCATAAACTCAGGACGACGGATGCCACACAGACGGTAGAACTCATGCATCACAGGGAAGAGCTGACTGCCAACCTCCTGGCCAAACTGACGGCAGAGCCAGGCCTTATAATGATCGTTGATGGTCTCACCGCTGACACACTCAATGTTCCAGGCCAGGTCGAGGAAGAGCTCAAGGTCATAGCCAGCCACCTTGGGGTCGTGGACATTCGCTATCCACAGCTTGCGCACATGATGGTCGTAGGCCTGACGCATCTCATTATATATAAGTCCTGGCTGGGTAGTTGTCAGCCACAAATAATCATGCGGACGGCCCCAGTAGCTCAGGTGATAGTAGACTCCTCCCCCACCTTTGCGCTGCTGCTCCTTGGCATCAGACAGACGGGTCATGTAGCCATAGTTATCGTCACACCATACGAGGGTGACATAGTCAGGCACCTGGAGACCCTGCTCGTAAAGTTCCAGCACCTCCTTGTAAGGCACAAACACCTGCATCTGCTCCGAGGGGTCGCCAATATACTTGCGTAACAGCTCCTGCTGGTCGTTGATGACTTGCTGCAGGCCTTCCAGCTTCTCCTTCATTGTCTTATAACCCTCCATAGAACCGTCGTGGATGCCACGCATACCAATGGTGAACATGTTGTCCTTCGACTTCCTTACCTCTTGCAGACGCTCTGTCCAGTATTGCTGAACAGCCTCTCGATTGGTGCGGTAGTTAAAGGCTCCACGCTCTTTTACATCCCACTCGTCGACATTGTTTCTCAGCATAGGCTCACAATGGGAGGTACCTGTCACGATGCCACAGGAGTCAGCCATAGCCTTAGCCCCTGGAATCTTGAAGAAAGCCGTAGTACCCGTATGCATACCAGGCCAGATGGCGTTGGCCCTCAGTCTCAGCAGGAGCTGGAAAATCTTCTTATAGGTCTGGACACCGATATGTCCTAAGGGTGCCGGTTCAAAGTGTGAGTAGCTCCAAGGGCGCAGGCTCCAGTCCTCATCGTTCAGGAAGATGCCACGATATTCCACACTGGGCTGTTGTTCAGTATTAAAGCCTGCCTCCATCACCAGACGGTCTTTCCTTTCAGGAACCACATCGCCCCACCACACCCAAGGAGAGACTCCTGCCATACGTGAGAGCTCCAGCAGTCCGTAGGCCATGCCTCGGCCATTATTGCCCTCCACGATAACCTGCTCACCCTTTGTATAGATACGGAAGCCATCGGCAGCTCCCTTGCCTTTTATCAGTTTTACCTTAGCCCTTGACGAGGCAACAGGCTCCATACCTGTCACCAGACGCATATCGCCCTTCCACATGTCAAGAGCAGTCTTTACTACTGGCTCAGCGTTTTTGGGTACTTGATAGGTTATGGGATGCTTACCATCAAACCACACCACCTGAGAGGTAGCACCTTGCGACAGGAGCAATAACAACAGAAATAAGACGGTTTTCTTCATAACGCCTGCAAAGGTATGCCTATTAAGAAAACCCGTCCTTAACTTTTTGACATAAATACCCCCACTACTGTCACTATGCCCCAAAGAAAGAGGCCACAAGAGAATACAGATAACTGCCAAACGATATGAGCAGCCATCCCAAGAGGGCTATGAGCAGCAGCAGGACGATAAGGACAATGGCTGACTGCCAGGCCCGCTGGTTGACTTGCCTGACGATGGTCTCGTCGCCATCCACAAACCCCTGAATCATCGCCATGTTCTGGATGTTGGCCCTGTGGAACACGTCAATGACATCGCCAACAAAGAAGGGCAGCATACCCATCAGCACATCGCGGAGCGAATTATTCAGCACAGCCAGCGTAAGAGGAATACTCTTGATGACCCTCAATGAGAAATAGATAAAGGGCAGGACACTCAGCAGGGCTATGGCATCGCCCCACCCAGGAATGATGCCTATGAGTGCATCTAAATAGTAACGGTCCATGTAGCGTGTCAGGCTCTCCATCGTCTGGTAAGCCTTATTCTCCATCAGCCTTTGGCGCTGTAATTGACGTTTCTCCTCTTTGGTCATAGTAATTTTATATCACCCCTCCCCTCTCCCGACTTGGAGAGGGGTTGGGGGTGAGGCTTTTTTATTTCACTTCTAAATAGCTTTTCAGTGCCTCCACATATTCCTCGAAGGCTTTCAGGCCGGCAGGGGTTATTCGGCAGAGGGTGCAGGGCTTCTTGCCCTTGAAGGTCTTCTCCACCTCGATGTAGCCAGCTGCCGAGAGTTTGTCTATCTGTACACTCAGGTTGCCCGCCGTAGCTCCTGTCTGCTCCTTGATATACGGGAACTCAGCTTCTTCGGCACTTATGAGCAGCGACATCACAGCCAGTCGCAACTCAGAGTGTAGCAGAGGGTCTAATGGCATAAACATGGGCAGTCCTCCTTTACTTCTGATTCTGGAAATAGATGACGAATCCTGGCACGATAAGGCCTACTACGGCCACAGCTGCCATCACATAGAGTTGCTCTGACCAGGGGTATTGAAGGGCACAGAAGAAACCTCCCAGTCCGGCTATGACACCGCAAATCTGCACAATACGGTTCTTCAAAATACAGCCTGTTATCGTCGATGCAATACCAAAGCTAAGTGAGATAATACTGGTCAGATTGATATATGCGTGAGTAATTTGGTTATCGCCCGAAACTGTAAATGTCACATCCAACAGTCCGCATCCTGCCAAGCCAAAAATGAAGCCGATGGCACCCATGAAAATGCCAAATGTGCCCCATACCTGACCAATGGTCTTGCTGACGAAGGTAGTGGGTACGGGTTCCTTGTGCTTGGCAATAAACCACTCGGCAAGGCAACCGCACAGCCACATGACTGCCCACAGGACATTCCAGACAGGGCCTCCGTGATGCTTCCACAGATAGGCTATGAGCAGGGCAAATACAAAGACGCAAATGCCCCAGGAGATGAGTGACTTAGATGAGTTCTTGGTAATAGTGCGACGACTGCGCTCTATCTGATCTTTGATGATTTCCAGACTGCGCTCGGCAGTCATATTCTTGTTCTCTTCCATTGTTGTTCATTTTTTGTTGTTCTACTTTTTGTTTACTACTCTCTGGCCTCATCCGTGCTCCTGCAGAAAGCACGTCTTTGGCCAATTGTGTCCGGTTCACGGCGCAAAGATAGACAAGTTTATAATATAAACCAAATTATTTCATAAATATTTTACGTCCAAGGCCGATATTTAACATATCTTTAAGATTACACCAGTTATGGGGCATAAAATAAGGCCCAAAATCCTTCATGGACTTTAAGCCGTACTCTCCATGAGAAAGAACCGTTTTTTCTATGAGAAAAGATAGTTCTTTCTATGAGATTAAATAGTTTAATCTATGGGAAAGAATAGTTCTTTCTCTACTGGCCTCCACAGGCTATTCCAGCCCATCGTAGGTGCTGATGGCACGGCGCCACTCATCAGGAAGGGGAATGGTCTTCTGGTTCTCCAAGTCATAGAGGACCATCACGGAGATGCAGTGGCTCTTAACTTCCTGAGTGTCAACGTCTATGACGTCCTGCTCCAGGTGGAAGCTCTTGTTGCCAATCTTGACCACACGGGTGCGGCCTGCTATATGGCTGTCGGCCTTGATCTGGGCCATGAACTCTGCCTCAATCTTTACGACCATGATGGCCAGGTTTCCCCAGTCAATGCCCTTGCAGACGGCGGCTATATAGTCAGTCTTGGCCGTGTCATAGAACTGAAAATAGATGGTGTTGTTCACATGCCCGAACTTGTCTACGTCATTGAAACGTATCTGGAGGGGCAGGATATGGCGGAATGTATTGCTCTTTTCTGCTGTCATCTTGTTAAGTCTGTTTAAAAACGGCTGCTTTGTTTCCTTAACAGCCTCGTGCTATTTTTGTGCGCAAAAGTATAGTTTTTTTTCCGTTTACCCTGTCATTTAAGCGTTAAAAGTACAAAAATTAGCAGCAGGGTTCAAAAAAAAGTGTACCTTTGCACCCCGAAATCGCAAGAGGATTCTATGATATTAATTAATTATTAGGATAACTATGTTCAAAAGTTTTCACGGTTATCATCTCATTGAGGCGTATCACAACATGCGCCATGAGAAGAAAGCCCACCCTTCAAGGGTTTTCAAGAAGTTGTTAGAGGCCATCTTCGTGCTCATTGTGACGCTGGTGATTTGGAACCTGCCAGTCACGGCATTTGGCATTGAGGGCCTTAACGTTGTTCAGCAACGTATCATTGCCATCTTCGTCTTTGCCACGCTGATGTGGGTGATGGAGGTAGTGCCTTCATGGGCTACGTCTGTAGCCGTCATTGGGCTGATGCTGCTCTTTGCCTCAGACTCTGGCGTGAAATGGATGTGCGACCCTGAGGAGGTAGGGTCATTGCTCTCCTACAAGGGAGTGATGGCCTGCTTTGCCGACCCGGTCATCATGCTGTTCATCGGAGGATTCATTCTGGCCATTGCTGCCACCAAGACAGGTCTGGACACCCAGCTGGCCAAGGTGCTGCTGAAGCCCTTCGGCAAGAAGAGTGAGAACGTGCTGCTGGGCTTCCTGCTCATCACGGGCCTGTTCTCCATGTTCATCTCCAACACTGCAACGGCAGCCATGATGCTCACCTTCCTTACACCAGTGTTCCGTCAGCTGCCTCCAGAGGGCAAAGGCCGCATCTCAATGGCGCTCTCCATTCCCGTAGCTGCCAACCTGGGTGGTATGGGAACACCTATCGGCACACCGCCCAACACCATTGCCATGAAGTATCTGAACGACCCTGAGGGCCTTAACCTTGGCATGGGCTTCGGACAGTGGATGCTGTTCATGCTGCCGTTAGTCATCGTGCTGCTGTTCATCAGCTGGCGACTGCTGCTCCACCTGTTCCCCTTCACGCAGAAGACTATTGAGCTGCACATCGAGGGAGGCATGAAGCAGGGTTCACACAGCAAGATTGTCATCGTGACCTTCCTTGTCACGGTCCTGCTCTGGCTCTTAGACAGCGTGACAGGCATCAACTCCTACACCGTGGCCCTTATCCCCTTCTGTGTCTTTGCGCTGACAGGAGTCATCAAGCGTCAGGACCTGGAGGAAATCAACTGGTCGGTCATCTGGATGGTGGCTGGAGGCTTTGCACTGGGCTATGGCCTTAATGCTTCCGGACTGGCTGCCAATGCTGTTGAGAGCATCCCCTTCGGAGAGTTCTCACCCCTGCTGATACTGCTGCTCTCGGGCATCATCTGCTATCTGCTGAGCAACTTCATCAGCAACTCGGCTACTGCAGCTCTGCTCATGCCCATCCTGGCTATTGTCTGTGGTGCTATGGGCGACAAGCTTGATGCCATTGGAGGAACAGCCACCGTGCTCATTGGTGTTGCCATTGCCTCCAGCTCGGCCATGATCCTTCCTGTATCAACACCTCCCAATGCTCTGGCCTATGCCACCAACCTGGTGCGTCAGAATGACATGGTCAAGATAGGCATTATCGTGGGCATCATCTCCATGCTCCTGGGCTATGGCCTGCTCTATGGAGTGAGCATCCTGCACCTTATTTAGAGTGAAGAGTGAAAAGTGAAGAGTGAATAATTTGCTGCCGCAGTTCCATCAGGTGAAGATTTGGCGGCAGCAAATTCTTCACTCTTCATTCTTCATTCTTCATTCTTCACTTAACCTCTCACCCTTCCGATAGAGATAAGCTACGGCAGCCCCTGAGAGGTTGTGCCACACGCTGAAGATGGCACCCGGGATAGTGGCCAGCGGATAGGCAGCAAAATGTATGGTAGCCAGGCTGCTGGCCAGTCCTGAGTTCTGCATACCCACCTCGATGGAGACGGCCCTCTTCTTGGCTTCAGAGAGCCCCAGCAGACGGCCTGTCAGGTAGCCAAGGCTCAGCCCGCAGACATTATGGAGCATGACCACCAGGACAATCATCAGTCCCCCAGCCAGCAGCTTGTCGGCATTGGCAGAGATAACGATGGCCACAATCAGTGCAATGGCTATAGAAGAGACGGCAGGGAGGTAGTCAGTAGCCTTCTCCGTAAACTTTGGCCATAGCCCCTTGACCAGCAGTCCCAAGACGATAGGCAGGATGACCACCCACAGGATACTGAGGAACATGCTTGCCACATCAACGTCGACACTTTTGCCTGCCAGTGCCCAGGTAAGCAAAGGGGTGAGGAAGGGAGCTAACAGCGTGGAGACTCCGGTCATGCCTACAGACAGCGCCAGGTCGCCCTTGGCAAGATAGGTAATCACATTCGAAGCCGTACCACCAGGACAGCAGCCCACCAGCACCACACCCAGCGCCAGAGCCTCGTCAAGGGAAAACAGTCTTGCAAGTCCCCAGGCCAGCAGAGGCATGACCGTGAACTGCGCTATACAGCCAACGATGACATCCTTAGGACGGCTGAAGACCACCTTGAAGTCCTGAAGCTTCAGTGTCAGTCCCATGCCAAACATCACCACTCCCAGCAGATAGTTGATGACCGTAGGCCTCACCTGCTGCAGCAACCCAGGGAACAACAATGCCAGCAGGGCTGCCGCCAGCACCAGCAATCCCATGTATTCAGATATGAACTTGATAAACCGCATGACTTTGTCTCAGACTTGATTCTCTTCAAAATGATGGAGGTTTCCTTCTGCTTGGTAAGGAGTGAGGAGTTATTCCCAACTGAGGATGAAGGCGTATTGATGGGGTTTGTTTGCGTCGATGGTGTACTGGGGTAGGGTGCGCTGGCCCCAGGTGTCGATGCCTCCTACTCCGTGGAGGTTGAGGTCTATGTTGAGGTTGACGAAGTTACCGCGCTGAATCTCGTGGGGATGGCTGGCCTGCTCCAGATCTTCCTCACCATAGTCCCAGGCACGGATGCAGAGGGGCTGACAGCCTTCGATATGTAGGCTCTTCTCTCCATTGGAGATTGTAAACCAACGGACATCAGTACGACAACCATTGTCCTGAGGATGGATATACTCTGTCTCAAACTGGCTTAACGGCATCTTGTATTGTCCCAAAAAGGCACTGCGCTTGCGGTCGGGATAGTTCTCCCACGGGCCACGACCATAATATTCAATTTTAGTATAGTCGGCAGGCAAACGCACTCTCATTCCGAATTTTGGCATCACGGGCTTGTCGCTGCCCGTCGGCTTGTAGTCGATGTCAACCAGTATGGTGCGTTCATCGATGACGTTATAGTTCACTGTGACATCAGAAGCGTTTCTCCACACGGAGGTGCGCTCGGCAAAGTGGGCTGCGTGCTGATTGTCGTTCTCGGGTTTCCAGAAGTAGGGTTCCAGAGGAGCTTGAAGCAGTTCCTGTCCGTCAACAACCCACGAGGTGAGGGCGTTGCCCTCGATTTTGATATTTTTGGAAGATTGGGGAGCGGGGATTGCAGATCCCCTTGAGGAGGTCGTTTGTGGGGAGTCCCAAGGGAAGATATATTCTCTCAGGATGAACTGTTCGCGAGCCACGGCGAAGCCTGCCTCTGCCCATGGCTTGGCATCCTTCAGGCGAGCCTCAACAGTTATCGTCAGTTCGTTATCGTCAGGATAATAAGGCAACTCGATGCGGTCGCCTTTCAACTCCAACAATCCTCCGCCTGCCACTTCGCCATTACGGGCGAGGGTGTAGTAATAATCATATTCGGCAGGATCAGTGAAGCTGTCGCGATTGATGATGCGGATATCTTCGCTGTCAAGGACAAACGTTAGCGGCTGATAGACATGCTGTACCTCATAGTAGTGTGGATGGGGTTTCCGGTCAGGGGCAATAAGGCCGTTGATACAGAACGGACCGTCGTTAGGCTTATCGCCGAAGTCGCCTCCATATAAAAATGAAGAGTGAAGAGTGAAGAGTGAAGAATTTGCTGCCGCCGTCCCATTAGCGGAAGGTATAGCGGTAGCAAACTCTTCAATCTTCACTCTTAACTCTTCACTTAACCCTTGGTCCACCCAGTCCCAGATGGCTGCACCGCAGATGCTGGAGTCGCTGTAGATGACATCCCAATATTCTTGAAAATTTCCCATCGAATTACCCATAGCGTGGGCGTATTCGCGCATCATGAAGGGGCGGTCGGTGACTTTCTTTGCCTCTGTGGCCAGTCTGGCGGGGGAGAGATAACCGTCGTCGTAGATGTCGCTCTGGCTACGGTCGGTGTCACAGAATGGAAGGGCAATAGTATCGAGGGTGACAACGGCATCGTGCATCGCCTTCATATTCGGACCTACGCCACCTTCGTTGCCAAGACTCCAGAAGATGACGCTGGGATGATTCTTGTCGCGCTGGACGAGACTGACGGCACGGTCTACATGGGCATCCTTCCAGTCAGGGTCTTCGCCCATCACCTTATTGGCATAGCCGTAGCCGTGACTCTCCTGATTAGCCTCGTCCATCACATAAATGCCCCAACGGTCGCAGAGCTCGTAGAGGTATTCACGGTCGGGATAGTGAGAGGTGCGCAGGAAGTTGATATTCGCCTGCTTCATCAGGGTGATGTCCTGTTCGTAAGTAGCATCATCGACGTAACGGCCGGTAAGGGGATGGTGGTCGTGACGGTTCACACCACGCAGCTTCACGTTCTTGCCGTTAATCATAAACACCTCGCCCACGCACGCCACATGCTTCACGCCAAAGTGGTAGTCGAAATGCTCGTCGTCCCTGCTGTCTTTCATGCCAAGCAGCTCTACGGTGTAAGGATAAAGCCAGGGCTTCTCGGCTGACCACAGATGCGGGGGTGCATCGTAGTGGAAGGTGAGTTCGACGGTTGTCGTGTCTCCTGCGGGTAGCTTGGGTATACGGCAGTTGGTGACATTATAATGGCTGGGATTGGTATTGACGCCATGAAGCTCCGGACAGGCAATCTGCAGCTGAATCAGCAGGTTCTTAGCGGTTTCCCTGCCTGTATTGCAAACAGAAATCTTGGCCTTGACGGTGAACTCCGTGTAGTCGGCATTGGGCACAGCCTCCACCTTGTAGTCGGCGATGTGTACCAGCGGGCGCACCCACAACTGCACACTACGGAAGATGCCTGAGAGGCGCCACATGTCCTGACATTCCAGATAGCTGCCGTCACTCCAGCGATAGACCTCCACAGCCAGCTTGTTCTTGCCTTCACGCATATACTTCGTCACGTCGAACTCCGCCGGCGACATGGAGTTCTGGCTATAACCCACCTTCTGCCCGTTTACCCAGACATAGAAAGCTGAGTGGACACCGCCGAAGTGGAGGATGAGGTTCTTCGTGAGCATCTCCTTTGTTACGTCAAGAAACGTGACATACGACCCAACGGGGTTACGGTGGTCATAGGCGTACCAATCCTTTGGCGGCTCGCCTGTCACGCTGGGACGGTCTCTATGGAAGGGATACTGCATGTTGACATAGATGGGCTTTCCGAATCCCTGCAGTTGCCAGTTGCCAGGCACGGTAATCTGGTCCCACTGGCTTACGTCATAATCTTCGCGGTAGAAGTCGGCAGGCCTCTCATCAGGGTTACGGCTCCAATGGAACAGCCACTTTCCGTCAAGCGACACAATCTCCTTGCACTCCTTCCGTTTTGAAGGCAGCTGCAGCGTGGCATGATACGGCAGCTTGTTGATGCCCAGCACGGCAGGATTCTCCCAGTCACGGACTTGGGCCGATGCTGAAAACCTGAACTCTGTCCAGTCGAAGTCGGCATGACTGATGGTCTCTTTCAGAGTATGGGCAAAGATGCCTATGTGTACGCCTGTGAAGCCACCAATGGTCTCGGTGCTTAGATAACGGTAGTCCTGACGGGCAAGAGGAGTGAACTCCTTATTGTCGGTAGAGTAGAGCAGGTGATAGAACTGTTTGTCGGCTGTGATGCGCAGGTAGACGATGTCCTGGTTGAGTGGTATCTCCTTTTCGATATGCTCCATCTCACCAATACGAATCTTGGCCTGTAAGTAACGTTTACCATCACGTACTGCCACCTGCATGTCATAGTGATTATGATGGGCGGCATAGGCTGTAATGCCTGCCACACCGCCGTCCTTCAGTCCTGACACGTCAACCTTAGTAGTAGCAGTGAAGTCCGGCTCTTGCTGGCGATGGCCAATGAAGGTAGGATTCCCTATTTCATCGAGTGTGACGGTAGAGGCCTTCATACGTAGCCATCCCTTGCGGACATTCAGGGAATAGTTCTCCTTTTGCGGCATATTTAGGTGGCTCCAGTAGAGCGACAGCTTGTCTGCCTCAAACTCGTCTCTTATTGGCTCTTCTGGCATGGGTACTTGCGGGAGTGTCTTGCATTTCATGTCTATTTGCAGGGTGCCGTCATTGTTTACCACAGGCCATCCGCCTTCTTCCCATGTTACGGGAGCCAGGAAAGTCTCACGGCCCATGACATGCTGCAGATAGCCGTGGGTGCGATAGCCAAGGCAAATCATCCACCAAGAGCCGTCAGTAGCCTGAACTAAGTCAGCATGTCCCAATCCCTGAATAGGGCTGTTCTGCATCTTCATACTGAAATGCGAGAGGATGGGATTGGCGCTGTTGGGCTCGTATGGTCCGAACAGATTCCTGCTACGTAGTATGTTCACATGATGCCCATGCTCTGTGCCGCCCTCTGCCAGCAGCAGATAGTAATAGCCGTCCTTTTTATAGATGTGCGGCCCCTCAGGATAGCGACCACCAAGACCTGTGCCCAGAAGATGTATCTCACCAAGCTGCTTGCCGGTCTTTATATCAATCTCACATATCTTGATTTCGCCCTCCTTCCACAGGAAGTAGCACTTGCCATCGTCGAAGAATAGCGTCGGGTCGCAGCTGCCTACACAGAAGTCGATATAGATGGGGTCAGACCATTCACCTTTGGGGTCATCGGTATAGACATAGAAATGACGGCGTGAGGGATAGACCGTCGTCACCATGTAGAACCGGCCCTCATGGTAGCGGATGGTGGGGGCATAGATGCCGCTTTGCTCATGCATGTTCTCAATCCTGACCTGCGACTCACGAGTAAGACAGGCCCCCACCTGTTCCCAGTGAATGAGGTCCTTGCTGTGGAATACGGGCACTCCAGGGTAATACTGGAACGTGCTGTTCACCAGATAGAAGTCGTCGCCGGCACGACACACAGAGGGGTCGGCATGAAAGCCAGGGAGCACAGGATTGTGGAATCCCTGCGAATAGCCCAACAGCGTTACCAGTAGTAAAGTAGAAATCAGAAACAGCTTCTTCATAGGCCCCATCACCTTGCTTCTTTCATTGTAATTCAAATAATTTAACGGCAAAGATAGTGATTATTGGGGATTATTTGCTGCTTTTCCACATTTTTTAGGATAGTTTAGGCTTTGATTTGTAGAAAAGGGTTCATGGGGACAAGCACCAGCCCCGACTTATTGGTATATTTTTCTCCCTTGGCTGATATAGATGCCGTGACCCGTTTTTGATACTTGCGTGCCACGTAAGTCATAGACAGAATTACAATTTGGGAGCGGGTGGCATGGTCGTTTAGTCGTTTCGTTAATTGCTGTGGCTTCGCCGTCGTCATAGACTTTCTTCCAGTTGAAGACGCGGTAGAAGTAAGGTCGGTAGTAGTCGGCGCTGCCGGGATCGTTGAAGTTCCACCAGAAATCGTCGGGGTCGCTGTTTGTTGAAAAGACCAGCTCGCCGGTACGCGAAAGGGCAGGGTGGAGGTTGACCATGTAGAGCCAGTGGTATTTCTGATTGCCTATCTTGTCGAGGTGGTCAGGCAGTCGGAAGAGCAGTCGCTTGTCGGTGAAAGGGCCATAGGGTGTGCGTGAGCGGTAGATGTAGACCTCGGTAGAGAAGATGGGCGCCTGAGAAGTGAGGTAATACCAGTCTCCGTCGCGGAACACCCAGGGCAGATGACAGGCGTAGTCGGTCGAGGCCATGATGTTGGAGCGCTTCATGTCCTCCTCGGCAGGGTAGTCGTCTTGCCATACCCACTGGCCATCGGCCTTTTTTACATAGTATTGCCAAGGACTGTAAAGGGTCGGGGCTGCTGTACGGGCCACGAGCACGTTGAAGCCATCGACGCCATAGAGATAGAGGTGTCCGTCATTGGCCTCGTCGCAGATGGTTGAGCCGTAGGACACCACGTTTTGGTTCACGTCGTGGGTGACGCTCTCGCGGTACAGGTAGTCGCCCGTCTTGGGCAGATAGTCTGGAATGGTGTCGAGGTATCGGCCCGTAGGCACGCTGCCGTTGAGCGAATAGGTGGCCAGCGCGGTGCTAAGGTTGCGCAGTTCCTTCGACTCCACGGCTATCCACACCATCTGCAGCTTGCCATCTACGATGGTGCCGTCGCCCGACCAGTAGACCTTGTCCTCGTCTATCTCGCCGGCATCGATTTGAGCCTGCGTCTTGTTACCCAGCGGGTGGCGCAGATGGGTACGGGCGTGGAAATACTTCTCCGAGCCGGGGCGTTGCCAGTTGACGTAGTCGGCCAGCCAGACGAGGTCTTTCTCCGTCTCGCCGAGCACTCCGTCGTGGGCACGCTGGAGCATGATGCTGTTGCGGGGGAAGTTACAGCTGCCACGTGAGCGGTCCTTGGCGTTCACCACACCATAGAAGCTGTCGTTGAATGTCCAGAGCACATCGCCGTTGGGCAGCCCCACGGTGAGCACGCCGTCGCCGCCGTTCCATCCTCGAGCACGGGTGAACAGCCTGTTATACTTCAGGTCGCGGAAAGCCTCCACGCCGTCCTTGTCGGTGCTGCCTGGCATGATTTCCAGCTCCCATTCGGGCATGATGTCCGATTTTACTGGCGTTGAGGGTCTTATGATAGGGTCAGCGGTCATCTGGAGCTTGTTGCCTACAAACTCCATCGTGCCGATGTACATGCGGCGGGGATAGACCTCCGTCTCCGAGTTATGGGCATGGAAGACGATGCGCAGGAGGCCCTCCTTGTCGGTGAAGAACGAGTGGTGGCCCGTGCCGTAAAGACCTTCAACGCGACGTACGATGGGGTTGCCGCTATACTTCGACCATGACGGGGCATTGCCGCTGGCGGGCTTGAGCGTTCGCGTCATGGCGTAGCCCACGGCATAGTCGTGGCTTTGGAAGTCGTTGCCCGAATAGGTCAGGTAGTAGATGCCGTTGTGCTTCAGGACGAAGGGACCCTCGGTGACGCGGCCCAGCTTGTCCTCCCACGCCTGGCTGACGTTGATGCACTTCGACAAGGTTTCTCCCCGGGGCGTGATGAGGTCGTCCTCCAGCTGGCACATCCAGATGCAGTTGCCGTCGGTGAAGCGCACGAAGAAAAGCCACGCCTGACCGTCGTCGTCGAAGAACACGCTGCTGTCGATGCACTTCTCGTCGCCCAGCATCGCCTTCGTCATACACCCGCTGTTGACTTGCCGGAAAGGCCCGGTGGGCGATGAGGCCTTGGCGACGTAGAGATGTTCGTTGGCCGAGTAGTACATGTAGTACTGCCCGTTTTTCTTGTAGACCTCCGGCGCCCAGAACCATTGTGTCTCGGTGGTGTTCCTCTTGTGGAGTGCCAGCTCCGGGCAGCGTGTCCATTCCCTCAGGTCGTTGGAGGTCCACACGGCAATGCCGTCGGCCTCACCAGTTCCGTAAGCATAATAGGTGTCGCCGTCCAGCAGGATGTAAGGGTCGGCAAGCGTTACGATAGAAGATTTTGCAGTACTGACCAGGGTGATGGCCAGCAAAGCGATAGTGAATAATGTTCTTTTTCTCATGTTATCAGGGTTGTTTTTCTGCAAAAGTATATATAATCGCGCAAATAATAGGATAAAAACAAGTCATAATTCTTAGCTTTTGGGTCTGCTGACCTTTTATTATCATAAATAGACCAGAATTTTTTGCCGGAAATAGATATTAGTGCTTATTTTTGCATCTTGAAACACCCGTGTGGAGAAAGTTGCGATTAAGCGAGAGGAAAGAAAAGACAATTTCTTTCCCGAGCGTGAGCAACTTGGCCGCATAGCGGCAAAGAACGGCTTTTTCTCATAGAAAGAACGGCTTATTCTGGTAGAAAGAACGGCTTTTTCTCAAGACGGCGGAATTAGACAAGCTAAATTCCCTACAATGCACAGATACGGAATTAGACAAGCCCATTCCCTATAATGATATTTTGAAAAAAATAAAATAACTGCTAAAATGAACAGATTAATTACTTGTTTCTTCTCTGCTGCGCTTTTTGCTTCCGCAGCTACCTTACAGGCCCAGCCCCAGACCACGCCGTTGGGCGACATTGAGCGTGACTACTCTGGCCGTGCCGACACGTTGGAGTATGTCCTCGTCAACCAGTTCCTCAACTCCTCAAAGGGCACGTTCTACGCCATTCCCCGCTCATACCCCGGCTATGAAGATGCTACCCAGTTCATCTACTGGCAGCAGGCCCATGCCCTCGACGTCATCATCTATGCCTACGAGCGTATCAAGGACACCGGCGACAGACGTATCAGTAATTACAAGCGTATGATGGAGTTCTGGTTTGATAACCATGCCAACAACTGGTATCACAAGGAGGGCGACACGACGGGCTTCTACAACGAGTTCACCGACGACATGTGCTGGATAGGCCTCACCATGCTCCACATGAGCGAGGCCCTCGAAGACGACACCTATGCCAACATGGCCCGCAAGATATTCGACGACTATATCCTGCCACGAGGAAGCCGTGACAGCAAGGGCTTCTTCAGCCTTCCCTGGAAGGACGACGGATCCGGCCCCAATGCCTGCACCAATTCTCCCGGCTGTCTCCTGGCTGCCAAGCTCTACCTGCGCTATGGCGATGAGTCCTATCTCCAGGTGGCCAAAGACCTCTATGACTGGGAGGCCAACGTGATGAAGACAGAGTACAAAAACGACGGGCGCGTCGAGCACCCGGCGCTCACCTATACGCAGGGCACCTTCGGCGAGGCTGCCCGCCAGCTCTACCACATCACTGGCAACCCGGACTATATGACGATGGCCAGCCGTGTGCTCTATTACGCCATCAACAGCTCATCCTGCAACTATCAAGGCCTGCTGCGCGACGAGGGGTCGAGCATGGACCAGAGCATCTTCAAGGCCGTCCTCATACCCTATCTGGTCAACTACGCCCTCGATGAAGAAGCCGGCCTAACCTACCGCAAGCGCATAGTGACCATCTTGCAGAGGAACGCTAACGCACTATGGAACAACCTCAATCTCAAAGCCTATCCCAAGACCTTCTGCAACTACTACTGGGGTACGCCTTTCGACAACACCACGACCCCTTCGATGGGAGCCATGGTCAGCGGCGCGTCGCTCATGGAGAATACGGCTCGTCTGGCCCTCGCACTGCTTAACGCTGCCGACGTTACCGGCGTGGATAACGTGGAGTGTGAGGCTGACGATGCTCCCGCAACCATCTTCAACGCCTCTGGTCAGACGCTGCAGAAGATGCAGCGAGGACTGAACATCGTGAAACAAACCGACGGCAGAACCGTCAAAGTGTTTAAGAAATAAAACCTATACTTTTATGAAACACCTTCTTTCAATTATGTCCTTGGCGCTGCTGTCCATCAACAGCGTAAATGCTCTGGAGGTTAATCACCTGCGCACGCAGGCCATGCAGAATCCTGTTGGCATCGACATTACTACTCCGCTCTTCTCATGGGTATTGGAGAGCGATGTTCGTGGCACCATTCAGCAGAGCTATGCCATCAGCGTGGCCAGCGATGCCGACATGCAGAACATCGTGTGGCAGTCGGGTACTGTCGTTAGTGACCAGAGCGTCGATGTGGCTGCTACAGGTCTCATCCTGCAACCCCGCACACGTTACTATTGGCAGGTGACTGTTGCCGACAATAATGGTCAGACGGCTTCCTCCGAGGAGGTGGCACTCTTTGAGACCGGACTGCTACAACCCTCGGGCTGGGGCTCTACCCAGTGGATTAAGGCCACGACAAGTCCTCGAGGTAGCAGCACTACCGGCTCGACAGAACTCAAGGACTATGAGGTAGAAGTGAAGTTTCAGATTAAGAGCATTGCCGCAGGTTTGATTTTCGCCGCCAAGGACCACAATAATTATTATATGTGGCAGGTGAACACCAACACAGGTCAGGCTCGCTTCCGTCCCCATCAGTGGACCAACGGCAACCCTGCCTGTCTGGAGGAGAAGCCTATTACTGCCGTCAGCGTGAAGAATGGTGAGGACCACGTGCTGCGTATCGAGGTGACTGATGCCCGTGTGACGAAGACCTACATCGACGGACAACTCATTGACACACGAAACGGCGATTTCTCCTACGGCACCTTTGGTTTCCGTGAAGACTTTGACAACGGCAACCAGCCCGAGGAGGCCTGGTTCGACGATTTCCGGGTGACTGCTTCTGGCGGGGTGCTCCTTAGCGAGGACTTTGAGAGCGGCGAGACCTTCTTCACCAACGGCACCATCGAGGGTGGCCGATACTTTGTGAAAGGGCCCGGTACCTATTCTTGGACACAAGGTGGCTGCCCCGTCTTCCGTAAGGTCTTTGAACTGAAGGCAGGCATCAGCCGGGCAAGACTCTATGCCTCCGGCCTCGGTATATACAATAATTATATTAATGGGCAGCGTGTAGGGCAGATTGATGCCGACGGCACCGTTTGGTATGACGAGCTGAAGCCTGGCTCTACCGACATGCGTAGCACCGTGTTCTACACCACCCACGACGTTACTCCGCTATTGCACGAAGGTCAGAACGCGATAGGTGCCGAGGTTAGCTCAGGCTGGTGGAATGGTGGCATTGCTCATGGTGAGTGGGGCAACAAGGACTGTGCTGTGCGTGCCATGCTTATCGTTACCTATGATGATGGTAGCGAGGAAGTCATCTGCACCGACCAGTCATGGTTGTCGAACACCAATGGCCCATTGCGTATGGGCGACATCTATAATGGCGAGACCTATGATGCTCGCCGCACGCTGGCCTGGACTACTGCGGGCTTCAACGATGCCGACTGGTACGGCGTAGCACAGAGCAATGACTTCACCGGTACTATCCGTGCCTTTGAGGGTCCTGCCGTACGTGCCGTCAAGGCTCTTGAGCGTCAGCCCCTCGACATCCACGTCTATGAGGGCGTAACCAGTAATGGTACTGCCCACGGTATGCTGACCGAGGTGGAGCACTACAGCGGACAGCACGCCGTAAAGCTGAAGGCAGGCCAGACGGCCATCTACGACCTTGGCCAGAACGCTGCCGGATGGGTCAGCTTCACCGCCTGTGGAGCGGAGGGCACCCATCTGCGTTTCCGCTTCTCAGAGATGATTAATGAGAACGGCGATGCTAACCGTGGCAACGACGGTCCTGGCGGTTCGCTCTATCTCATTGCCCTGCGCTCTGCCAAGGCCACCCTTGACTACACCATGCGTGGCGATGAGAAGGGCGAGAGCTTCCACCCCACCTCTACCTATTACGGCTTCCGTTATGTCGAGGTGACTACGAGTGCCGACGTGGAAATCAGCAGCCTTGTGGGCGAGACGGTTACCTCGGCTGTCAGCGAGCGTTCCAGTTTCACCACTAGCCATGCGACCGTTAACCAGCTCTATCGTAACATCTTATGGGGCCAGCGCTCCAACTTCGTGAGTGTGCCTACCGACTGTCCGCAGCGCGATGAGCGTCTGGGCTGGACTGCCGACACACAGATATACTCTATGGCAGGACTCTATAATGGCGACACCCGTAACTTCTACAAGAAATGGATGCGCGACATGCGCGAGTCGCAGAATCCTAACGGTGCCTATCCCCACGTTGCTCCTTACTCCTGGGGCGTAGGCTATGGCGCTGCCGTCTGGGCCGATGCCGGCATTGTGCTGCCCTATAATGTCTATCTGATGACGGGCGACAAGGGCATCCTTACCGACAACTTTGCCTCGATGGAGCGCTACATGGACTTCCTTGCCACACAGACGGGCGACGGTTATCTCTACAATGGCGGCACTACTACCTATGGCGACTGGGTGTCGTTCGTACCTACCGATTCGCGCTATATCAGCGTTTGTTACTATGCCTACGACGCCTTGCTCATGAAGCGTATGTGCGAGGCCTTGGGCGATAGTGAGAAGGCTGCCAAATACCAGACACTTTATGAGAACATCTGCAAGGAGTGGCAGAGCCGCTACCTTAGCACCTCTATGATTCCCAAGATTACCACCCAGTGTGGTTTCCTGCTGCCCCTGCGCTTTGGCATGTTGCCCAGTGATGAGTCCTACCGCCGCACGGTAGAGTCGCTGCGCCGCAGCATCTCCGGCAACAAGTACACGCTGAACACAGGCTTTGTGGGTACGGGCCTGCTGAACCAGACGTTGACGCAGGTTGGGCTGAACAATGAGGCCTACACCCTGCTGCTTCAGCGTAACTGTCCGTCGTGGCTCTACACCGTAGACCAGGGAGCCACCACGATGTGGGAGCGTTGGAACTCTTACACGAAGGAAGGCGGTTTCCACCAGGACATCAGCATGAACTCCTTCAACCACTATGCTTACGGAGCCGTGGCCGAATGGATGTTCCGTGATATGGCTGGCATTGCTCCTGTCGACAGTATGCCTGGCTTCAAGCACTTCCTCCTTCAGCCCACACCCGACACGCGCACCACGCTGCTCTACGACCAGGAGCGCATCACCGATGTCGATGCCGTCTATTGGTCAGAATACGGAGCTATTAAGGCTGCCTGGAACTGCGATGGCGGCAATGATTTCACCTACAGCGTCACCATCCCTGCCAATACTACGGCAACGCTCGTCATGCCCTGTGCAGAGGGCTGCGAGGTGATGGAGGGCAGCACGCCGGCTGCTGAGGCCCAGGGCGTGCAGCTTGTTGGGCAAGGCAATGGCAGCGTGGTCTATCGCGTATCCTCCGGCTCGTATGTGTTCTCCACCAAGCAGGAACACACGGCCATCCGTGAACCGAAGGACGCTTCGCAAAGGGCCTTCGGCAACGTTCCCGTTTACGACCTCTTGGGACGTCTTTACCCATCGGCAGTGCAGGACGGCCTCTATATTCATGGAAACAGGAAAGAGATAGTGAAACGCGCCGACTAAGGAGTTAGAAGTTAGAAGTTAGGAGTTAGGAGTTAGAAGTTAGGAGTTAATAGTTTTCAGCATAAAAAACACACGTCAATGAGAAAAAGACTGTTTCATGTTTTGATAGCCGCCCTGATGTGCAGCGGTGCTATCGCCCAAATCGATGTTACAACCGCTAAGGCAGGCTCGAGCTTCACCATAGCGGACCAAGCCGCGCTGGCCACCATCGTCTATGACAAGGGCGACGCTCCTGTCGTGGGCACCGTTGCCCATTGTCTGGCCGAAGACATTAAGGCCGTCAGCGGACAACGGCCAAGGGTGACCAACAGCCGACCGGCCGCAGGCCCCGCCATCATTGCCGGAACTATCGGACAGTCGGTCCTCATCGACCAGCTTATCAAGAGGAAGAGAATCGACGTGAGCAACGTCGTTGGCAAATGGGAAGTCTACACGCTCCAGCTGACAACCGACAACAAGACGCTGGTGGTCGCTGGCTCTACGCCCCGTGGCACGGCCTACGGTCTGTTCGAGCTGTCGCGGCTGATGGGCGTCTCTCCTTACGTCTGGTGGGCCGATGTGATTCCTGCCAGGAAAGAGGCACTTTACGTGCATGGCCTCAAGATGACGTCGAAGGAACCGTCGGTGAAATACCGCGGCATTTTCATCAACGACGAGGACTTCGCCCTCTTCCCCTGGGCCAGCAAGGGTATTGACAAGAAGTACAACAACATAGGCCCCAACACCTACGCCCACGTCATGGAGCTGCTGCTACGCCTGCGTGCCAACACGCTGTGGCCGGCTATGCATCTCTGCTCCGAGGCTTTCTGGGCCAACAAGGACAACCTGCCTGTGGCTCGCAAATACGACATCATGCTCGGCTCCAGCCATTGTGAGCAGATGCTCCGCGACAACGAATGGGAGTGGCGTCACGAGCCCTGGAGCGGCAACAACGAAGACTGGAACTACGTGACTAACACCAAGAAGATTCAGACTTACTGGGAGGAGCGCGTCAAGGAGAGCGTGGGCTACGACGGCATGTACACACTCGGCATGCGAGGGGTACACGACTGGGGCATCTCAGGCTATCCCTCGACGGACGACAAGGTACGTGGCCTCACGGAGATTATCAGTTTCCAGCGCGACTTGCTCGGAAAGTATTTCAAAGATGTTACGAAGGTTCCGCAGCTCTTTATACCCTATAAGGAGGTGCTCGATGCCTATAACGCCGGACTGCAGGTGCCCGAGGACGTGACACTCTGCTGGGTCGACGACAATCATGGCTATATCCGCCAGCTTCCCAAGCCTGCCGAACAGGCCCGCTCAGGTGGCAACGGCGTCTATTATCACGTGTCTTATTGGGGAACGCCTGCCGACTATCTATGGATTTGCTCCCACTCACCCTCGCTGATGAGCTATGAGCTGTCTCGTGCCTACGACCAGGGCATCCGCACACTATGGGTCATCAACGTGGGCGACATCAAGCCTGCCGAGATGGAACTGGAGTTCTGCATGGACCTTGCCTGGGACATCAGCGAGTGGACGCCGGAGAACGCCATCAACTATAACCGTGCATGGGCTGCCAAGACCTTTGGCGAGGCCTTTGCCGACGACATTGCCGCCATCAAGAAGGACTACTATCGACTGGCTGCCGGTGGCAAGCCCGAGCATCTTCACATTATTAAATTTACCAACGACGACAAGGACCGCCGCATCAGCGACTACGAGTCGCTGGCCGCCCGAGTCGATGTCCTGAAGAATCGCATACCCGCCGAGCTGCAGGATGCTTTCTTCCAGCTCATCGAATACCCCGTGAAGGCCGCCTACTACATGAATGTGAAGACCTTCCGCGCAGCACAGAGCATCGAGCTGGGCAACCTTGGCCAGCGCGAACAGGCCCTGCGTTATGCTGACGATGCCCGCAAGGCCTACAGCATGATAGAGCAGCTGACCAACCAATACAATAATGATATTGCCGGAGGTAAATGGAACGGCATGATGAACTTCAAGCCCCGTGGACTGGAGCACTTCAACATGCCCGCAACAGCCACGCCGTCCAGCATCCAAGCCTCCCCAACACCCAACACCCAACACCCCACACCCAACTCTCAACTCCTCCCCGCCGCCAGCTACAAGACGGCCAGCCCGTCGGTGAAGACCCTCGAAGGTCTGGGACTTGGCAAGTCGGCCCTCACCGTCTGGCCGCTCGACATGACGGCCTACAAGAGCAGTCAGGTGGCGCAGGCTCCCTACGTGGAGTACGACATCCCCGTGAAGGCTGGCAAGAACCACATCGAGGTGCGCTGCCTCTCGAACTTCCCCATCAACACCAATTACGACCTGCGCGTCGCCCTCTCAGTCCTCGACGGCTCTCCCTTCTCGGGGCTTACTTCCGGCGCTTCTTCCGCCACGAGGCCCGCGCTCGGCGGTTCACCCGCCGAGACCATCGTCTCCCTGAAGACCGTCGCCATGGAGGGCAAATGGCACACCACCGTGGCCCAGGGCTACAACGATGCCGCCATCGACTATGAAAGCTCGGCAGAAAGGACCGTCACCCTTCGTGTCAGCCTTCTGGACCCCGGCGTGGTGATCAGCGAGATCCGTAACACGGTGACTCCGTTACCCCAAGCGGCTCCTGCCGAGACATCAATGTATGAGGAGACGAGCGGCAACCCTATTTTCCAAGGCTGGTATGCCGACCCTGAGGGCACTGTGTTCAAGGACCGCTGCTGGGTGTTCCCCACTTATTCGGCGCCCTACGACGAGCAGCTGCATTTCGATGCCTTCTCCTCCAACGACCTCGTCCACTGGAAGAAGCACCCCAATGTGCTCACCAGCAAGCATGTGAAGTGGGCTCGTCGCGCCATGTGGGCTCCGGCCATCGTGGAGAAGGACGGCAAGTACTATCTCTTCTTCGCTGCCAACGATGTGCACCAGGGCGAGGTAGGAGGCATCGGCGTTGCCGTGAGCAAGAAGCCGCAGGGACCCTACAAGGATGCCTTAGGCAAGCCCCTCATTCAAGATATCGTAAACGGCGCACAGCCCATCGACCAGTTCGTGTTCCACGATGACGACGGACAATATTATATGTATTATGGTGGGTGGGGCCATTGCAACGTGGTGCGCCTCTCCGACGACCTTCTGAGCATTGTCCCCTTCCCCGACGGCCAGACCTACAAGGAAGTGACGCCAGAGCGCTATGTCGAGGGGCCGTTCATGCTGAAGCGCGGCGGATATTATTACTTCATGTGGAGCGAAGGAGGGTGGGGTGGCCCCGACTATTGCGTGAGCTATGCCATCAGCGACTCGCCCCTCGGCCCGTTCAAACGCATCGGAAAGATTCTGGAACAAGACCCCGAGGTGGCCACCGGTGCCGGTCATCATTCGGTCATCAGCATGGGCAACGATGAGTGGTACATCATCTACCACCGCCGTCCCTTGGGCGAGACCGATGCCAACCACCGCGTCACCTGCATCGACAAGATGGAATTCGACGAACGGGGATTCATCAAGAAGGTAGTCATCACCAAGGAAGGAGTCAGCAGGAAGTAATAGGGAATATGGCTTGCCAGATTCCGCTTCATAGAAAGAACGGCTTTTTCCCATCGAAAGAACGGCTTATTCGACCAGAAAGAACGGCTTATTCGAATCGAAAGAACGGCTTATTCCCATAAAAAGAACTATCTAATATAACAACTACAAAGATGAAAAAGAACCGCATCATTCTCACTGCTGTATTGTGGGCAGCGGTATGCCAGATATTGCTGGCAGGTGACATGACCTTTCAACTCAGTTTGAAACAACCGGGTAACGATGCCCGTTCCTGGCAGCTGAGGGAGCAGGCCGTCGGACGGCTGAGTGCTGATGGCCTTGCCGACAGAATCACTATCAGTTATGATGAGCAAAAGTGGACTCCGACAGTAGCAAGTGAGAACATGACGCTGCTGATAGTCACCGTCCAGGCCCGGGAGACCGTCTATTTCAACCTCGGCGTGACATTGCCCACCGGCTTCAAGACCGACGACTGCGACTTCTACCTGCCCGGTTTCTGGTATCACAAGAACCTGCGTTCGCCCCGCGAGGCTCCCTCGTTCCACACGTCGAAAAGCTGGAATGTGCGCGAAGACCGCCTGTCGTCGCCACTGACGGGAGTTTTCAATGCCGCCGAGGGAAGGTCGGTCAGCGTGCTGCGCGACCACGAATTAAACGAATTAAACGAATTAAAAAAACGACCAAACGGCCTGTCCGACGCTCTGACCACTCATCAGGAGGGCGAGGTCATCGTCAGCGGCTACACGTCGCTGGGCTACGTGGGCTTTGACAACGAGAGCGGGCGGGCTGCCCTCACCTTCGGCTATCCCTACGTGGAGTCGCCCCGCCGCTATATCCGCAAGCTGACGCTCATCAATCCCATCACTGCCTTTGCAAAGATAGAGAAGGGCGAGAAGATGGAGCTGAGATGGATTATCCGTTATGACCAGACGAAGGACTTTGGCGAGTTTGTGGCCAGCACGTGGCAGCACTGTATGAATGAACTGAAGCCGCAGCCGCTGCAGCCGCTCTTCACACCCGAGGAGACCAAGGCACAGCTGGCCAACTACTTCCGCAAGGCATACGTCGATGAGTATCCGTTGAAATATCACTCCGGCCACGGCCTGCGCATCGACGACTGCAAGCCTGTTGACCATGTGCAGCTGGGTTTCTGCGGACGCGTGCTCCTTAACGGCTTCAACGCCTTGGAGTATGGTGAGCAGACAGGCGATGCTGAGCTGGTGAGGATGGGCAACGCTATCTTCGACAGTTGGCTGGAGCATGGTTTCACTGCCCGTGGCTATTTCAAGGAAGATATGCACATCTGGGGTGGCATCCCTGCCGACAAGGACATCGTTCATAGCATCCGCCAGCAGTCGGAGGCCGTCTATGCTGTGCTTCACTACCTGCGTTATGAGAAGCAGCACGGCCGGAAACACAAGGAGTGGGAGCAGAAGATGCGAAGGCTTCTTGACAACATGCTGATGCTGCTGAAGGACGACGGCCACTATGCCCGTAAGTTCCGCGACGATGACAGCGATGTGGATGCCTCGGGCGGCTCTACTCCTTCGGCCACCTCAACGCTTGTCATGGGCTACAAGTATTTCGGCGACAAGCGTTACCTGACGGCCGCCAAGCGCACGGTAGACTATCTGGAGCGTGAGATTATATCGAAGAGCGACTATTTCTCCTCCACCCTCGATGCCAATTGTGAGGACAAGGAGGCGGCCATCAGCGCCGTCACCGCCACCTACTACCTCGCCATGATGACCAAGGGAAAGGAGTGCCAACGCTATACCGACCTTTGTCGCAAGGCCGCCTATTTCGCCCTGTCGTGGTACTACCTGTGGGATGTGCCTTTCGCACAGGGCCAGATGCTGGGCGACTTGGGCTTCAAGAGCCGCGGCTGGAGCAATGTCTCGGTGGAGAATAACCACGTCGATGTATTTGTCTTCGAGCTGGCCCACATCGTGAAGTGGCTGGCACAGGAGACCGGCCAGCAGCGCTTTGCTCAGATCTATGACGTTATCCGTTCGTCGCTCACCCAGCTGCTGCCTACTGCCGACCGTCTTTGCGGCATCGGCGTGCCGGGCTTCAATCCTGAAGTGGTGCAGCACACCCAGTGGGACTATGGCCGTAACGGCAAGGGGTTCTACAACGATATTTTTGCTCCCGGCTGGACCGTTGCCTCGCTTTGGGAACTCTTGACACCCGAGCGCACCGTTGGTTTTCTTACAGGGAAGTAGGCATATTTCCATTATACAAAAGAAAGGCGTAAGGATAGCTAACTTCTTGATTTTCAGTATTGACATGAATGTATTATCGGCAATACGGTAATACATTCTTTTTTTTACGTGCGCGGGAATTGAAATATCACTACCTTTGCACCATGTTAAGTGAAGAGTGAAGAACGAAGAATTTGCTACTGAAACAAAATAACAAAAACCTTTTGTATGAATAGACAACTAATTTCGAAAAGCTGTCGCACAGCGTTGCCCGCCGCCCTGCTTCTGTTAGGCACGGCGACGATGCTGTTTCCAGCGGCAGCGCTGACCCCTGTCTTTGCTCAGGGGCAGCAGGCACAAGGTCAGGTGACGGGTCTGGTCACCGACCAGGACAAGCAGCCGCTCATCGGCGTCACCGTCACGGTGGTGGGCACCAGCACCATTGGCATTACCGATGCCGACGGTATGTTTAAGATCATGGCTCCGACGAAGAGCAACACCATGCTTGAGTTCAGCTACATGGGCTTCAAGAAGAAGCAAGTGCGTGTGGGTAGCTCTAAGATTTTGCAGGTCGAGCTGGAGGAGGACAAGAACGAGATGAGCGAGGTGGTGGTGACGGGTTACAGCTCCCAGAAGAAAGCCTCTATCATCGGCTCCATCGAGACCATCAAGCCCGCCGAGCTGCAATTCGGTACTACGCGTACCATGTCTAATAATCTGGCAGGTAAGCTGAGTGGTGTCATCGGCATCCAGCGCTCGGGTGAGCCTGGCTACGACGACTCCGACTTCTGGATTCGCGGTATGTCGACGTTCCACGGCAGCAATGCCCCGTTAGTGCTTATCGACGGTGTGGCCCGTGACCTGAACAATGTCGACATTGCCGAGGTGGAGTCGTTCTCCATATTGAAGGACGCTTCGGCACAGGCCATGTACGGTGTGCGCGGTGCCAACGGCGTCATCGTCATTACTACGAAGCGTGGTAAGATAGGTGCGCCGCAGGTGCGCTTCCATGTGGAGCATGCCATCAGCGAGCCTACCATGTTCCCGGAGTTCCTGAATGCCTCGCAGTATATGAGCTTGCTCAACGAGCTGGCTGCCGACGATGGCAAGTCACTGCCCTTCACCCAGGAGGCTGTCGACCGCACCGCCTCGGGCTACGACCCCGACCTCTATCCCGACGTGAACTGGATAGACGCCATCACGAAGGACTACGCCCACACCACGCGTGCCAATGTTGACATCAGTGGTGGTAGTGACTTCCTGCGCTACTCAATTGTGGCCAGCTATTTCCAGGAGGGCGGCATCCTGGAGCAGGACAAGAGCCTCATTGTGGATAACGCCACAAACAACCAGCAGTACAACTTGCGCACCAACATCGACATGGACGTGACGAAGACTACGCTGCTGCGTGTAAACATCGGCGGCTACTTGAACCGCTTCAAGAAACAGCGTGTGGATACCAACGTGGCCTTCGACAACGCCTTCAAGACGCTGCCCTTCGTACATCCGGCACGTTATAGCGACGGGGCCATCCCTCTGATTTCCAACCGTGTGAACCCCTGGCGCGACGTGACGCAGGGCGGTTATGCCTTCCGTACGTCGTCGAAGATTCAGACCCTCTTCTCGGTGGAGCAGGACCTGCGTCAGATTACCAAGGGCCTGAAGGCCAAGGTGATGTTCAGCTTCGACCGCTGGAACGAGAGCGAGCGTGGCCGTACGGCCAACGTGGGAACCGTATTCCCTGCTACGGGACGTGACGAGGAGGGCAACCTCATCTATACCCAGTTCCAGACGGGCGACGAGTCGATGGGCAGCTACAACAGCGGCAACTATGGTAACACCAATATTTATTTAGAGGCCGACCTGATGTACAACCGCCGCTTCGGCAAGTTCGACCTCGACGCCCTGTTCCTCTACAACCAGCAGGCCTACGACGACGGCGATATCCAGGACTACCGTAAGCAGGGTATCGCAGGACGCCTCAGCGGCACCTACGATGACCGCTACGTGGCAGAGTTCAACTTCGGCTACAACGGTTCGGAGAACTTCGCCAAGGGCAAGCGCTTCGGCTTCTTCCCCTCCTTTGCCCTGGGCTGGCTGCTCAGCGAGGAGCCTTTCATGCAGTCGGTGAAGAAATCGCTGAACAAGGTTAAGTTCCGTGCCAGCATTGGTCTTGCCGGTGACGATAACATCGGCAGTAACCGTCGCTTTGCCTATCTTACGAAGATTGACACCTACGACAACGCCTACACCTGGGGCACCAACGGCCAGCGTACCTACGGCGGCATCAACGAGGGTGAGTACGGTGTGGAAGGACTGACCTGGGAGACCGTGCTGAAGAAGAACATCGGTGTGGAGCTGGGCATCCTCAACATGATTGACTTCACCTTCGACATCTTCAAGGAGAACCGTAAGGACATCTTCATGCGTCGTAACAGTATGCCGACGCAGAGCGGTATTCCTGCCGAGAAACTGCCCTACGCCAACTATGGCAAGATGGAGAACCACGGCGTGGAGTTCACGCTGAACTTCCACAAACAGTGGAACAAGGACTGGTTTACCTCGGCCTACGCCAACTTCACCTTCGCCAAGAACAAGGTGACGGAGTTTGACGAGCCGGCATCGAAGCTGGGCACTCACCGTGCACAGACAGGCCGTTCATGGGGCGAACTCTTCGGCCTGACCGCCGACCGCCTGTTCACTGTCGACGACTTTGACATCACCCAGGATGAGAGTGGCAACAATGTCTATACCCTCAAGGAGGGCATCCCCATGCAGCAGGTGGGTGCTACGGTGCTGCGTCCTGGCGACATCAAGTATGTAGACCGCAATGGCGATGGCATCATCACTGAGGAGGACGAGGGCTTCATCGGCGGCACTGTCGACCCCCGTATCGTCTATGGCTTCGGTGGCGTCATCAGCTATAAGAGAATAGACCTTAACTTCTTCTTCCAGGGCGTTGGCGATGTCTATCGCATCATCGGCGGACAGCCTTACTTCATGCCCGGCGGCGGTACTACCACCGAGGGTAATGCCTACGCCAAGAATATCGACGATCGCTGGACGGAGCAGAACCCGTCGCAGAACGTCTTCTGGCCCCGCCTGAGCTACGGCCCCAACCAGAATAACTACCGCGGTTCTACATGGTGGAAGAAGAGCATGAGCTTCCTGCGCTGCAAGACCATCGAGCTGGGCTACACCCTGCCCAAGGCCTGGATGGAACCCATCTACGCCAAGAGCTGCCGAGTCTTCGTCAGCGGCAACAACCTCTTCTGCCTCACACCGTTCAAGCTCTGGGACCCCGAATTAGGAACCAGCAACGGACTGCAGTATCCTCTTAACCGCTCCATCATGTTCGGACTTGACCTCAACTTCTAATTATTTGATAGTTAATAGTATATAGTTATGATTACCAAGATAAATAAATATATCAATCGCTGTCTCGTAGGCTGCGCTATTTGCGCAGCAACAGCCGCAGCCTCCTGCTCTGACTATCTTGACAAGGAGCCCGACACCGAGCTCACCACCGAAATGGTGTTCCAGAACCGCGACAAGGTCTATGCATGGCTTGCCAACATCTACAACACCATCGTCCATGCTCCCGACAAATGGAGCCTGACCCGTGATGGCTACGAGGTGATGGCCGACGACATCGTACCCTCAGAGCGCTGGCAGCAGTGGGACTGGGCCGAGAGCATCGGCAAGATTACCGGCAAGTGGACCATCAACAGCACGTGGGCCGGCGATCTCTGGGCACGCATGCCGCAGGGCATCCGCCACGGCTACATCTTCAACAATATGGTGAAGCCCATGCCCGACCATGACCTGCCTCAGAGCGAGGTGGACAACATGAAGGCCGAGGTGAAGTTCCTCACCGCCTATGCCTGGTGGCTCATGGCCGAGAACTACGGCGGCATCCCCTTCACCCCCGGCTACATCGCCCCCAGCGACGCTCCCATCAGCGAGCTCCTTGTAGGACAGGCCAAGTTCGACGACGTCGTGGACTACTGCGACAAGGAGATGCTCGAGGCTGCCAATGCCCTGCCCGCCGTCTATCAGGACCCCTCGAAGTATGGCCGTATCAATAAGATTATGGCCCTTACCCAGCGTGCCCGTATGCTGCTCTTCGCCGCCAGTCCGCTGGTCAACGGTAACCCCTGGTACGCAGACTACAAGAACGACAAGGACGAACAGATCTTCAACCCCACCTACGACCCGCAGAAGTGGGTGAAGGCTGCCGAGGCCTGCAAGCTCGTCATCGACGAGGCCGAGGCCGCAGGCTACGAGCTTTACAAGGAGATGGGGCCTAACGGCAAGATTGACCCCTTCATGTCCACCTACAACGTCCATATTAAACGCTGGAGCGAGGGCAACCACGAGATTACCTTCCCCATCACGAAGGAGAGCAACTATCAGGGCACTTACCTCCGTGTCGTCTCTGTCCGGGACTTCGGTGGCGGTAACGGCCTGGGTGTCTATCAGGGTCTTGTCGATGCCTTCTTCATGGAGAACGGCCTCCCCATCACCGACCCCAAGTCGGGCTACATAGAGGAAGGCTTCTCCACCACTGTCGAGAGCCGTCCCGACCAGACCGTATGGAAGTATGGCACCGGCAAGGAGGGAGAAATCACCGCCCGCAACACCTACAACATGTACACCCACCGAGAGCCCCGTTTCTACAACGCCGTCTCTTTCCACAACGCTTGGCTGGCTGTAGACAACCGTGCCTACAACTTCCTCTACAACGGTAAGGACAACATTCAGAGCAGTTCTCCCCACGATGCTCCACAGAACGGCTACCTGGCCCGCAAGGCACTCTGCGTCACCGACAACTACAAGACTGGTGAAGTGACGGCCCGCCAGGGATTCACCTATCGTCTGGCCTTCACCTACCTTGATTATGCCGAAGCCATGAACGAGGCCTACGACAACGGCTCTGCCCGGGAGGAAGCCATCAAGTACGTCAATCTCATCCGTGAGCGTGCCGGTGTGCGCCAGTACACCTTCAACGCTGTGGACGACAACGACCCCGACTTCATCCATGTTGAGAGCACGCAGGCCGAGGTCCGCCGTGTGGTCCGTATGGAGCGCCGTGTGGAGCTGTGCTGCGAGAACAACCGCTGGTACGACATCCGCCGCTGGAAGATTGCCGAGCAGATTCCCGAGATGTGTGGCGACTGCTACGGCATGAACGCCCTCGACCGTTCGGGCCGTACCAAGGAAGGTTTCCACGTGCGCACCAAGTTCTTTACCCGTGTCTGGAAGCGCCAGTACTACTGGTTCCCCATCTACGTCGACGAGTTCGAGAAGAACCCCAACCTGAAGGAGGCTCCCTTCTGGCTGGAAGGCGAAGCTGAAAATTAACCCAACACCTAACACCCAACACCCATGATTACCAAGAATAACATTTTTTGTCATCTTTGGGGGCTCTGTGGTCTCTGTCTCCTCAGTGTCCTCTGTGTCAGCTGCAATGAAGACCCCGAGTTCTTCCAGCTGGAGACCTATCCCGACCAGATGCACATCAGCGTCTCGCAGGAGGAGATAGTGTTCAACAAGGGCATTGCCAACCAGCCGGCACTCACCTTCAACTGGCAGAAGGCCGTCAGCCCCATCAATGCCTCCGACACGGTCACCTACAAGATAGCCTTCTACGACACGAACCAGAAGGCGGAGAATCACTCAGAGTATATCGACCTTGGCGATGTCACCACGGCATCGTTCACTCACGACGAGCTCAACAGCATCGTCTCCCGATGGGTCATCCCCGGCCAGCCCCTTCAGGTCACGGCGCAGCTGCTGGCCAACGTCCACAACAAGGACAAGTACGTCAAGCCCATAGAGTCGACGGTCAGCTTCACCGCCACCTGCTACGAGAAGTTCCCCACCTACATGTATTTCCGCTACACCGACGATGCTACCCAGACCACCAAGACCGAGCGCATGGAGCAGCGCCAGATGGGCACCGGCATCTACGAGCTGACCTTCAACGTTGAGCCTTGCCACTTCCACTTCCTTACCACGCTCGAGGACTATCCCGCCTACGGCGTGGCTGCCAACCAGCCCGAGAAGCCCGGCATCTACAAGATGGACTACGTCACCAGTGGAGACATCAACGAGTTCTCGACCGTTGAATCTGGCCGCCGCACCATCGTCATCGACACCAACGCCGAGGAGAACAACTACCGCATGTATATTCCCCTTCCCTCGTCGAACATGCCTTGGATAGCCGGTAACGGCACCGACGTCGGCTGGGAGACCAACCAGCCCGCCGGAAAGTTCACCGTCGCCGACCCGCTCCACCAGCCTTACATCTACTCCTGGACGGGCAACATCATCGCCGGCGGAGAGTTCAAGATAGGCCTTGGTTCCGGATGGGGCGACCAGTTCTTCTACGCACCGTCGGCCAATACCGACCCCTTTGAGAACGAGACCCTCCTTCCCTACCGTCTACAGGACAACGGCGGCGACCTCAAGTGGGTGTCCTCGAAGAGCGGCGTCTACACCGTCACCCTCTCCCTCCTCGTAGGCGATATGTACATCAGGCTAACTCCTCACTCCTAACTCCTCACTCCTATGAATATGCTAAACAAATCAATGTTTGCCCTCGGCCTGGCCATGATGACCATTGTGGCCTGCGCCGACGGTGACCAGCAGGTCTACCAGAACCCGGTCATCAACCGCAGTCTGCCCGACCCCACGGTGATACGTGCCCAGGACGGCTACTACTACCTCTACGCCACCGAGGACACCCACAACGTGCCCATCTACCGCTCCAGCGACCTCGTCAAGTGGCGTTACGTAGGGACGGCCTTCACCGATGTCACACGGCCCATGGACATGGTGCCCGACGGCGGCATCTGGGCGCCCGACATCGTCTACCTC
>JAGCNO010000010.1 GCA_017645905.1 Prevotella sp. | reverse complement strand
TGGATGTCACGCTGTTAGGGATAGTGACTGAGGTCAGGCCGCTGCAACCTTCGAAAGCACTCAAGCCGATGGATGTCACGCTGTTAGGGATAGTGACTGAGGTCAGGCCGCTGCAACCATAGAAAGCATAGCTTCCTATGCTCGTCACGCTATTGGGAATCGTGACTGAGGTCAGGCCGCTGCAACCAGAGAAAGCATAGATTCCTATGCTCGTCACGCTGTTTGGAATCGTGACGGAGGTCAGGCCGCTGCAATTAGAGAAAGCAGAGTTTCCTATGCTCGTCACGCTGTTTGGAATCGTGACGGAGGTCAGGCCGCGGCAACCTTCGAAAGCATAGCTTCCTATGCTCGTCACGCTGTTTGGGATCGTGACGGCGGTTAGCCCGCTGCAACCCTCGAAAGCATTTTCTCCTATGCTCGTCACATCGTAAGTCACCCCGCTGTATTCCACCGTGGCAGGGATGTTGACAGTGCCGGTATAGGCGTTTTGGTTGTCATAGTAATTAGAAGAATAATACGTCACCGTCGCCGTCTTCGTGTTCTTGTTAAAAATGTAATAGATGCCGTCAATCTTGGCATCATACGCTTCTGCCATCATTGGCAGCAGCATCAGAAGGAATAATGATAATAGTTTTTTCATCTTATAAAAAATTGTGTGATTAAATATATTTTTTCTTGTTTCCCCTGCCCTTTAGGGCTGGGGTGCTTTTATCCCTGTATGGGGCAGAAGGGTGGGTGGGGGAGCAACGCCCTCCATCTTGAAATCGGAGGCAAAGGTAGCATTATTTTTCCAAACGGTCAAGCTTTTTTGCATTTTTCTGCTTGCGAAATAGGATGTTCAATATGATGTAGTAAACTTTCGCAAGTTCCAAACCTCTCCCCAGTAGGGACAGACACAGGGGTCTGCCCCTACTGGGGAGATGCCTATTCATAGGGGACATGGGAACTTGAGAAAGTTGAAAAAACTTTACAATATTTTTAGTGTCTCAAAATAGCCGTTTTTTCTCTGAGAAAGAACGGCTTTTTCTCTGAGAAAGAACGGCTTTTTCTCATAGAAAGAACGGCTTATTCGATTTGAAAGCGCTCGGCGACGAAGGAGACGCTTGCGTAATGAAATGGAGCAAGAACGGCTTAAAGTCTGATGGCCGTTCTGGGAAGGGGTCGTGCTAAAGAGGGGCGGTAGTACTTTTTCACGGTTTTCTTTGGCGGTTCGGCAGAAAATGTGTATTTTTGCAGCCTCATTCATTAACAGAACACACAGGAGCATGATAGAGATTACCAACCTGAAGAAGTCGTTTGGCGAGACAGTGGCCTGCGACATTGAGTCGTTCAAAGTAAACGATGGCGAGGTGCTGGGCTTAGTAGGCAATAACGGAGCGGGCAAGACGACGCTCTTCCGCCTGATGCTCGACCTGCTGAAGCCCGACGAGGGGCACGTGAGCATCGACGGCATCGACCCGTCGGCGAGCGAGGCGTGGAAGCAGTCCACGGCGGCTTTCATCGACGAGGGATTTCTCATCGATTTCCTTACGCCCGAGGAGTATTTCGCGTTTATCGGAAAGATCAGCGGACTGCCGCAGGCCGTTGTCGATGAGCGTCTGCAGCCATTAGAGCATTTCACCGGCGGCGAGGTGCTGGGGCAGAAGAAGCTCATCCGCAACCTCTCGGCTGGAAACAAGCAGAAGGTGGGCATCATGGCCGCGCTGCTCCAACGTCCGCGGCTGTTGGTGCTCGACGAACCGTTCAACTTCCTCGACCCCACAAGCCAGGTGACGCTCAAGCATACGCTCACCGACTATGCCGCAGAGACGGGAGCCACGGTCTTGCTGAGCAGCCACAACCTGCAGCATACTGTGGACATTTCTACACGTATAGCGCTGTTGGAGAAAGGCCGTATCATCAGAGACCTGCCGAACGAGAACGCCTCAGCCCGGGAAGAACTGGCCGATTATTTCGGACAGTGAGGGGTGAGGGGTGAGTAAGCATTTCCATATATTCTTCGTAGGAGATGTGCCGTCCGCCCATTGAGGCGAAGAGCGGCGTCTCAAACTGGCAGTCGATGAAGTGTGCCCCGACGGCCTCCAATCCTTTTGCCAGACATATAAGTGCCAGCTTCGAAGCGTTGGGCACGAGCGAGAACATGCTCTCGCCGAAGAAGGCGTTGCAGAGGGTGACGCCATAGAGACCACCTACGAGGCGTCCGGAATCAAGTTCCCAAACTTCGACGCTGGCGGCATAGCCCATGCGGTGGAGCGCGGTGTAGGCCTTGATAATGTCCGGGCCAAGCCATGCTCCACTTTGTTCATTGCGCCCCTGTGCGGTGGAGCAGCCACGTATGACAGCGTCGAAGTCCTGATTGACGGTCACCTCGTATTTATGCTGCCGCAACAGCTGGCGCATGGAGTGGCTGACGTGAATTTCGCTGGGGAAGATGACGTAGCGGTCGAGCGGACAATACCAGTGTGGCTCGCGCTCCATGTTGAAGGCATACCAGGGGAAGAATCCGTTGCTATAGGCCAGCAACAGGCGGTCTGCGGACAGGTCGCCGCCGATGGCCACCAGCCCGTCGGGCTCGCCCATATACGGATTGGGGAACCACAGCTCTTCGTCCAGTTGCCAAACCATTGGGATTTACGATTTACTGATTTTCGATTTACACTTTTGTCAGTTTTCCGTCGTCAACAGAAATGGTGACGGTGCCTCCATTCTTTAATTCGCCGAAAAGCATCTCACGCATGAGAAGGGGCTTGAGTTGCTGGGCAATGACGCGGTCCATCTCGCGGGCACCGTACTCAGGCGTAAATCCTTCCTTCAGCAGATGGTCGAAGGCTTCGGCCGTGAGCGTCAACTTCACCTGCTTGGTTTCGAGCTTCGTGTCCAGCTCGCGCAGTTTCTTCTTCAGGATGAGCGTTGCCATCTCCTTGTCCATGTCTCGGAACACGACGGCTCCCGAGAGGCGGTTGAGGAACTCGGGCTTAAAGGTTTTCTTCACCTGCCGCATCATGGCATCGCCCCTGCTGACGCTGCTGCCGAAACCAATGCTGCCCTGCGAGGCAAACTGTGCTCCTGCATTGGAGGTCATGATGAGCACCACGTTGCGGAAGTCGGCCTTGTGGCCCTTGTTGTCAGTCAGGCAGGCGTAGTCCATGACCTGCAGGAGGATGTTGTAGATGTCCTGATGGGCCTTCTCTATCTCGTCGAGCAGCAGCACACAGTTGGGTGTCTTGCGAATGGCGTCGGTCAGTTGTCCGCCGTCCTCGTAGCCCACATATCCGGCAGGCGAGCCAATGAGCTTGGCCACGGCGTGCTTCTCGGTGTATTCACTCATGTCGAAGCGTACCAGGCTGATGCCGAGTTCCTTGGCCAGCACCCTTGCCACCTCTGTCTTGCCCACGCCCGTAGGCCCGACGAAGAGCAGCGAGGCCAGCGGTTTGTTGTCGTCGAGCAGTCCGGCACGCGACATCTGTACCGCCTCCACCACCTGTCGGATGGCCTCATCCTGTCCGTATATTTGTGCCAGCATCCGCTCCGACAGCGTCTCCAGTTGCTGATAGTCGTGCTCCTCGGCCACTGCCAGTGCGTCTACCTTGCAGGTCTTTGCCAGCACTTCGGCAATGTCGGCCTTGGTGATTTGTTGAGCGTTTAGCGTTGAGTGTTGAGAGATTTCAGAAGCGGCGCCGGCCTCGTCTATCAGGTCGATGGCCTTGTCAGGCAGGAAACGGTCGTTGACGTGCTTGGCACTTGCCTCTACAGCAAAGGTGATGGCCTCGTCAGCGTACTTCACATGGTGGAACTCCTCATACCTGGGCTGTAGCTGCCGCAGGATGTTCTTTGCTTCGTCGACGGTTGGCTCAGCAATGTCTATCTGCTGGAATCGGCGAATCATTCCCTTCGAGCGTGCGAAGTGACGGTTGTATTCCTCGTAGGTCGTGGAGCCGATGAAGCGGATGGCACCCGACTCTAAATAGGGCTTCAGCATATTCGAAGCATCCATCGCCCCCTCGCCAGTGGCCCCGGCTCCGACAAGAGTATGAATCTCGTCGATATAGACGATATTGTTTTCGCTTTCGGCCCGTATGCCGTCCATAATCTGCTTGATGCGGTTTTCGAAGTCGCCGCGATATTGCGTACCGGCAAGCAACGTACCCATGTCGAGCTGGTAAATCCTGCTGCCCTTCAGCCGCTCCGGCACCTTGTCTTCCTCAATCATTCGTGCCAGTCCCCAGATAAGGGCTGTCTTGCCTACGCCAGGTTCTCCAATGTGCAGCGGATTGTTCTTGTCGCGTCGGCAAAGCACTTGTATGGTTCTCTTCAGTTCCTGTTCCCGTCCGATGAGCGGGTTCTGCTTTTCGTAAAGGTCGTTCATGCAGGTCACCAGCCGCCGCCATGCCTCGTCGGCCTTGCTTCCGTCCGTATCTCCCTTCACTTGGTCTTCCATTTCACAGAAACTGATTAGTTGGCTAAAGAAGTTTGCCTCCTTGCCATAGAGGCTGTCTTTGAGCAGATATGCTGCCCATGATTCTTCGAGAGCAAGTATTCCTCTTGTCAGATGGGGTATGTCAAGCTCCTTCGCGCTGCTCGATGCCACCTGCTGTACGGCAAATTCTATCACCTTCGACATCTGTTCCGATGCCTCGGGCACATATTCCGTTCCCTCGGGCAGCGACTCCAAGCCCTCAAGAAACTCCATGATGCGGTCTTGTAGCTGGTAAGGGCTGTAGAAGATGGTCAGCGCAGCATTGAAGTTGAAGTCTTCTATCAGCGCCAGCAGCAGGTGCTCAGGCATGATGAACTCGTGTCTGTATTCCTTGCAGCACTCGAAAGCCTTGTTCAGCATCCGTGAGGCCCGTAATGTCTGTTTTATCTCTGCCATATTTCCTATTCCTCCTCTGGTTCTACGGTCAGGCGCAGCGGATAGCCCTGCTCACGTGCCATAGCAGTAGCCTTGCGTGCTTTCGACATGGCAATATCGTAAGTATAGATGCCCACGACGGCCTTGTCCGAATGGTGCACCTTCAGCATCAGCGCATTGGCGTCCTCCTCGCTCTTGAAGAACACCTGCTTCAGCACCAAGACGACGAACTCCATCGTCGTGAAGTCGTCGTTATAGATAATCACCTTATATCTTCGCGGTTCCTTCAGGTTTGTCCGCTGCCGTTCTTTTATCTGTGACTGTTCTTTTGCCATACAGTTGTCATTATTTGAAGACTATCTCCTGGAAGCCGAGCAGCCGCCACGACCGTTCTCCTGTGCCGCGATAATAGACGTAGGCCTGGTAGCGGTTCTCGGTCTGGAAGAACGAGCCCTCCTCGGGCAGGGGATGGGTGGTGCCGTCGTAGTCCTCGAGCTGTAGCATGTAGTTGTAGTAGCCCAGCTTCTGCAGCACCGTGGCGTTGTAGGTCTTCGTCTCCACGTCGTACTCCATGACATACTGGCTGGGGTCTTCCGTAGTCCAGCGTCCGCTGATGATGACGCTGGCGTCTGCGTACTCACGGCGCGGCAAGAGCTGGTAGTGCACGTAGACATACTCCGATGTGCGGTCAATCTCGTAGTTGTCGCTGTTACGCTGCAGCGAGGCACCGTCGGCATCCTCGTCGTAGACGTAGCTGCGGCGCTCCTCTACGGCCAGCGGCCATACGTGCCATGTGCGTGACGACTCATCCCATCGGGTGATGTCGAGGCCCATGGTGGGGTGAGAGGGGTCGAGCACCTCAAACTTGTGGTACTCGTTTCCGGCAGCGAAGATCAGGCCTCTGTTGTGCTCCCACCGCAGTCCCTCGGCTGTTGTGAAGTCCGGTCGCGGGTTTTCCTTCTGGTTATCCTCTCGCCCATTCTGCTGCACAAACACCTGCAGCTGGTCGCTGGGGCGGGTGACGCGCACTGAGTTGTAGTTCACCGTGAGCGCCACCTGCTGGTAGCGGCCGTTAAACTCTATGTCGGTATTCGTCGTCACGGAAAGGCCCACGTTCATCAGCGGCTCCACCACGCGCAGCTCGATGATGATGATGTCCTCGCCCTCATCGTCGTCGGTGATGTAGAGGCGGTAGTTGCCGCTCAGTTTAGGGCTGCAGTTCCTGTTGGGGAACTGAAGGCGGTAGTGCGTATAGAGCGTGGTGGTGTTGATGGAGTTGTCGTAGTCCTCGATGGGCATTCCGTTGAAGCCCCTCAGCCAGTCGCTCTCGAAGAGTCCCTCGGCGGGTGTCCAGTCGGGGTTGCACAGCTCCAGCCGGTATGTGTAGCGGTGGTAGTTGTGCGACAGCTCGTCGAAGCCGATAGTCAGCACGTCGCTGCTGCCTAACTGGAGCACCGGCAGGTCCTCGAAGTCGTCGTTCTTCACCACCTGCAGGCCCTTTACCGTTGGCGACAGCACCTGGTGCCAGGCCAGGCCAGTGATAAGTGATAAGTGATAAGTGATAAGTATGGCTACCACTTTTAAAGCGAGCTTACCTAATAGTCTGTTCATAGTAACAGTATTTGTTCAGACCTCCAACCTCCGATTGTGTGTTATTGATTTACACTTTAGTTGGAACCACGGTGCAAAGGTACATATTTTTCCGAAAACCCGTATCATTTTTGACGATAATTCTTTATTCCGAAAACACACCTGCGTTGTAAAGCGGATAAAGATACGTGGAAAACGTGGGAAAGATACGTCCTGTGTGGGAGGAAGGTCGGAGGTATTGTTGAAACGTCGTCGTGGTTTGTAGAAACTACGACGACGTTTATAAAAACTACGACGGCGTTTGTAGAAACGTCGTCGTAGTTTTAAGTTTTTCGGAAGACGAATGTTTTATCTGCCTATTGCTCTTTGAAAAGATCCTTGATGCCGCCGATGCTGCCGAGCAGGTTGGTGGCCTCGTAGGGCAGGTAGACGGTCTTGGTCTTGTCGCCCTGAGCCAGCTCCTGCATCATCTGGATGTACTTCTGTGCCAGGAGGTAATTGGCGGGGTTGGTCGACTTGCCCACGGCCTCGGTAATCAGCTCGATGGCCTTTGCCTCGGCCTCGGCTTTGCGGATGCGAGCCTGAGCCTCACCCTCGGCGTGAAGGATGGCCTGCTGCTTGGCAGCCTCGGCACGGTTCACCATTGCAGTCTTTTCACCCTCGGAAGCCAGAATGTCGGCGGCCTTCTCACCCTCGGAGGTCAGGATCTGGGCACGCTTGTTACGCTCGGCCTGCATCTGTTTCTCCATAGCGTTGAGCACCGTTGTGGGCGGGATGATGTCCTGCAGCTCCACACGGTTCACCTTCACACCCCACTTGTCGGTGGCATCGTCGAGCACGGCGCGCAGCTTCGTGTTGATGGTGTCGCGCGAGGTCAGCGTCTCGTCCAGCTCCAGTTCGCCGATGATGTTACGCAGCGTGGTCTGCGTCAGCTTCTCGATGGCGTTGGGCAGGTTCGAGATTTCGTAGACGGCCTTGAACGGGTCGACAATCTGGAAGTAGAGCAGGGCGTTGATTTCCATCTGGATGTTGTCCTTCGTAATCACGTTCTGCGACGGGAAGTCATAGACCTGTTCGCGCAGGTCGATGGAGTTGGAGTAGGTGTAGCGTCCGCGGTTCAGCACCACGATGTCCTTTGCACGGTCGATGAAGGGGATGATGATGTTGATACCCGGATTGAGCGTGGCGTAGTAGCGGCCCAGGCGCTCGATAATCTTGGTTTCCGACTGAGGGATAATCACCAGCGCCATCTTGGCGAAGATAACCACCAGCACGATGATGGCAATCAGAATGTAAGTCATAATGTCCATAATGATAATTTACGATTTAACGGTTTACTATTTACGATTTATTTCTCAATTATATAATTTTCTAATTTTATAATTTTTCCACGGTGACGATAGTACTCTCGCGCCCTACGACGCGCACGGTGGTGCCGACAGGGATGTTGGAATCGCTCACGGCTTTCCACAGGTCGCCGTCAATCTGCACATAGCCGTTGCCGTCGAGGGGGATGGCTTCGGTGACGCGGCCCGTGCGTCCCAGCAGCGCGTCGGCATTGCTGGCGCGGTTAGGTTCGTTCTTGTGTAGCCAGTGCAGGGCCAGCGGCCTGACGGTGAAGAGGGCCAGCAGGGTGAACGCCGCGAACAGGCCCACCTGCCAGTAGATACTCAGTCCCGAGGCGGCACCAATGACCGCCGCGACGGCTCCGATGGAGAAGCAGATGATGAAGAAATCACCCGACGAAAGCTCCAGGATGAGGCAGAGCACGGCCACTACGGCCCATATCTGCCAGGAATTGTTAAGAAGATACTCAATCATAGTGATTTTCGATTTACAGATTTTCGATTTACGATTTAATTCTCATTTCTCATTTCTCATTTAGCGCAGCGCCTATATCGAGAGTATGAAGTCGTCCCAGTCTCTTGTGCTCCCTTTCTTTCCGAAGACCTTCTGGTAGAGTCGGCTGCGGGTGGAGGCAACGCTTTCCTTCGAGTGTGCGGTCAGGATGGCGATGTCCTTCGGCTGCATCCTCAGCTTGATGAGCAGGCTGACGCGCATCTCCTGTTCGCTCATGCGGCAGAGGCTGTTCAGCTTGTCGCTAAACCCGTCGTAGGCGCTGTTCACCACGTCAGTCAGTTGTGGCCAGTCGTCCTCCGCCAGCATGCGCCCCTCGGCCAGGCACTTCTTGGTGTGACGGTAAGCATCCGAGGTGTAGATGCCGCTGTCGTCCTGCGGTCGGTGCTCCATGACGGCCATCTTCTGCATGGCATGGATGTTGTCTAAGCGGCTCTGCAGCAGTTGCAGCTTGCGGCGGTTCCACAGCATCACTAATATAAATAATGTGATGTAGAACACGGTGCAGATGATGAGCAGGAACAGCTCGCGGTCGGTCAATACCATAGTGATTTACAATTTGACGATTTACTATTTCCGATTTACTATTTCCGATTTGTTTGACGTTGCAAAGGTAAGCAAAAAACATAAACCCAGCAAGAAAAAGGGTTCTCAAAAGTTTGCAAACCTACATTTGCGCACTTTTGAGAACCTTTTAGAGTGAATTTGTTGTTGTCCCGCCCTAAACAGGGAGAGGATGGGGAGGGTCGTTTACTTCCCTCACATGATGTCGATGACGGAACCAATGTCTGTTACCGCAGCATCCAAAATATATAATTAAATAATTAAATATGTATTAAAGTTTTTTATAAATTTCCCGATAATGCAATAACTGCAGCACTTAATACATATATTACCCTTAGGCAAGATTAAGTACGCACTAAATTAATTCCGCCAACGGGTATTTATTTTATTAAAACAATTAAATTGTTATAATGTAATCAAATTTCTTAGTTGCATTATCTTGTACAATCTTAGTATATGATACTCCATTAATTGTCACAGTTGAATTAGTATATCCGCCTAATATTTCGCCGTAATCCGTTACATTTTTAAGTCCACTACTTGCTGGTACTAATACAACCCAATAAACTTTAGTATCATTTGAAAGTTCGCCTACATGTAATGATGTCGTTCCAGGAGTAAATATGTGCCAACCTATTTCTGCAGCAGATGTTTTAATATCAGATGTGTCTACACTAGTTGGTGTTGATGGTCCTACATACCAATATTGTGTTGTTTTAAGCGTTACTGTTGCTGCAGCACCCCAAACCTGTGTTTTGTAAATGGCATAGCCAGAGATGGTTACAGCATCAAAATCCTCTATAAAATTGTAGGAATTTCCCTTTTCGTCCTCCATCGTCACGTTTTTTCCGTCAGTCCAGCTTGCCGGGCAGAGCATATAGAGTGTCTTGCCGGCAGTCACGTTGGCTGTTGTTCCGTAAGCCTCGGCAATGGACGTATAGTCACCCACCACGCCGGTCATAGATCTGTAGTTCTCAGTTGTAGGCTTCGTAGTACCAAAATAGAAATAACCAGGCTCGCCACCAGCCATGATGTCAATGACGTTGCTGATGTCGGCCACATCCACCTTGCCGTCGCCGTTCACGTCGCCCTTTAGCTTCACGATGTTACCACTCTGCGCAAATACACTAACGCTACTCACCAGCACAGCTGCCAGCAGCATGAAAATTTTCTGTTTCATACGTTTGATTGTTTTTGTTTGTTGTTAATTAAATGAATTATTTATTGTGTTAAGGTTGAACTTTCGAAAACACAGAAAAAACGTGGACTACTTACTTCGTCTACGCTATCTTGGTATCTCCCAAACACCATGCAACCTTTAACGAGTAAAAGTCCACGCGCAAGCACATGAACCGTTTTACTTTTACTCTTGGTTGCTTCAAATTTGGCGATTTTTAGGGCTCACTTGCAAAACCCTGTGTTGAAAAATTAGTTTGATTGCTTATTTTTCGTCTTTTGTTAGTACCTTTGCACGCAAAGATTACGACAATGAACGAAGATCCATACATGATGCTGGCTAAGGTTATCCTTCCCAGCGAGATGACCGAGTACTTTGACTTGGTTAAAGTCCGTACTGACGAATATGCGCAAGAGCAGCGTCTTCACCTTTACCTTGACGAGAAGGACATTACCCCAGAGGGACATACAGACCTGGTCCCTAACGGTTTCTACGGGGAGTCCTGCATGAACGACTTCCCTGTCCGTGAGTACCGCACTGTCCTTCATGTCCGCCGTCGCAGGTGGAAGGACGCCGACGGCAAGAGCGTATCAAAGGACTGGCAGATGGTTGCCAAGGGCACTCGCTACTCCAAGGAGTTTGCGACTTTTTTAAAAGAATTCCTTGGATACATCCCCGATTACGGCCAGATCGCTCCAGAAACCATATCACGTCAAGGGTGACGATTTCGAGCGTTCCTACAAGGACCATCTGAGCGACTTCCGCACCTGGAAGCACAGGGAGCATGCCCGGAAATGGCTTGTGTTCCCCAGGAACATCGGCCCCGACCTCAGTATTGACGAGACCGCTCTCTCCAATGGTGACCTCTATACCATCATCTCCAACAAGGAAGCCCATGGCCGCAAGGGCGCCCTCGTGGCCATCGTCAGCGGCACTAGGGTGGAGGATGTCGTGGCGGCGCTGATGAATATCCACTGGTATCTGCGCGCCAAGGTACGCGAGGTGACGATGGACTTCTCTGAGGGTATGCATCAGATAGTGCTGCAGTGCTTCCCGTATGCAGACATCACGCTTGACCGGTTCCACATGCAGCAGCTTGTCTCGGACGCCATGCAGGAACTGCGCCTGAGGCATAAGAAGGAGGAGCAGAAGGCACAGAACGAGCAACGCAGGCAATTCAAGGAGGACCTCAAGGAGAAGTACGAAAAGAGTCTCAGGCGTCGCAAGAAGAACAAGAAGGACAAGCGTGGCAGGAAGCCCATCCGCAAGAACAAGGCATTCGTGCCGGAGCGCTTGTCCAATGGCGACACCGTGCCGGAGCTGCTTGCCCGTTGCAGATACTCCCTGATAGTGTCCGCAGACAAGTGGACGGCTACACAGAAAGAACGTGTCAGGCTCCTCTTCGAGCGATATCCAGACCTTGAAGAAGCCTATTCCATCGTACATTCACTGAGGATGATCTTCAGCAACCCAAGAGCCACATGGATAAGCGGATACGAAAGCATACAGAAATGGTATGACAAAGTCAAGGCGATGGGCAACGATGCCTTCAGTACGGCCGCTGACACTATCCGTGATAGGGAAGATGAGGTTCTCAACTATTTCCTGAATCGTGCAACCAATGCCTCGGCAGAATCACTTAATTCGAAGATTAAACAATTCCGCGCACAGCTCAGAGGAGTAATCGATGTGGACTTCTTCCTCTATAGGCTATCAATGATATACGGATAAACACAGGAATTTACAGGTGATCCATTTTTAGAAGCAAGAATTAAAAGCAAACGCTTCTTTATCCTAAAAGAATGTAACTTTTCTAAGTCATAGGCACAGTATTTTATGATGCGGTTCATTCCGTATCGTTTGCAAAGGTAAACATAATAAACGAAAGCACAAACTGTTTTTACATTTTTTTTCACACAGTTCCGCCCAGTTCCGCTGGATTGCAAATCCGACTGAGCGGATGAAACCGTATGTGTTGTAAATATTTTTCGCATAACAGACGGAGTCCTTCGGTTGCAAGGAAAATGCTATTATCCGCCCCTCCGAGAAAGAACGGCTTTTTCGCAAAGATTAAACTAATCTTTCCCATAGATAGAACGGCTTTTTCTCATAGAAAAAACGGCTTTTTCTCGACGCAAAAAATGTTGTAAACTTTTTTTACCGTTGGGTCTTTGCTTTTCTCCTTGCGTTTGCTGCCATAATGTCTATCACTGCGGCAATATCGGCCACGTCGACGGCACCGTCACCGTTCACGTCGGCTTTGCCCTTGTACTGCAGAGCCTTTCCTGCCATGACGTCGATGATGGTGGCAATGTCGGCCACGTCGACGGCACCGTCACCGTTCACGTCGCCCTTCTTCTCCGTTACTTCTATCTCCTCGATCTTCTGGAACAGGTTCCATGCCGGAGTGGCTTCGTATTTTTCCTTCGTTCCCTTGGGGACGTAAAGGGTGGCGGAGGTAAATGAAGTGGCATCGGTATAGAACACATTTTCGTTGATTTCAAAAGGATCGGTGATTAACGAAGTGACGGACGTCAGGTTGCTACAACTCAAGAACACAAGCTCTCCTATGGAGGTCAGCCCAGAGCCTAACGTGACAGATGTCAGGCCAGTGCATTGATAGAAAACAGCGTTTTCCATTATCTTTACGCTGTTTGGAATCGTAACGGAGGTCAGGCCAGAGCAACCAGCAAAAGCATAGCTCCCAATGGTCTCCACGTTGTCGCCAATCGTGACGGAGGTCAGGCCGCTGCAAGCCGAGAAAACGAATAAATCTATTTTCGTAACACTGTTTGGAATCGTGATGGAGGTCAGGCCAGTACAACCCGCAAAAGCATCGATTTTTAAGGTCGTCACACTCTCAGGCATCGTGACGGAGGTAAGGTCAGGGCTACCATAGAAAGCATAGCCTCCTATTATCCTCACGGTGTATTCCTCACCATTGTAAATGACCGTAGGAGGAATAACGACACTCCCTGAGTAGCTTCCCTCCCCATTGTAATCGCCGGCCAATCGGTTCGTCACCTCGGCCTCTTTGGTCTCCGGGTTCAGTAAGTAGTAGATGCCGTCAATCTCCACACCCATCTCCTCGATGTTCTGGAACTTGTTCCACGCCGCAGTGGCTTCATATTTCCCCTTCGTTCCTATGGGAACGCAGAGAGTGGCGGAGGAATAAGTCTTGGATTGGAACACATCATCTCCTATCTCAAGAGGATTTATAATCATCGAGGTGATGGTAGTCAGATTACTGCAACCGCTGAATGCGCGGCTTCCTATACTTTCCACGCGGCAGCCAATCGTGACAGAGGTAAGGCCGGAGCAGTTCAAGAAAGCGCGCTTTCCTATGCTCGTCACGCTACTGGGAATCGTGACGGAGGTCAGTTTTTGGCAAAGCTCGAAAAGACCATTTTCAATGCTCGTCAGGGTGCTGGAAATCGAGACGGAGGACAAACCACATTCAGAGAAAGCATACTGTCCTATACTTGTCACGCTCCTGGGAATATAGATGGATTCAAGGTCGTAACATTCAAAAAATGCAAGTTCTCCTATGCTGGTCACACTACTGGGAATTATGATGGATGGCAAGTGTGTGCAATAATTGAAAGCATAGTCTCCTATGCTCGTCACACTGTTGGGAATGGTGACTGAGGTCAGGTCGACGCATGTAGAGAAAGCACGGTCTCCGATGCTGGTCACGCTATATTCAATTCCGCCGAAGTTGACAGAGGATGGAATGTCCACGCTGCCGGAGTAGCTTTTTGGAGCTTGATCACTACCGCCCATACTGTTCGTCACTTCGGCCTCTCCGGTCTCAGTGTTCAGGTTGTAGTAGATGCCTTTAATCTGCACGGGAGCTGAGCTTGCCACCAAGGGCAGGAGAGCAAGCAGAAAGAGCATTAATTTTTTTTTCATAATTATGAGGGTTTATAGTTACGATTTGTTTTGACTTTGCAAAGGTAAGCAAAAAAAAATAAAACCCGCAAGAAAAATGAAATAAAAGCGGTTCTTGCGGCAAAGCGGAATCCAAGGTACTCATTATTTCTCGGGTGTGCGAGATTAGAAAAAAAGTTTACAACAATTATAGCGCCTTGAAGCATCCGTTTCTTCTATGAGAAAAAGCCGTTCTTTCTATGAGAAAGAATAGTTTCTTCTATGAGAAAAAGCCGTTTTTTCTTTATGATGCGAAAAATGCCGCTTTTTCGCTTCAGCCAGCCATTATTTGTTTGCGAGAAATCTTTACAAAACGTTCAGTCGAATTTGCCACCGTTCAGTCGGATTTGCCGCTCGGCATCCCGAAGGGTGACGCTTGCGTAGTAAAACGGAGCAAGTCGAAAACGTTGCTCACGTTAAACTTTTATAATCGTTTTTGCGTTTTGGAAGATTATTCGTACCTTTGCCGACGTATTACCTTTTATTACAGTTTACAATGAAAAGAACCATTACTGCCTTTCTTGCGCTGGCCGTGGCCTCGGCGGCCAGTGCAGCAACCATTACGGTGACGGTGACTGACACCCGCTGCCAGACCATCACGGGGTTTGGCGCTGCTGCCTGCGACGGCGCCATGTGCCCCTTTGCCAACGACACGATACCGGTGAAACTGCTCTACGGCGATCAGTCGCCCATCGGGCTGAACATCATGCGCATGGAGATTTCGCCTAACTTCAAAGGCAACATGACTGCCGCAGACGTGGGCTGGGACACGCCCTACGACTGGTACGGCTCCGTGCCCAGTGCCAGGCTGGCCAAGAAGCGCGGCGCCCTGGTCTTCGGCACCCCGTGGTCGCCTCCCGGCGATTTCAAGACCAACGGAACGGCCCAGGGCGGCAACAGCGACAGCCAGGGCAACAAGCGCGGCGCGCTGAGGGAAGACTGCTACGAGAAGTTCTTCCCCTGGCTCAACACGTTCCTGAACTACATGAAAAACTGCGGCGTCAAGGTGGATGCCGTCTCCATCCAGAACGAGCCCGACTGGTGGGTGAGCTACTCGGGCTGCCTCTATACACCCGAGCAACAGCTGGAGCTGGTAAAGAACTATGCTTACATGCTCGACCGCGAGAAATTCCACGGCGTGCGCCTCATCAGCGCCGAGCCGCTGGGCTTCGACCCGAGATATTCCAACATGCTGCTGAACGACGAGACGGCACGCGACCAGGTTGACATCATTGCGGGCCACATCTACGGACACCCGCCCCTTGGCAACCTCAGGAGCGCCGCTCAGCTTGCCCACCAGTATGGCAAGGAGGTGTGGATGACGGAGCACTCGTCGACCGACAACATCGACCATCTGCCCAACTGGCACGAGCAGCTCCTCTTCGCTGAGGAACTCAACGAGTGTATGCTGGCCGGATGTACGGGCTACATCTACTGGTATATGCGTGCCCATTGGGCCTTCGTAGGCACGGGAGAGGCGAAGTATAACCCCGGCAACACGAAGAACACGCTGCTGCCCAGGGCCTACGTGATGTCGCACTTCGCCAAGCACGTCACGGGCTCTACACGACTGGAAACGGAGTCGAGCATCAGGAACGTGGGCGACCCGGGGGCAAAGAATACGGAGACGGCCTTCGAGACCTCGGCCTACATCAAGGGCGACTCGCTCATCGTCATGGCCATCGATACGACGAAGAACGCCCTCGACCTGCAGATAGAACTGCCCTACCCGGTAAAGAGCGGCACGCACCTGCTCTCAACGGCCAACAATAGCCTCTGCAAGCGGGTGGACATCAGCATCACGGAGCCAACACAGACAATCACCGTACCCCTGCCGGCAAGAAGCCTGAACACCTATATCTTCATGATCGACCGGCCGGAATCGGATGGAATCAGCTCTTTGCCCAACACCCAACAACCAAGCCACAATACCTATTACGACCTGCAGGGACGCCCGCTGACAAAGGCTAAAGGCCTCTGCATCGAGCGCCGCACCGACGGGACGTCCAGAAAGGTCTATATGGGGTTTTAAGGAGTGAAGGAGAAGTGAAGGAGAAGTGAAAGGGACGTTACTTTTCTGCGCAAGAACTATCGTCCCTTTCACTTCTCCTTCACTTCTCCTTCACTCCCCATTCACTTCCCTTTAAGTCTCTCATACCACGCCTCGCGTTCTTTCGTGAGGTCGTAGCCGCGGCGGGAAAGGTAGTTGTTGATGCGGCCCTTGTACTTTCCGAACACCTCGTGTTTCTTCTTCGAACTCTCGGCGTCGATGGCCAGCTCGCGTGCTTCCTTTAGCCAGATGAGTATCTGCTGCTTCTCCTCCTCTTTTAAGGTGGGAATCATGTCGAGCTGCGCGTCGTAGGTCACCTGCACCACGTGGAAAGTCATCACGTCCTTCACGGTCTCTATCTGCTCAGGGTTGAGATACTTGGAGAGGTCGGCCTCGAAGCCGAAGTGCGAGCGGTATAGCTTGGAATCAATGTTGAGTGTTGAGAGTTGAGAGTTTAGAGACTTTAGTTTCTTGGCAGCATCGTTGCCCGATATGGTAGAAGAAATGTCGCTCAACACTAAACTATCAACGCTCAACTGTTCGGCGTAGATGTCGTTCAGGCGGAAATATCGGTTGCAGATGATGTTCAGCACGTTTTGTCCCACAGGCGTCCAGGTGATGCCCAGCTCGTCGGTGGCCTTTTGTGAGCGGCTGATAATGGTCTGCACGTATTCGGGGTCACGACCGGCGCTGTCGAGAGTCACTTCAGAAGGGTAGGGGATGCCGAATACTTCCTTGAGATAGTGCACATTCGAGCCGTAGTTCATCTTCACGTTCTTCACCATTGAGGTGTCTCGGCTGCGCTCCACGAAGAGCCAGCCCTGCCAGCCCATATCGTCGAGGGTGCGCTTGATGGCGGGCACGTCGATGGTCGAGTCGTTGCGCAGCCATACGCGGTCGGTGTTCGAGGCGTGGATGGCGCAGATGTTCTTAGCGCCGAGGGCCTTCATGTCGCGGACGATGTCCCAGCCGTTTTCCACGATGGTCTGCCACTTGTAGAAGATGGCGATGCCCTCGCTCTTTATCTCTCGCAGCAGCTTGAGGTTACCCTTCGCGTCGAGCGGGGTGTCTATGCCTACGCGTTTGCCCCGAGCCTTTGCAGCCTCGCCGATGTCGTGCAGCCTTTTTACCACCTCACGGCGCTTCTGCTTGTCCGTAGCCCAGTTGTTACCACAGCCGCCGAGGGGCAGGAAGGCCACAGGGGCGCTGCCCATACGGTCCATGGTGTCGAAGCAGTCGGCCACCAGTGCCATGTAGTTGTCGCGCTTCGTGAGGTCCTGGGCGTAGAAGCCGCTCATGGCCACGGCCCCGACTTCGACGCCGAGCGAGTCGGCCACGGCTTTGAAGTGATGGGCCTCAGTCTCATCGCGCAGCTTATTGTCGAACAGCTCGCGCTGGCCCAGGCCGCCCATGTCTAACTCCACGCCGTCGGCACCCAGGTCACGGGCCAACTGGAACTCGCCCAACTTCTGGCGCTTTAGTACCATCCAGTCGCAGACGCCAACGTGGTAACGCTGCTGGGCAGAGAGGGGAAAGGGCAGCAAAAGGGCTGCCAACGATAATAAAAGACAGATTCTTTTCATTTTAGTCCTTGTCCATGGGGTAACGGACATCCCACTTGCGGCGCAGGTCGTCCATGAGCTGCATGATGTAGAGCGTCTCGGCGTGGGGCATCTCTCGTGGTTCTGTTAGTCCGTCGATGAGTGCCTGTCGGCAGGCTAGGAACTGATACTCATAGCCCGTTATCTGCTGGGGTACGCGGATGGTCTCGATGTAGGTGCGGTTGGGGCCGTTGACGGTGATGGTCTGAGGATTGTTGATGTTGTCAATGATGAGGTTGCCCTCCGTACCGGCTATGACGCCGATGTTGTCGCCGACGCACTGGGCAGACGACTGTACATTGGCCACTATTCCGTCCTTGAGGATGATGGTCATGGTGTTGGTGAGGTCCATGCCGGTGGCAGACTTAACGCAGTAGCCGTCGATGCTGGCGATGTCACTATCGGTGAACATGCGAACGAAGTTCAGCGCATAGACACCGAGGTCAAGCAAGGCACCGCCACAAAGGTCGGGGCGCATGATGCGTGGTTTCTCTCCCATGGAGTAACCCAGGGTGGCGGTGATGAGGTGAGGCTGGCCAATGCGGCCGCTACTTATCAGGTCGCGGACAGTGGCGACGACGGGTTGGTAGCGCGTCCAGATAGCCTCGGCGAGGAAGACCTTTCGCTCATGGGCGAGGTCGAGAATCTCTTTTGTCTGCTGTGCGTTTGCCATGAAGGCTTTCTCCACGAGACAGGGCTTGCTGGCCAAGAGGGCCTCACGCGTCACGTCGTAATGGTGGGAGTGGGGCGTGCCGACGTACACCAAGTCCACGTCGGGGTCAGCAATCAGCGCCGCATACGAACCGTATGCCTTCTTGATGTCCCACTTGGCGGCAAACTTGTCTGCCGTCTCTTGCTGGCGAGAGCCCACGGCGTAGGCCTCGCAGTCAGTCAATCCGTTTAAGGTGATGGCAGCCTTCTCGGCAATCCATCCCGTTCCGATGATTCCTACTTTCATTTTATGTATTGCTTAGCTTGTTCTTGTGCTTCAATCACCCGGTCACACCAGGTATCGAATGCTTCGTCCTCGACCTGGAGCTCAGGATGGCTCAGAATATAGTCGACACAGCGACGCACGCCCTGATCGAAGCGTGTGGTGCAACAGAAGCCTGGGACGGCGCGCTTCAGCTTTGTGCAGTCGAAGAGCACCGTGGCAGCCTTGTCGCCGATGAGGTTGCCCTCCAGGTCGTAGTCCTTGGGACAGACAGCTGCGAGGAAGTCGGATGCCACATGGTAGAGGCGCGGCGTCACGCCAAGGGCCTGAGCGACGCACTCATAAATCTGGTCCCACGTGAGGCTTTCGTCGCTCATAATCTGGAACACCTCGCCGATGGCCTTCGGGTTGCCAAGCAAGCCAATGAAGCCTCGGGCGAAGTCCTCGTTCCAAGTTAGCGTCCAGAGCGAGGAGCCGTCGCCGTGAACAAGGACGGGCTTACCGTCGAGCATACGCTTCAGGACGGGCCATGAGCCGCTGGGACCATGGATGCTCAGGGGAACACCACGCTCACAGTAGGTGTGGCTGGGCCTTATTATCGTCACAGGGAAACCATTCTCGCGGTATTCCTTCATTAGCAGTTCTTCGCAGGCAATTTTGTTGCGCGAGTACTGCCAATGCGGGTTGGCCAGCGTTGTACCCTCGGTAATAAACGGGCTCCGGGCGGGCTTGGCGTAGGCTGAGGCGGAGGAGATGAATACGTACTGCCGTGTTCGGTTGCGGAAAAGACGGATGTCGCGCTCCACCTGTGACGGCTCAAAGGCGATAAAGTCGCAGACGGCATCGAAGGTCTCGGCGGCTATGCCACCAAGCACGGAACGTTCGTCGTTGATGTCGGCGATGATTTGTTTCACGTTTGCAGGAACTTCGGCCTTGCGTGTCCCGCGGTTCAGAAGCCACAGGTCGTGGCCGCTCTCTGCTAATTGTCGGGTGATGGCACTCGAAATCGTGCCTGTGCCACCGATGATGAGAATTTTCATAATTCAAGGGATAAGATTAGGTGACCATTTGTCTTGCCAGCGAACAACGGGCTTGCCGTCCTCGAACTCAATGGGTAGCCAGATGTATCGGGCGTCAATGGGATGGCGGGGCCGCCAGATGTCGGCCATGAAAATATACTGGCCATCAATGGGGAGGATAAAAGTACTTTGCCCACCGAAGGTAATCTCAGCCTTTGGCCCTCGGCAGGGGTTTGGATGCTGTGTCCACGGTCCCCAGATGCTGGGTGCTGAGAACATGCGGGCCTCGTTGGGTTCCCAGCCGGTACAACCGCTGGTAATCATCCAGTAGGTTCCGTCGCGTTTGAAGATGGCTGGCGCCTCGTTGTGGCCGGCGGGTGCCACGCGGGTATAGCGTCCGGTGTGGTGCAGATAGTCGTCGGTCAGTTCGGCTATGTGGAGTGTCAGGTTCTCCTCGGAGGAGAAGATATGGTAGGCCTTGCCGTCGTCATCGACGAAGAGCGTCATGTCGCGTGACATCTGCCCGGTGCCGAAGTCGCGCTTCACGATGAGGCCCTGATCCACGGCCTTACGCCAGGCAGGTGTCCAGTCCTTATAGTTGGCAGCCTTCAAGGTGTCGGCAATGGCTATCGCGGCGGCGTCGAATTCCACGGGCCACGTCTCCGCATTGGCTCTCTGCGAATAGAGGAACTTGTAAGGACCCTCAGGGCGGTCGGCCACGGCAACGCCGAAACGTGCGGCATTGTAGCCCTGCCCCTTCAGCTCCAGATGGAACCACATGCAGAACTTCTTCGTCGCAGCATTGTAGATGACCTTAGGCCGTTCGAGGATACAACCACGCTCAATGTCGTGGCCGCGCTCATCGCTGACGGAAAGCGCCACGCCGCAGTTACGCCAGTTCACCAAATCTTTAGAGGCATAACACATCACGCCGACTAGCGCATTGCTTGTCCGCTCGCTTTTATGTTCACCGAACCAATAGTACGTATCGCCGTATTTCAGTACTCCGCCGCCGTGGGCGTTGATGTGGCGACCACCGTCATCGCGCCACAGCTCGCCGCTGCGGATGGTCTTGGGTTTCTTCTGTTGCTCGTTCCAGTAGTTCTCTAATCGTTTCGCCTCGTCTTTCGTAATGTGAATCACACTTCCGTGCTTCGGCGATACGAAGTTCTGTAACTTCATCACACCCTCGTTAAAGTGACCGAGCGGTGTAAACGTCTTGAAGTCGGAGGTCTCTACGAAGCCGAAGTTGTGGGGACGTATACTGTAGATGTCATACATCAACACCCACTTGTCTTGGCCGATGCGTTTCCACACGTTGGGTGCCTCGCAGGCGCTCCGCTCTGCGTCTATCTGCTCGGTGTGGTAGTCGTCGAAGTGGTTGATGCGGTCGCTGATCATGTACTTGATGCCGCCAGGGTTCTCCTGTGACACGTAAGACATGAAGTAACGCCCGTCGGGCATTGGGCAGATATCTGCATCGAGTACCTGAATCGTCGTGTCGGGATATTCGAAGAGCAATTGCGGCTCAGTCTCTAAAGTAGTAAATGCCTCGTCGGCATAGCTGTAGTAAAGTTTCGTCCTGCCTCCGGCCTGCTGACGGATGGTGAAGTAGACCATCGGCTTGCCCACCTGTGGGTCCCAGATGGTCTGCGGCGCCCAGGCACAGCCTATCTCGCCAAACTTCTCAGGGAATAGTTTGTCGATGCGGGCCACGTGGTGTGTCCAGTGAATGAGGTCGTCCGAGGCCATGAGCACCAGCCCGCGGTTATTGCCCCATCCGAATCTCTCGGGTCGCTCCCATTGCGTGGTGCGGATGCCTTTCTGCTTGCCGAAGATGTGGAGGTCGGTCATGGCAATGTAGAACTTCCCGTTCGGTGCCCGATAGATATGCGGGTCACGTATGCCATGCTGCTCGGCGATGCTGTCGCCGCTGATGATGGGCAGGCCATTGTTCACAGGCGTAAACGTGTAGCCGTCGTAGCTCACGGCCAAGAACAACGAGTGTGTCGGGTCGCTGAAGTAAGCAAAAAGGTAGGCGCCCATATCCTTCTCGGCGAGCGCGGTCTTCTTTTTTTCAGGAAGCTTCACCACGAGCTTGTCGCCGCTCAGGTCTACTTCAAAGAAGTGGGGAATGCGGACGGTGCGGCCACGGGCATCCTTCGAGTGGTGGTGTACAGACATCATCCACTGTCCGTCGAAGCGCTGGAAGAGCATAGAGTGTCCGTAGCCGGGAGGCGTGATGGGCTCGGGCTCCTGTACCCATGGGCCGTCGAGGGTGCCGCTCTCGCTGTAGGCCACGCCCTGGGTGTAGACATCGTAGACCCACGAAGTCCAGAGCATGCCGAGACGTCCGGTGGCAGTGCGGAAGAGCCATGGTCCGTCGGTGACTTTGTTCCATGTGATGTTGCCTTGCTCGTCCTTCTCGCGGCTCCAGGGCGAGTCGCTGGCTCGGAAGAGGATTTTAGGTTCGCCTACGGTACCGCTGAGGTCGGGCTTCAGCTCAATCTTCTCTATCGTGCCGTTCCAGTTCTGCAGCCATTCGCCGCAGAACACCATGTAGGGCTTCCCATCCTTGTCTTTCCAGTATGTGCCGTCGAGCGTGGGACGGTCTGCGGGCAGATAGGTGGCATCGCCAAAGGCGCGGTAGGGACCCATGGGATTGTCGGCACGAAGCACCTGCGAGGCGCGTCGCTCGATGACGTTTCCCCGGACGGTGTCAATCTTTACTGCCTGATTTGTGAACGTCGCGAAATAGTAGTACCAGCCATCGCCCGTTGTATGTGGTTCGGCGGCCCATATCATAGGGCGAGGTCCCATCCATGAGTCAGCCTCAAACTCCGTCACGCGGAACGGGCCTTCCCACAGCTTTAGGTCTGTGCTGCGCCACATCATACCGCCGGTGCCGGTCATGTAGTACATCTGCGACGCCTTGTCGGCCAGTATCGCCGGGTCGCTCAGGCGGATGGAGTCCGTTGGTACATTCTTCCGCACGCGGAAGTCCCGCTGTGCCATGACGGTGAGCACGCATACGGTGGCCAACAGACAGATAGTGACCAGCTTCTTCATGTCCTTGATAGTTTATTGTTTACTGTTTATTGTTAATTGTTTATTGTTAGAAGAACTTCACTACGTCGTCAAAGGGCCGGTGGCGTGGCTGCACGGGCTCGGCAGCGCGGTAGCCGAGAGCAATGACGGCCATCACCTGCTCGTTCTCTGGAATGGCGAACAGCTCGCGCAGCTTGTCGGCATCGCGCATGCCCATGATGAGGGTGTCGAAGCCCATGGCACGTGCCTTCAGGACGAGGTAGCAGTTGGAGAGTCCGTTGTCGTAGGCACCCCAGAATTCTCCGGCATCGTTTGCCGGTCTGCCTTGGAAGAATCCGCTCTTACTCTTCTCGAAGGTGGAAAGGATTAGCACAGGAGCGTTCTGTATGCGAGGCTTGTTACCGCCTACGAGGTCCTGCACGGCGGCGAGTTTCTCGGGCGAGATGGCGACGTAGTACTTCGTCGGCTGCTGGTTGGCCCACGACGGTGCCTCCTGCACAGCCTCCAACAGCTGTCGGACCTCTCCTTCGGAGATTTTCTTCGTGGCGTCGTAGTTGCGGATGCTGCGACGTGTGGTTAATACTTCGTCGAACGAGGGCGACGTGGTCTGTGAATAGCCCGGCAGCACCATCAGCGCGGCAAGGGCGGTGAGAATGACGATTCTTTTCATTGTTTGGTCGTTTTGGGGGTTGGTCGTTTGGTCGTTTGGGGGATTGGTCGTTTGGTTACACAATCTGCCTGCAAAGATAATCATTTTTCTGCAAACCGTGCACAACTTCGGCCGATTTATTTTTCATCTGCTGCGCAGCCGACGATGTTCTTCAACGAGGAGCCGAAGATGACGTACTGGGTATTGCCGGCGATGGTACCTTCGTTCTGTCCCCAGAGGAAGGGCCAGTCGTCGTAGTTCTCAAAGTGGTCGGGCTTTCGGAAGAGCAGGCCGGGGGCCACGTTGCCGGGTATGAAGGAGAAGTCGGCGCGGTTGTTGCCGTAGAACACCTGCTTGGGACGGGCGGCTCCGACGACGGCGACGAACGAATAGTTGTGATAGGGATGGCAGCCGTAGAGCCAGTTGGCGACGCGGTAGACCTCCGCCTTCGGGACGATGTCGGGGAAGTAGATGTGGGCATAGTTGACGGTGATGCCGAAGTTGAGCACGGCATTGACGCCAGCCCAGTTGCCGAGGCCGATGGGCACACCGTATGGGTTCTGCGTGTCGAAGGAGCGGATGTATTCGAGGTACTGCTTGACGGCAGGCCGCAGCTTCTCCTTGTAGCCGGCATCCTTCATGGGAATGCTGTCGAGCATGGTCTGCAGGTTTCGCGCCACGTTACGGTAGTTGCCGTCGCCCGTGCCGGTCAGCCAGTCGTAGTCAGCCTCGGCCTGTTGGTCGCGCTGTCCACGGCGCTTGGCCAGAAGTTCTTCGGCTTCTTTGCGAAGACGGTCGGCCTGTTTCTGGGCCCGGTCGGCCAGGGCGTCGTTATAACCCTTCAGCACACGGGCGGCGCTGGTGAAGACCCCGGCAGCCTGGAGGTCAAGACGCGGGTTGCGGGTCGTGAAGGCCCACATGTCGTCGGGTGTGCCGCTGCTCTTGCCGTCAGCCGATACCTCGTAGGGCTTGAGCGACGGGTCGTAGTGCAGGCCGTCGGTGATGCTGGCGGCGTCGCCCAGGTGGTGGTAGTTGTCGAGGATGGAGTTGGAGAGCGTCGAGGCCATGTGGCCTATCTGCTCGGCCTGCGTCACGAGGTTGAGCACGCCGTGCTCTATGAACTGCATGATGTCGGGCTTGCCGTCGGGGCGGTGCAGCTCCACGTAGCGCTGCTCCTGGCTGACGAAGGTCTCGTCGCGCTGCGGGTGGAACAGCTCCCAGGTGCGGATGAAGTTCTGCACGACGTTGATGTTCGAGCCGGTCTCGATGTCGAAGTCGCCGGCATCGAAGAATCCGCCCACGTTGAGTCCGGGGATAAGCTCCAGCGGCTTGTACTTCGTCTCGGTCTCCTTGCCCTGTCGGTGCAGGTCGAAGTGGTCGCTCTCGGGTGCCTGGAGGTAGCCCTCCTTGAACGGCTCGCCGTGCCACGTGCGGTAGCCCTCGGTGACGTACATGTGGTTCATGTGGATGGGTACCCAGACGTCGGTCGTAGCGTCAGTAATCTTGTCGTAGACGTGCTCGTCGATGAGGAAATCGTTTGTCCGCGTCGCGCCGTACTGGATGAAGTAGACGCCGGGCTCGCGGACGCTGGAGAAGTCGAACTTCACATAATTATATTTAAAGTAGGGTCCCCAAGATTTGATGGAGCCAGTGTAAGCAGCAGTCGTCGTGCCGTCGGGGTTGAGGCGCATCAGCGTTGCCGTTTGTTGCGGGGTGTCGTTCTTGTCCAGTTCGATGACAGCCACCTTCGGCTGTTCAGGCGTGTAGCCCACTTGGGAGAAGCCGATGTTCGGCTCGCGTATCCAGTTTGGGATGGCGTGCGGCTCGACGGTCCAGGCGACGACCTTGCCCGTCTTGCCTTTTGGCAGAATGCTACGGACGACGAACCATCCGTTCTGTGCCAGCATACGCCCGTCGTAGAGCTGCAGCTCGGTGTCGTCACTTGTAATCGTCACCAGTCGCGACGGGTCGTCGGTGGCCATGCTCAGCCGATGGCCGGTTTCAATGGGCAGCGGGTCTACGAAGCGTCCCGTGCCGCGGTCGTCGTAGGTACGGAATCCCTTGAACTGCCGGGGCTTCTCCTCGTTGGGTCTTGTCGTTGTGAGGCTTGTGGCGTATCGCGGCAGCCGTCCGAGCCGTCCGTCCATCGTGTACGTCTTCAGCCAGTACTGCGACGGCAGGAACTCGATGTTCAGTCCAGCCTCGCCTGCCAGCGCTTCTGGCACGGGTTTGTCCAACCAGACTGCAATCTCGACGGCCTTGCCCTTTGCCGTCACCACCACGCGGCTGTCGAAGTTCTCAATAATGCCCTTCGCCTCGCCGCCCAGTGCTTCCTTCGTGTAGCGCAAATCGACGGTGATGGTTCCCGTTGCGGTGTCTACCGTGCGGTTTGTCATCGTCGGAACGAGGTCCCACTGCTCCGGCGTGTTGTTCAAGCGAATGGCTCCGCCTTGAACCGTTCGTACGCCGTGGTGGATAATCTCGATGCCCGAGTTCTTCTCGTCATTGAATCCGCCGTTGAAACTGTTGCTAAACACCAGCACGTTTACGCCTTGACGTTCGAAATACTCCAGCTCGTTGAGCCGCAAATCCTGGGCCTGCACCGCTGTTGCAATGCTTGCCGTTAATAGTAGTAATAATCGTTTCATGGTCTATGATTGTTTACCTTGCAAAGTTACATCTTTATATTGTAATAATAACTCAACTTATTATGTAATTGTTGCGCAAAGCGTTGCTTTTTTTGCGTAACTTGGATAACGGTGTGATGTGGGGAATCACGCTTGTCAAATTCCGCTTTTTTAGAAAGAACGGTTCTTTCTCATTGAAAGAACGGCTTATTCAAATGGAAAGAACGGCTTATTCGAATGGAAAGAACGGTTCTTTCAATCGGAAAGAACGGCTTAAAGCTTGAGCGTGGTTTCTGACAAAATGCTCAAAAAAATGATGAATGGACAAAATTGGTGATGGGAAAATTAGGCAGTTTAAGAGAAAAGTCGTAACTTTGCAGCCTAAAGAAACAATTAAAAGAACTGTTGAACGATGACAAAACTACATTCTCTCATGCTTTCCGGGACGCTGGCTTTTCTGTCCTTCTGCCCCGCAGCAGCGCAAAACGGTCCCACGATGGGCTGGAGCTCCTGGAACACCTACGGAGTGAACATCAACGAAAGTCTTATTAAGCGACAGGCCGATGCGATGGTGTCGAAGGGCCTGAAGGACGTTGGCTTCGACCACATCAACATCGACGACGGATTCTTCGGTGGCCGCAATACCGAGACGGGCGAGTTGCTCATTCACAAGACGCGCTTCCCCAACGGACTGAAGCCCGTGGCCGACTACATCCACTCGAAGGGACTGAAGGCCGGCATCTACAGCGATGCGGGAGCCAATACCTGCGGCAACTATTACAATGGCGACACACAGAGCGTAAACGTGGGATTCTACAACTACGACGACCGTGACGCCAATTTCTACTTCAACGAGTGTGGCTTCGACTTCGTGAAGGTCGACTTCTGTGGCGGCGATGCCCCGCAGAACTCCCAGCGCCTGGCCCTCGACCCGCAGGAGCGCTATACAGCCATCAGCGAAGCCATCCAAAGGACAGGACGAACGGACGTGCGCATGAACGTCTGCCGATGGAACTATCCCGGCACGTGGGTACACGACGTGGCCTTCTCCTGGCGCACCACCCACGACATCAACAACTCTTGGGGCTCGGTGAAGGGCATCCTGGCCGAGAACCTCTACATGAGCGCCTACTGCTACGACGGCCACTACAACGATATGGACATGCTCGAGGTGGGGCGGTCAATGTCTACCGAGGAGGACAAGACCCACTTCGGCATGTGGTGTATCATGGCCTCGCCGCTGCTCATCGGCTGCGACATGAGCAACATCAAGACTACTACGCTCAACCTGCTGAAGAACACGGAACTCGTGGCTTTGAACCAAGACCCGCTTTGTCTGCAGGCCTACATTGCCAAGCTCACGAACGAGTGCTACATCCTGGTGAAGGACATCGAGACGCTGGGCGGCGCGAAGCGTGCCTTTGCCGTCTACAACAGTACCGATGCCTCGAAGAAGGTGCAAGTCAGTTTTGCCGATCTGGACCTTGGCGGAACGGTCAGCCTGCGGGATGTATTCCTGAAGAAAGACCTGGGCGAGTTTACCGGACAGTATGAGGTGAACGTGCCTGCCCACGGCACCCGCATCTATGTAGCCGAGGCCGGGCAGCGGCTGGAGCGCACCCGCTATGAGGCTGAGACCGCCTACATCAGCGACTACCAGGAACTGAAGAACAATCAGACGGAGCAGACAGGCATCTACGAGTATGCCTCTTTCTGCTCGGCAGGGCTCAAGGCCGGCTGGCTGGGCTACAGCGAGCAGAACGACTTGCAATGGCGCGATGTATATAGCTCGGAGGGCGGCGAGTATGAACTCACCATTGGCTACATCAGTGGCGAGAACCGCAACATCACCGTCAGTGTAAACGGTAAGAAGGTGAAGACCCTCAGCGTAAACTCCGGCGGATGGCAGAAGGTGGCCACTCGTACCCTCAACATCAGTTTGGAGAAGGGACGCAACGTGATACGTCTCTCGAACCCTACCAACTGGATGCCCGACATCGACTATATCCAGCTGAAGTGCTTGGCTCCTACGGCCATCAATGCTCCTGCCTCTGCCCCTGCTGGAGGGGATTTGCAATCCCCGACCTCTGGGCAGGCCTTTGACTTGCAGGGAAGGAAAGTCAATGCTGACGACGTTCACCACGACGTGATGATTGTTGACGGCAGGAAGATCATGAAGGAATGAGCCTTCTTGATAATCCAGGAAAATGGATAAGCTGATAAAATAATACTGATTTATTTGGAACTGTCAGAGAAATCAGCTAATTTTGCACCGAAAAACAAAAGGCAATGAGTAAGGAACATTATATTGACATCATTAAGGGTTGCGGTGAGACACTGCAGCACGATTATGGCATCATTTCGCTCCGACTGTTTGGTTCAGCAGCCAGAGGCGAGCACCGGGAAGGAAGTGATGTGGATGTCTTTGTCGAAACCCGTACACCAAACCCTTTTCTGCTTATGGATGCCAAGGAATTCCTTGAGCAAAAAACCGGCTGTCCTGTCGACATTGTTCGTAATCACCGAAACCTGAATCCAAGACTGCGAAAACGAATTGAAAGAGATGGAGTCACTATCTTCTGAAAGTAAATCCTTGGCACTTGACATTCTCTACGATGTCCTTTCTGCTATAGATAGATTGCAAGAGCGAACTACTGGAGTCCACTCTGTTGACGACTATCTTGATTCTGATAATGGTATGGTGTTGTTGGATGCGGTTTGCATGTTACTAATCGCTATCGGTGAAAGCCTGAAGAACCTTGATAAGGTTACAAATGGTATGCTTCTGCCTACATACCCTTCTATACCATGGAAAAAAGTCAAAGGCCTTAGAGACATTATCTCACATCATTATTTTGACATTGATGCTGATCAAATCTTTTGGATTACGGCAAATGAAATAAGACCTTTGCGTTCAGCTATTCAGTTTTTTATTCGAGAATTGGAGAAGTGAGGGTGAAAAAGCTTGGCTCTACGTTTAAATAAGGAGTTCCTTTCTTTGCGGCTTTTCGTTCGTGCTCCTGCCACTGAAACGAAAACCTTTGAAACAAGAAAGAAACTGGAACTTGGAGGAAAGGTGTACCTTTGCCCCAAGTTTTATTTTTCCCCTTGTATTCATAAATTTGTGACATGAAGAACAACCAAATCCTTACCATCCTGCTGCTATTCGTAGGGCTGATGCCCTTAAACGCAGCGAAAGTGAAAACCGTAGAGGACGGCGGCTCCGGCCCCTACAAGGCCGTGATGAAAGATGAGCCGACGCTCCCGGAGCACACCATCTTCGCTCCGAAAAACCTGAAGCCGTTTGGCCCTCAGAAGAAGCTGCCCGTGCTCGTATGGGGCAACGGCGCCTGCGCCAATTCACCCTGGGAGCACAAGAACTTCCTCAACGAGATTGCCTCTTACGGCTACATCGTGCTGGCTACGGGAATCATGCCCGAGAACGACGACCCCTATCGTGGCCCGATGTCGCGCTCCGAGCAGCAGATTGAGAGCATCGACTGGATCATTGCTCAGAACAGCGACCCGAAATCACCTTATTATAATAAGATAGACGTGGAGAAGATTTGCTTGTCGGGTATGTCGTGCGGCGGTCTGCAGACGCTCTTTAACTGTGCCGACAAGCGCATCGCCTCGCTGATGATTTGCAACAGCGGACTCTTCAATCAGCAGAACGCTGGAAGTGCTGTGCCGAATATGCCCATGCCGAAGAAGGACAAACTGAAGGAGATTCATACGCCCATCATCTACATCCTCGGCGGCAAGGAAGACATTGCCTATGAGAACGGCATGGACGACTTCCACCGCATCAAGCATGTGCCCGCCTATGCTGCTAATCTTCCTGTGGGTCACGGCGGCACTTACCGTCAGACACATGGCGGAGAGTTCTCTGTCGCTGCCAGGGCCTGGCTCGACTGGCAGCTGAAGGGCGACACTGCCGCTGCCCGCATGTTCCAGGGCGACAGGCCCCGCCTGACGCAGCGCGAGGGCTGGACGGTAGAGACTAACGATGCTGCCCGGAAAGCATGGGTGCGCAACCCTATCGTGCAGACCATCTACAGCACCGACCCGGCACCAATGGTCTACGGTGACCGAATGTATGTCTATACAGGCCATGACGAGGCCAGAGCCGACTTCTTCTGGATGTACGACTGGCATGTCTACAGTAGCGCCGACATGGTGAACTGGACCGACCACGGAACGCCGCTCAGCCTCGGTTCGTTTACCTGGGCCGACGACCGTGCCTGGGCTCCGCAGTGCGTGGAGCGCGACGGGAAGTTCTACTTCTATGTACCCGCCCACTCCAACCTCTCGGGCGGCATGGCCATCGGTGTGGCCGTCAGCGACTCGCCTACAGGCCCCTTCCGTGATGCTATTGGTAAGCCCTTGTTCGACAATGGCAGCTGGGACAACATCGACCCCACGGTAATGGTCGATAACGATGGACAGGCCTGGATATTCTGGGGCAATCCCAACATTTACTACGCTCGTCTGAACCGCGACATGATTTCCTTCGACGGCGAGGTGAAAATCGTGAATCAGACTGAGGAAGGCTTTGGCTCACCATCGCCCCGTGAGCGCAAGAGGGACGTGAAGTATAAGGACTTCTACACCGAGGGTCCTTGGATTATGAGGGCTCCCACGGCAAACAAGCAGTACTATCTGGTATATGCTGCCGGCGGCATACCTGAGCACATCTCCTACTCGTCGGCTCCGTCGCCCGAAGGCCCTTGGACCTATCGTGGAGAGATTATGCCGCAGGAGAATACAGGTTCGTTTACCAACCACTGCGGCGTGGCCACATTGAAGGGTCACAACTATTTCTTCTATCACACCGGCAAGCTGCCCGGTGGCGGTGGCTACGGACGTAGCGTGGCCGTGGAGGAGTTCAATTACAATGCCGATGGCTCGTTCCCCATCATCCATCATACCGAGGAAGGCGTGAAGCCCATCGGAACGCTTGACCCCTACACTCGTCAGGAGGCCGAGACCATGGCCTGGAGCGAGGGCGTGCACACCGACCAATATGCTTCTGGCCAGGGAACCTTAACTGTCTACGTCAGCGACATTAACAACGGCGACTACATCCTTGTGCGTGAGGTAGACTTCGGCAACGTTGGAGGGGATTTGAAATTCACTGCCTCGGCAGCTTCTGCCTTGCAAGGCGGCCGTATAGAGGTGAGGCTCGACAGCCCCATCGCCACACCTGTTGCCACCCTCGTAGTTCCTGCAACTGGAGGCTGGGAGCAATGGAAAACCGTCAGTACCAGCGTTTCAGCCGTTACGGGTAAGCACGATGTCTACTTCACCTTCGCGGGAAATAAGGGCGCCAAGCTCTTCAACCTCGACTGGTGGCAGTTCAGTAAATAAAGCCTCCCCCGTGGGGGGAGGTTGGTGGGGGCCTACACCCAATACCCAAATACGCTCCGCATCATTATAACACGGAGCGTATTTTGCATACTCAGATTGTTTTACAGTTCATTAATTGATCCTATTCCATTGCGCTGCAGCTTCTTCTCCGTCGGATTTCCGCCGTACTTCAGAGAGCCGACGCCGTTGATGTCACCGCGTATTCTCTCCGAGGCGAAGCAGCTGATGCTTCCTACACCGTTTACTTCGGCCTTCACCTCCACGGCCTTCAGTTCTTCGGCGTTGATGTTGCCCACGCCGTCGCACTCAAATTCGGCCGTCTTTGCCGAGCCATGAAGCTCAATGTTGCCCACTCCGCTGCTCTCCACTTTCAGCGTCTCGGTGGTCAGTCCCTTGATTTTGATGTTGCTAACGCCTTCGCTGTCTATTGTCAGTGAGGGTGTTTTCAGACTGTCTATGGAGATGCTGCCTAAGCCCTCGCTGTCTATCTGGAGAAGGGTAGGGGTGCAGACAATGATGGCCACGTCTTTCGAGTCGATGCCCTTGTGCAGGTTTTTGGCGAAGCCCATCTCCAGTTCGTCGCCCTCCACCCTGAAACTGAAGAGGTCTACGTAGTTGTCGGGGCATTTCAGGAGCACGCGGTAGTCGCCTTCAGTGCTCTGCACGAACTTCACCTTCCCCGCCAGGTCTACATCCGCCTTGCTGAAGGGCTTCATCTTGTACTCGTTCTTCACAATGTTGTCGCTGGGCTTCAGCTGATTCAGTTCTCCCAGGTTCAGTCTGATACACGATGTGCAGCACACCAGCACTGCAGCCATCATCATTACCATCTGCTTTTTCATTTCGTTATTCTTTTTAGGGGTTTGTATTTGTCCGTTAGACGCAGGCTAGAGGCAAAAAGTTGCAGCGATATGCAAAAAATCTTAAAACGCAGGAATTAATTATGCGATAATTGTCACAAAACGCATGATCTTGCGTATATATTGTAAACGATGTTCAACGAATGACGCAAGAACTATTCAAGGATGAAGCCCAGCAGCTGCGCCCACGGCTGATAGAGCTTGCGCGGCGCTATCTGGGCGACGACGATGCCGAAGACACGGTGCAGGACACGCTGCTGCGCCTGTGGCAGATGGTGGACGATCTGCGTCAACCCATCGATGCTCTGGCCCTACGTCTCACTCGCAACCTATGCATCGACCAGCTGCGAAGACAACGCCCCGCCTCTCTGAGCGCTTTCAACGGTTCCCCCGAAACTGACACACCTAACGACGACGAGCGCATAAAACGCATGATGAGTGTCATTGCCACTCTCCCCTCTCTCCAGCAGACCATCCTCCGCCTGCGTCATCTTGAAGGAATGGAAATGAAAGAGATAGCCGCCCTGACGGGCAGCAGCGAAACTGCCATCCGCAAGGTTCTGAGCCGCGCCCGTCAGGCAGTAAGAACCCAATATCTGAAGCAATATGAGTAACACGCTGAGAATACGCACACTGTTAGACCGCTTTTTCGACGGTGAGACATCTCTCGCCGAGGAGCAGGAGCTCTACGACTATTTCCACAAGGACCTCGCCGCCCTGCCTGAAGACCTGGCGCCCCTGCGCGAGATGTTCCTTGACCTCGCCGCCGTTCCGTATGAGGGTGTGGTAGCGACTCAGTCCCAACAGACCGTAAACCGCCGCTGGTACCATTGGGCAGCCGCCGTCGCCCTGCCTCTGGTCGTTGGTGCCTCCGTCCTCTTCATTCACAGCCCCCAGACCGATGACGAGTGTGTGGCCATCGTCTACGGAGAGCGAACCACCGACCGCACCGTCGTTCTCACAGAGATGCAGAAGACTATGGCTGCAGTATCTGTCGATGGTAGCGACGTGGTGGAGTCACAACTGAAGTCTATGTTTAGCAACTAATAATATAATGTATATGAAGAAAACGATAATCTTGCTACTAATGCTCACGGCCTTCTTTTCGGCTTCGGCACAGACGGGCCTGCATATCAACGACCTCTTCGAGGGTCGCATCATCTCGCAGGAGCAGATGATTGAGACCCGCGTGCGGGGCAAAACGCTGGAGAAGTACCGGCTCAGCTACTACCGCAGCCTGCGCTTCAACGCCAGCGTGGCCGATTGCCAGCGTCTGCGCCGGCTCGTGGACGACGATGCCCGTGACCATTTCACCAGTATCTATGAGACCAACAATGCCTACACGCAGAAGGTGCAGGTGTCAGCCCGCGACGGCAAGAACCGATTCCTGTGCTACCAGGAGCAGCGCACCCGTCAGAAAGGCCAGCGCGAGGTGACCGTTATCTATATGGAAGGCTCCGTCGGAAGCCTCGAACAATTAGAGGAACTCCTGAAGTAAATGCGAATCGCTGCGCGGTCTGCGAAAAACAAAAGAATACAAACAAAAACAAAAGAAAACCGAATATGAAGTACATCCTATCTTTATTCTTTATTTCATTATTCTTTAGCCCCGCATGGGCACAGAACGATACCCTTGTCATCAACCATCCCCGCCGTGTGACTGTTATCAGCAGCGACTCCCTGCAGCGTGTCATCGTCAACGGCAAGCAGGGCGACGACGATTTTGTTTACCAAAACACCATCCGCCTGGTCGATGCCAACTACGAGAGCAACACCAGCATCAGCCGCGACCACTGGGAGCTCATCCCCTCGGTGAAGCTGGGAAAGAAGAAGTCCGACGAGGGTAACAGTAAAATACCCCGCACATACAACGTGCTGACTGCCCATTTTGGCGTGGGCTTCACCTGTCCCACACATGTCGACAATCGTATCGACTTCTCCACCTTTAAGTCGTGGGAGATCTTCGCTACCGTCGTGCAGTGGGACCACTACATGGACCCTCGCAGCCGCAACTGCCTCTCCCTGGGCTTAGGCATCGACTGGAAGAACTATCGTATGACCGATGATATGCTCTTCACGAAAGACCACGACGGCAACGTCACGGTCGAGAGGTTCCCCTTGGAGTTCGAGCCTAAGTTCTCGCGCATAAAAGTGTTCTCATTGACCGCCACCCTGCGCTATGAGCACGACTTCGGCGGCGGCTTCGCCATCGGCTTCGGACCCGTGGTGAACTTCAACACCTATGCCAGCATCAAGACCCGCTACAAGTTCCTCGGCGACAAGGTGAAGCACATGGAGAAGAATATCCGCCAGCGCCCTGTCACCATCGACTGGATGCTGAACATGCGCCTTGCCAGCGTACCCTTCTACGTGAAATACTCCAACGATGACGTGCTGAAGGATGGCGGCGTCCGTTTCCGCTCTCTCTCCTTCGGCCTGTATCTGTAGCCGGCCCGGGGTATGGGTTGCCCAGAAAAAGCTACGAGGAAAGGTTGGAGAAGATACGTTTAAAATGCCAGAATGGTACGTTCTTGAGCTCGGAAAAAACGTTTGCATTGTCAAAACTACGACGTAGTTTGTAGAAACTTCGTCGTAGTTTGTACAAACACCGTCGTAGTTTATAGAAACGTCGTCGACGTTTTGACTTTTTCGCTCCATCCACACGATTATCTTGAACCATTCCTAAAAATTTTTCCATTGCTATTGAAAAAAAAACGGGGATAATTATCAGTTGTTTCAATAAAAATTTGTAGCTTTGCAGCCATAATCAATAACGATAAAAAAGATTCATAGCATGAGACAGTATTCATTGATGGCGCTGCCGTATGCGCCAGAGGCTTTAGAGCCGGTCATCAGCCGCGAGACTATCGGATTTCATCACGGGAAGCATCTCGCCGGGTATGTGAATAACCTGAACGCCCTGCTGCCGGGCAGCGGGCTGGAGGAGGCGACGCTGGAGGAAATCGTCTGCCGTGCATCGGGCGGTCTGCTCAACAACGCCGGACAGATATTGAACCACGAGCTGTACTTCGGACAGTTCGCTGCTCCCAAGGCCGACCGCCGGCCTGAAGGTAAACTGGCCGAGGCCATCGTTCGCGACTTCGGCTCGTTCGAGGCCTTTAAGGAGGCATTTCAGAAGGCAGGCGCTACGCTCTTCGGTTCGGGCTGGGTATGGCTGTCGGCAGACAAGGACGGCAAGCTCGTCATCACGCAGGAGACGAACGCTGCCAACCCCGTGCAGCGCGGTCTGAAGCCCCTGCTGACGATGGATGTATGGGAGCACGCCTATTATCTCGACTATCAGAACCGTCGTCCCGACCACCTCACTGCCCTCTGGCAGATTGTGGACTGGGCCGTCATCGGGCAGCGCTATGCGTAGGATTAACGTGAGTTCGTCGAACTTACGTAAAATAATTCAAAATCCATCCGCAATACAGATGTTTTCTATAATTAATCAAAAACTAAACTAACACTAAAATGAAAAAAGCATTTACTACATTCCTGTTGGCTTGTGCCACACTAACCTGTGCATACGCCTCTAAAGCCATAACGACACCATTCCAAGTAACGTTGCAGGATGGAACTACTGTCATGGCGCAGTTTCATGGTGACGACCACTTCAGTTTCTATACTACTACATCCGGAGAACTTCTTATCTTCGAGAACAACACATGGCGCATGGCTACTGAAACTGACAAGGCACAATTGACAAAGAAACAGGATGCCATGATGGCAAGGCGTAAGGCAAACGAGAAGATAACTGCCACACGTCCTTTCCCACACGTTGGTACTCCAAAGGCATTGGTCATCATGGTGGACTTCGCCGACCAGAAATTTACCTACACTAAGAATGACATCAACAAACTCCTGAACGGAACCCAATATGATTCAAGCTCAGGCTATCACGGCTATGGCTCTGCTGCACAGTATTTCAGCGATTGCAGTAACGGCAAGTTCCGTCCGAAGTTCGACATCGCCGGGCCTTATCACCTTACAAAGAGATATACAGTATACGGCACGGGCGACGATGACATATCCTCTTTGATCAGAGATGTCTGCACGATAGCGAACATGGACGTGGACTTTTCCAAATATGATTCCGACAATGACGGATATGTGGACCTTGTATATATCTTCTATGCAGGCTATAGCGCTCAATGGGGTGATCAAAAGAATCCTAACGCTATCTGGCCAAAGACTGGAACTGGCGACTATGGCCAATACGATGGTATGAAAGTGTATCGTTATGGCGTAAACAATGAACTTGCCTTCTATCCTACTGTATGGCAGGACATGAAAGTCGATGAGGCAACCTTCAAGCCATACCTCACAGGCTTAGGCGTCTTCCTCCACGAGATGAGCCATGCCATGGGACTTCCAAAGTTCTGTCCGACAGGAAACTGGACAGACATCACTAAATATGACAACCAGAGCATGGAGGAATGGGACCTTATGGATGGCGGTTGGAATACTTTCTACGGCTTCTATCCTACCCCATACACAGCATGGGAACGCGAGCTCATGGGATGGACGGAAAAGATGGACACCCTCAAGGAGGCTGATAACGTAACCCTCACCCCACTACCAAATGGTGGTAAGGGATTGCGTGTAATGAACGACAACGATGAAACGGGAAACGAATACTACATTCTTGAAAGCATTACAAACGAGGGTTGGTATGCCAAGATGCCTGGCACTGGAATGCTCGTCACCCATATCAATTACGATGTGTCTTCGTTCTCTTATATCAGTGAACCGAACAATACTGCCGGTTCGCCAAGAATCACTATTGTTCCGGCAAATGGAACCATCTACTCCTCAAACCATTTCAAAGAAGGCATAGACGGACAGTACGTAATGACTCAGGAGGAAGTAATGAATAACTGGAAAGGAAACACATATCCGGGTGCAGAGGGTGTGACGTCTCTCACAGACTGGAAGCCATACAAGGGAACGATGTCTAAGGATATCACAAACATTGAACAGGATCTTGACGGAAATGTTACATTCGAATTCATGGGTGGAATACCGACAGATATCACTGAGGTAATACCTGACAATCAACAGTCAACGTCCGACAACATATATACTCTTGACGGCCGGTATGCAGGAAAGTCAAGAGAATCTCTTTCAAGCGGAATATATATTCAGAAGGGAAAGAAGTTTGTAAACTCTCAACGCTCAACCCTTAACTTTTAACTCCCCATAATATGACGGCCGCCGAAGTCATTGCCTACATGGAGTCGCTGCACAACGAGGAGCAACGGCGAGTGCTCGTGCAGTTCTTCAAGACAGGTCCGGGAGAGTATGGCGAGGGCGACGAGTTCCTCGGACTGAAGGTACCGCAGACGCGAGAGGTGGTGAAAAGCGTGGCAAAGGAGTTTCCTTTGGGCGAAGTTCCTGAGTTGCTGATGAACCGCTGGCACGAGGTGCGGCTCTGCGGACTGCTGATTCTTGTGGAGAAGTTTGAGCGGCTGGCAACGAAGCGTCTGGAGCATGATAAGACAGCTACCCGTGGGCGGGATGAAATCCTGACCATGTACCTGAAGTATGCCGAGCAGGCGAACAACTGGGACTTGGTGGATCTTTCGGCTCCCAAGATACTCGGCCACTGGCTGCTCCTGCCCACGTTCCTGAATGGTTCGCAAGACGAGCATGATTACAAGATAAAGGTGCTTGACGAACTGGCACATAGCCCCTGCTTGTGGCGGCAGCGCATGAGCATCGTCTGTACATGGAAGACTTCGCAGGCGGGCGACCCGTCGTGGTGCCTACGCTATGCCGAGATGCACTTGTCGGAGGGAACTTGCAATCCCCGACACGACCTGATGCACAAGGCTGTGGGCTGGATGCTCCGCGAGATGGGGAAAAGGGTCAGCATGGACCTGCTGCGCGACTTCCTCCACCAGCACGCTCATGGGATGCCCCGCACCGCCCTCCGTTATGCCATCGAGAAGATGAGCGACGAGGAGCGCCGCTACTGGATGACCTTTTAAGGTGGGCCGCTAATGGATGTGTGCGTCAATCTGTGCAGCAATCTCTCCGGCCAGGACAGCATCATAGCCCACACGGAGCTGGATGGTAGGGCGCTGTGGGTCGTTGGTGCCGATGATGACGGCATACTCGTCGACGGTGTAGGGCGTGGCCATGTTCTTCGGCATCACGCTCGTGAGGTCGCTGAGCTTCAGCTCCTCGCCGGCAATAATAGCGAGGTCGCGGTCGGGATAGAAGAGGATAAGGGCGGGAAGCTCGTTGGCCCGTGAGGCATCGAGCACTACCACGTCTTCAGGCTCGCCGTATTTCTGTTCCACTTCTTCCACATTGGCGAAGGTCACCCTCGGTGCCTCTGCCTTCTCCTTGCGGCTGGTGATAAAATAGGCCAAGGGGACGATGAGCAGCAGCAACAGGGCGTAAGGCCAATAGCCGCCGATGACCAGCAGGATGATGGCAATGACGGCAAGAATCGTGTTTCGCTTCATAATATTGACAGATTATTCTTCTTTTGGGCGCAAAGTTACGAATAAACGAGAGAAATGCAAAAGGAAAACTTGTTTTTCTTTTCATTTCCGAGTGTTAAGTAAGTCGACGAATGTCAAAGTTACGAAAAAATGTTGTAACTTTGCACGGTAAAACTATTATTTCTATGCAGAAGGTATTGTTTTTATGGTTGTTGCTGTTGCCGATGACGGGCTGGGCAGCAGAAGATGAACGGAAGTCGCAGCCTGTGGACGATCAACGTGTCGTTGTGAATACGACGACGGCGCTGCTGGGTTCGTGGTCGGGCAAACTTGACTTGGGTGTTGCGTCGCTGACCTTGGTGTTTCATCTGGAACAGGCCGACGGCTATGTGAAGGTGACGATGGACAGCCCCGACCAGAGCGTGAAAGGCATTCCGGTGTTCAAAGATTATCTGAGCGACGACTCGTTGGCCGTGAAGGTAGAGCAACTTAATCTGACCTACCGTGCCCGGCTGAAGGACGACAAGCTCGTCGGCACGTTCACCCAGAACGGCATGTCGCTGCCGCTTGTGCTGGCGAAGGGCGTTTCAGAAGTGAATCGTCCGCAGACACCGCAACCGCCGTTCCCGTATGAGACCGAGGAGGTGACGTTCCGCAATGAGAAGGACGGCGCCACGTTGGCCGGTACACTGACCTGGCCTGTGGGCTACGACCCGAAATCGAAAAAGAAACCTCTCGTCGCACTCTTCGTCACGGGCAGCGGTCAGGAGAACCGCGACGAGGAGGTCTTCGACCACAAGCCCTTCCTCGTCATTGCCGACTATCTGGCCCGTCAGGGCATCGCCACGCTGCGCTATGACGACCGTGCCACAGGAGCCTCCACAGGTGGCGACGTCAAGAACGCCACGAGCGAGGACTTTGCCCGTGATGCCGCTGCAGGGCTGGAATATCTTCGTAATAGGAAAGCCTTTGCCAAGATAGGCGTTCTTGGCCACAGCGAGGGTGGACTGATTGCCTTCATGCTCGGCGCTCAGGGAAAGACCGACTTCATCGTCTCCTTGGCAGGCCCCGGGGTGAAGGGCGACACGCTCCTGACGGCACAGAGCAATCGCATATTGAAGCTGACGGGCATGCCCGCCACCATGACGGTCGAGAAGTACCGCAGTCTGCAGGAAGTGCAACAGGTGCCGTGGATAAAATGGTTCATCGACTACGACCCGTCTGCCGATATTGCCGCGACGCGCTGCCCTGTCTTTGCACTCAACGGCAGCTACGACTGTCAGGTCATTTCCTCGCAAAACCTTCCTGCCATCGAACGGCTGCTGCCGAAATCTAAGAAAAACCTCATCAAGGAATATCCCGGCCTGAACCACCTCTTCCAGCACTGCACCACAGGCCTCGTCAATGAGTGCCGCCAGATAGAGGAGACCATCTCGCCCGAGGTGCTCAGCGACATTGCGACGTGGATTAAGGGTCTTTCTCCGGATTAGCCTCTATAACTTCGGCCAGGAAATAATGAGGCTGAAGGACAAGCTGCAATAACGGTCAGCGTTATCAAAAACAAGCGGATGCAGGAAGACACGGTCGTCTCCTGCATCCGCTTTGTCGTTTCAGGGTCTGTGCGGCCTATTCCTCGTCGTCGATGGCGTTCTGCTGCCGCCTGGCATTGGCAGCCATCACGTCGATGACGGAGGCGATGTCGGCCACGTCGACGGTGCCGTCCTCGTTCACGTCGGCATCATATTCCGGGAAGGCGTCTGTCCCCTTGGCCATCACGTCGATGATGGTGGCGATGTCGGCCACATCGACCGTTCCGTCGCGGTTGACGTCAGCGGGGTTATGGGCCTTGTATGCCACGCTCACCTGCACATCTCCATTGGGCATGACGAAGGTCCACGTGCCGGCAGTCTCGCCAGGCGTTACTTCGACGGGCGTGTTCATGGTAATCCTTTCGGAGGGATCGGTAGAGGTGTCGGCGGTGCCATTGCCTCTCATAGCGCAACTGAAATCAATGGGCTCCTTTACTTCGGAGGCAATGGTAATGGTTCCGCAGGTGCCATTCTTGCCCGGTCCGATGCTGTAAGGAGCGGTGCTTTCCTTGTTGGCAGACAGCTCGACAATGCTTCCGGTGATGGTGATATCGCCGCAAGCCGCGTTCTCACCGCCTCCGATAGCAGCAGCGCCGTCACCACCCTGGGCAATGACGGTTCCGCCCACGATACGGATATTGCCGCAAGGAATGTCTTTTCCGCCACCTATGCCTGCTCCGAATCCGTTGCTGGCAGCCTGCAGCGACCCGCCGCCGCGGATGGTCAGCGTATGGCCTTCAGGTACAAAGATGCCAGGATAGTAATGTTGGAATCCCTTCACGACGTTGGTGCCTTTGAGGACGATGGTGGCATCGCCCTCGCAGCTGATGCCTGCCCATGTGCACCTGTTCCAGTTCTTGCCTTCGATGGTGACATCCTGCAGCGTCACGATGGCGCCGTCGGCAATGGTGATCTTTACCTCGGAGTTCAACTTTCCGGTCAGCGTCATGCCGTCAGACACCATCACATTTGTTCTCACCGTCGAAAGGTCGCCGTCCCATGGGAACGCAATGTTTACACTTCCCACCTGCATGTTGCCTGAATAGGCGAGGGTGACGGTAGAGCCTTCGCTGGGCGTCTTCGGTGTGACGTCCCAGTGCTCCACATCTTTCGTGTCTTCGGCGAAGGTTACATTATACTTCGAGTATTCGACGTTCACCTCTATATTGCGGTCGGGCATGACGAAGGTCCATGTGCCTTCCGTCTCGCCGGGCGTCAAATCCACGGCGATGTAAGGTACTGCATTGCCAGTGGTCTCCGGGGTTGTATCGACACTCCCGCTGCCTGTTCCTGTGTAGGTGTAGTCGCCTACGATGGGCTCCGTCACGTTACCGCCGATGGTAATGGTTCCGCAGGTGCCGTTCGGACCCGCCCCAATGCTGGCAGAAGAAGTGGAACTCTTGGTAACAGTGACAGAAGTCACACCGTCGGTGATGGTGATGTCGCCGCAAGAGGCATACCTACCACCGCCAATAGCAGCAGCACCGCTTCCACCTTGGGCAGTAATGGTTCCGCCCTCGATGCGGATATTGCCGCAAGGAATCTCTATGCCACCACCTATGCCTGCTCCATAGACGGAGCTTTTGACATTCAGCGAGCCATCTCCACGAATGGTCAGCGTGTGGCCTTCGGGTACATGGATGCCTGGATAATTCTGGTGGTATCCGGTCACGACGTTGTTGCCTTTGAGAATGATGGTAGCATCGCCCTCGCAGTTGAGACCAGCCCATGTGCACATGGCCCAGTTCCAGCTTTTGTTGGAGAAATCCTGCAGCGTAATGGTGGCGCCATCGGCAATGGTAATCTTTCCCCAGTGTTCATATTTTCCTGTCAGCGTTGCGCCGTCGGGCACCGTTACCCATGTTCTCACCGCCGAGATGTCGCTGCCACACGGAGTCCCTGCCCTGATGCTTTCCACATGCCTCGTGCCTGAATAGGTGAGGGTGACGTTGGTTCCATCCTCCACGGGCGATTCCGGTGCAATGTCCCAGTTCTCGACGTCGACAGTCCCTTCGGCGAAGGTTACAGTCGGTTTAGCATACTCTACGTACACCTCGACATCACAGTTGGGCATGACGAAGAACCACGTGCCGGCAGTCTCGCCGGGTGTCACTTCGACGGGAATGATCATGGTCATCTTCTCGGAGGGTTGCGTAGGAATGCTGTATTCACCACTCTTTCCTTCTATAATTATTTTACCATTGGAATCTATGGGATCCGATACAGAGCCACCAAGAGTGATGACGCCGCAGGTGCCGCTCTCGCCAGGGCCGATGCTGTAAGGTGCAAACCTGCCCTTGAAGAATTCAACGGTGGTAGTGTCTCCGACAAGTGTGGAGATGGTAATGTCGCCACAAGCGGAGTCTTTGCCACCGCCGATAGCAGCAGCAAAATTCCCTCCTTGGGCAGTGATGGTTCCACCCAAGATACGGATATTGCCGCAAGAGACACCATTTCCTCCGCCGATACCAGCTCCGAAGTCACTGCTGTGGGCATCGAGTTCCCCCTTTCCGAGGATGGTCAGTGTGTGACCTACGGGAACATGGATTCCCGGGTAATTCCCGTTTAATCCACTCACATAGTTTTTACCCTTGAGGATGATGGTGGCATCGCCCTCGCAGTTGATGCCTGCCCATGGGCTGCCCTCCCAACTGTAACCTGTGATGCTGGCATTCTCCAGCATCACGGTGGCGCCGTCAGCAATGGAAACCTTTACTTGTGGACCTAACCTTCCTGTCAGTGTCATGCCGTCAGACACAATAACATTTGTTTTCAGCTTCGAGAGGTCACCGTCCCATGGAGTTCCGACCTTGACGTTTTCTACCTGCTTGCCGCCTGAATAGGTAAGGGTGACGGTAGAGCCTACATCCTCGGGGCTTTCCGGCGTTATGCTCCAGTGCTCCACATCTTTCGTGCCTTCAGCGAAGGTTGCGTTGGCGTAGGTGCCAGGGCGATAATAGGTGTTGCCGTCAGCTGCTACCACGCCCACTGTCCACTGTCCTGGCACGCGTGTCTGGCTCACTGGTGCGCCGCCGGCTCCGGGGATGAGGTTATTTCCCGTCACGGTGGGCGTGATGGTGTTCAGATAATAAGTGTTAGTAACATTGGCTTTCACCGTTTTGGGAGCATACTTAACACCTATGGGGTGAACCTTTCCCGGGCATGAGAACGTGCCTTTGAACAGGCAGTTGGTCATGGTCAGGTTCAGGTCGTCGCACCATCCCAACAGTCCTCCGGCAAAAGTTGAGCAGTTGCTGATGGTACCGCTGTAGTCGCAGTTCTCCATAATCAGCGTAGTGCCGTCTCCGCCATGTCCCACGAGGCCGCCCGCATAGCCGTTGCCCACCACGTTGGCTGACACATGGCAGTTACGGATGGTAACGGTGCCGCCCTTTATCACGCCTACCAGTCCGGCTGCATGGTACTGACCCGCCGTGACGGTGCCCACCACGTTGAGGTTGATGATGGTGGCTCCATTCACACCCCCGAAGGGTGCTGCCCCTTGCTCGGTGGAAGCAACCATCGTGTTCACATAGAGCGTTCGGCCGTTGCCGTCGAAATGACCCTCGAAAGGAACACGGTCCGTTCCTAACGAGTAGGAGGTGGGCCTGCTGCTGTTGTCGAAGTTGTCTGCCAACTTGTAATAGGCACGGATATACGGGTCGCGTAACTCCTCGGTTCCTATGTACCAATTGAGCGACTCCCAATCTCCCACATTATCGATAACATACGGGTCGTTCTTTGTGCCTTGACCCGACCATGCCCATGTCGAAACGGTGGCCAACGCCGTCAGAAGCAGCGTCAAGGCCGTGCGTTTCATCCGAATGATAGTCCGCAAACTGTTGTGTGAACCACATAAAAAACGTAAAGCAGTTGTTTTCATGTTGTGTCCTTTCTTATGTAATTAATGTATAGTTTTTAGTTATTCCGCTGCAAAATTACGACTTTTCTGTGAAACCACCAAGGGGAAAGACCCTTTTTTCTTCACCGATTAAATTGGGTCAATACGGACCGAATCAAATCTTAAATTATTGGTGTCTGGGGAATTTTATCCTTATCGCCTATTCACCTTGAATAAATGGGCTATTCGAGAGGACTGTCATTGACTGGGCTTGGAATGCGGCCTGTAAGGCCAACAAGCACATAGCCCAGGACGCTGCCCTGGGCTATGTGCTTGATGCCCTTTCAGGGCGTTTTTAGCGGACACCAATAATTACTTAAATTCCTTTCTACAGTTGACACATCTCTGAATATCCCGCATTTATAATCAATCTCCAACTTGTCTGATAGGCGAAGGAGATTGAATCCCGTGGCATAGTAATATTTGCGTCCAACAGTGTAAAGCCATTTTGCATCGGACAGTTTGAAATTTCCAAAATGCCGATACAGACAATATTCGATATAGCGGGCGGAACCTTCCATCGTTTCATACAACTGCTCCAAGGCTACAATGTCAATACCCAGTTTCTTTTTCACCCTTTCCCTGCGTTCGTTACGCAACTCAAAGAACGACTGGATATAGGTTCTTAACGCCTCAATATTGTTGGCATCAATTGCTTTTAACAGCAAATCGTTCTCTTGAGTGATGCCTTCTCTGTACCAATCATGACTGGCGGATAATGCAATTAGAGTATCTGGCAAAACCGCATTGGTGATTGCTTCGTAAACATCCAGATAGCCATCGTTTTTAAACTGGAAACCATGAAAATACTCATGCATAACCATCGTAGCCCATTCGTTGACTGAAGTGACATCTGGGACAGCCCTACTTGTCTGCTCCAGACTGCTGCACCTCATGAAGGGTGTGTGATAGTCTATGTCGCTTTCCTCATCTGTGAAGGTGACATGCATGTGGAATGGTTTATCATCGACTTTCTCCGTCTGATAAATCTGGATGTTGTTGTCGCTGTGTACCAAGACTGACGGATATTTAGCCAAGAACTTCTCCGTGGGATTCACCACATAGCAACATGTATCGCCATAATACAGTAGAGGTACATCATATTGCTTATCAGCAAATCCTCTCCAGACGCTGTCGTTGATGATTACTTTCAGGGCATAGACATATTGGAGCCTCTCAACATCCTTGTTGAGACTCTGTGCATTGATTGTCATAACGAACCATGTGCCTATGAGAATACTGATTATCTGTTTCATCTTGAAATTCGTAGTTCATAACACTCACTTCCATACTTGATTAAACGCGGAATTATTGCTCCGTTGGGCGTAAGTGCCACCGTAACGCTCGGCCTTTGCGATAATGCCCCGTGAGTTGGTTTTCTCCACCCACTGCCAGATAAGATGAAGCGGTTTAGTCCGGCGGCATTTTTAATTCCCTCGAATTCGGGGGAAATATAATCAGGATTGTACATCTCCCCCCAGATGCCTAGAAACTCAATGGTGTTCTTGTTGCGCAGCCATTTCTCAAAGAGGGCAAGACCATTCTTTATATTGCGAGCACGTAGTACTTCTGGCTGCGCTCTCCCTTGCTGGCGATGCCCGAGGAAGAGGGGTTGCTGGCCAGCTTGCGCAGCTCGATGGTGGCGGCGGAACGGGAGAGGCCTGTCAGCCTCACATAGTCGGGGACACGCATGAAGGGATTCTTCTTCAGGTATTCGACGGCGAGCTGCACACGCTGCTCCAGTGTGTATTTCGACTTGCACAGACGGCTGATGCCGCCTTTCTTCAGTATGCACTTTTCCGAAGTGTTGTAGACAAGTTCGTTGTCGGCACGGTATGCCACGCCCGTCACTCTTATGGTCGAGGCGTTCCTCGTCTCCTCGCCCAGCTCAAAGGCGTCCTGCAGCTTGTCGTCCCTCACGCCGAGCTTGGCATTGAAGGTGCCTATGCCCTCCAGCTTCACCGAGAAGCCCTCGGCCATGCATAGGGCGAGCTTCTCGCTCACCAGTGAGAGCACCCCAAGGATGGCGCTCTCTTCCATCCTGCCCTCACGGGCACACTGTCTGACAAATGTCTGGTAGTTCATCGGCTTCAGCTCCATCTTGTAGTAAGCCTGGGTGCGGCCGGTGTCGTTCATGTCGGCTATCTCCTGTTTGATATATTTTGCGTACATAATAGATAATTTAGGTATGCAAAGTTAGTCATAAAAACTGGAACGGCAAAATATAGCTCATAATTCTATCAAATCAGGACGTGATTTTAACAAATCGCGACGCGATTTTAATGAATCCCGACGTGATTTTATCAAATCCCGACGCGATTTTAACTATAGTCCGTACCTTTACCTGAGAGAAAGCCGGCCTTTGAGACCTTTTGCCCGTACTTTTGTCACAGACATGCCGCAGCTTTCGCCGAACCAGCCTTGCAGTTCAAAAAATGTTTGGTGGTTTAAAATAAAAGACGTACCTTTGCAGCGTATTTGCAAAAACACATCAATCTATAAAAACATGAAAACTACTATGAAACGAACATTTCTGTTGTTGACACTGGCATTGCTGACCGTGACGGGGTCATGGGCACAGATGCCGCAGTTTGGTAATCAGACTTCAGAGGCGACGGCACGTAAGTTCACCCTCAACCTGACGGACGACGGAGCGGCACAGATGGTGTGCTTCCTGCCCAAGACTTCTACGGGCAAGGCCATCGTGGGCATACCCGGCGGAGGTTACTCCATGCTGTCGAACACCCACGAGGGCACATTGGCCCACGGCTGGCTGAACGAGCAGGGCATCGCCTACTTTGTGGTGAACTACCGCCTGCCTGAGGGCGACCGCACAAAGCCCATCAGCGACGTGGAGAAGGGTTTCCGCATCGTCCGTGACTCTGCCGAGGCCTGGGGCATCAACCCACACGACGTGGGCATCATGGGTTTCTCGGCCGGTGGACACCTGGCGTCGGTCATCTCGACGCACTCCGCCTTCGACGTGAGGCCCGACTTCAGCATCCTGTTCTATCCCGTCATCTCGATGGATGAACGGGTGAGCCATAAGTGGTCGTGCTACAACTTCCTGGGCAGGGAGGGACAGAAGGACCCGGCGCTGGTGCGCGAGTTCTCGACCGACAAGGCCGTACGCCGCCACCTCACACCGCCGGCTCTCATCATCTCGGCCAGCGACGACCGGCTGGTGCCCTTCGTGACCAACGGCCTGGAATACTACAAGGCTATGCGCAATGCCGGCAACGAGTGCTCTATGTATGTCTATCCCACTGGCGACCACGGCTTCGGATTCGGCCCCTGGTTCAAGTACCACGACCAGATGCTCACCGACCTGGGCAACTGGTTGAAGGCCCGTCAGACGCCTAAGCCCGATGCCATCCGCGTGGCCTGCATCGGCAACAGCATCACCGACGGCCACGGCATCGACATGGCTACAGCCTTCGGCTATCCCGCAGAGCTGCAGAAGATTCTTGGCGAGAACTATTGGGTGAAGAACTTCGGCGTGAGCGGTCGCACGATGCTGAACAAGGGCGACGTGCCCTACATGAACGAAGTGGCTTGGCAGGACGCACAGGCTTTCCGTCCCGACATTGCCATCATCAAACTGGGCACCAACGACTCGAAGCCCCAGAACTGGCAGCATGCCGATGAGTTCCGGCAGGACCTGGAGCAGATGATTCTCACCCTCTGCCCCGAGCTGGCTGCCCAGACCGCAAAGAAAACGAAGAAAAACAAAAAGGTTGCTGCCACTCCCGTCAAGCCGCAGATCTTCCTCTGCACTCCCATCCCTGCCGTTTCCTCAAACTGGAACATCAATGACTCCGTCATCGTGAACGGCATCATCCCCATCCAGCAGGAGGTGGCCCGTAAATACGGCCTGAAGGTCATCGACCTCCACACCCTTTTTGCCAATGATGGCGACAAGATGCTCTCCGACGGCATCCATCCCGACGGCAAGGGTGCCCGCCGCTTAGCGGAAATCATTGCCGGAGAGATTACTCCCGACGCAAATACAAAACAGAATTAGGCAAGCAAGAGCCCAAATCAGTAAACAGGGCGGAAACAGACAAGCGAGATTCCCTACTTTAACCGTTTTGTAGGGAATCTCGCTTGTCTAATTCCGCCCTCCAGAAGAAAGAACGGCTTTTTCGAATCGAAAGAACGGCTTTTTCGAATTGAAAGAACGGTTTATTCGAATTGAAAGAACGGCTTATTCAATTGGAAAGCGCTCGGCGACGAAGGAGACGCTTGCGTAATGAAAATGGAGCAAGAACGGGTTTAATTGTTAAATAGATATAATTCTTGGCAAAAACTTAGTACTTTGTATTGCAAGGTACTAATATTTTACCTATCTTTGCACCCGTAAACCCATCCTTCTTTCATGATTCCTCTTCCGGAGGGGGAAACGGGAAGGTGCAAAATGAGAATAATCATGAACATCGAGAATGCAAAGTCACAGATGAGGAAAGGGATGCTGGAGTACTGCGTCTTGCTGCTCCTGAAGCACCGGCCGTCATACGCCAGTGACATCATCCAACAGCTGAAGCAGGCCGAGCTGCTCGTGGTAGAGGGGACGCTCTATCCGTTGCTGACTCGCCTGAAGAACGACGGGCTGCTGCGCTACGAGTGGCAGGAGTCTACGCAGGGACCACCCCGTAAGTACTACGCCCTCAGCTCTGAGGGAGAACAGTTTCTCGAAGGCATAGATACCGCCTGGACGGAACTCTCTAACACTATCAATTATTTGAAGAACATCACTCCAAAGTCGTTTGAATTCAAACTCTAATCTCAAATCAGAACAATGAAAAAGAATATTACCATCAACCTCTGCGGACGCCTCTTCCAGATAGACGAGGATGCCTACGAACTGTTGCAGCAGTACATCGAGTCGCTCCGTTCCTCATTCGGTAAACAGGAGGACGGCGAGGAAATCGTCAACGACATCGAAGCCCGCATCTCCGAGCTGTTTGCCGAACTGAACCAGCAGGGCATTGTGGCCATCACCATTGAGCACGTGAAGGACATCGTCACCCGTATAGGCAAGCCCGAGGAACTGGCAGGCGAAGAAAAGGCCAGCGACAAGGAACAGCCTATGGGCGACAAGGAAGCCAACTGGCAGGACAAGGCCCGCTCGGCCGGCCAGAGTATATATAATAATGTAAAGGCACGTACGGCCGGCAAGAAACTCTACCGCAACCCCAACGACAAGATGGTGGCGGGTGTGCTCTCGGGCATTGCCGCCTATACAGGCACCGACACCACCTGGTGGCGCATAGGCTATGCCTTGTTGCTCGTAGCCTCCAACTTCTTCGTGTTCCCGCTGTTCAGGCTGTTCCATGTGGGCGGATTCTTCTTCCACTTCAACCTGGCTTTCGTGCTGCTCTACATCGTGCTGGCCATTGCGATGCCTGAAGCCAAGAAGCCCAAGGAGGTGCTGGAGATGGAGGGCAAGGACGTGACGCCTCAGAACCTGGCCGACGTCGTGGTGGAGGAGAAACGGCAGCCCGAACGGCAGGGACAGATGCGAGGCTGTCTCTCCGTGCTGATGAAGATGCTGGTGGGACTCTTCGTAGCCATTGCCGCCATCTTCGGACTGGTGCTGCTGGGCTGCTTCCTGCTCATCGTGGGGACGCTCATCTTCATCTTCACCGTGCCGGGAGAGATTCGCCACGGGCTGCCCTTCGACCTGGGCTACCTGAACCTTGCGGAGACCTTCTACATTCATCCCTGGGCAGTGGTCATCTTTGTAGTCAGCCTGCTGCTGGCGCTCTTCATCCCCCTCTACGCCATCGGCCACATGCTGCTCTCGAAGGCCGGCAAGGTGCAGCCCATGGGCACCGCCCAGCGCATCGGGTGGATTGTCATCTGGCTGGCCGCCCTGTTCGCCATCTTCCCCAGCATCGGCAGCATCCAGAAGTACAACGATTGGCTGCGCTTTGAGCGTGAGGCTGAGACAAAGGACTGGATGACCGACGTGGCCCGCGAATATTTGGACGAGCACGACTTGCGCATTGAGAAGCGCCACCACTGCTACGACAACTTCGTGAAGAGCGGCGAGTATTTCACGGGCGACTCCACCGTTTCCTATATCGACGTGGAAATGTGGGGGCCTGAAGAGAACCGCTACTTCCAGCTGACGTCCAAATATGGACAGGAGGTGGAGCGCGGTGTCTACACCGTCAGTTGTAATGCCCGTGCCGACGGCGGCGGCGTATGTCTCTTCGCCACTGCCTTCGACGGCAACTACAAGGCCATCTACATGGTGCCTGCCTCTGGCAAAGAAGGCGGCAAGGGCAACGGGTGGCAACACGTAGAGACTGAAGTGGAAATCTACGGTCCCACCATCCTCTTCTATGGCATCAGCACCTACCCGAAGTTCACCGAAGTGCCCTGCAACGCCAAGTGGTTCTCCGCTGCCGACTTCAAGATGGAGCGCACAGGCGATTTGCCAGAGAATCCTGAGGAACCTTGGGAACCTGAGGAACCTGAGGAACCTGAGGGAGAACAGTGAAAATGAATAACCACAATTATCCCAACAGCTATAATTGCATGAAATCGATTATCTTTACCATGCTCGCCCTCATCGCAATGACGGGCAGAGCACAAGTGAAATGCCATATAGAGGGCGAACTGCGCGATACAACGCAGGGCAAGACTGTAGTCATCTGTCCGGCCAACGTGGACATCCGCGTGTCTGACAACTTCATCACAGCTAAGGCCGACGCGCAGGGGCGTTTCTCATGCGACGTGGAGACCGACAGGATGAGGCTCTACAATGTGTTCCTTCATGAGCAATGGGAGCACGGCTCATGGCGAAACAGAAACTTCCTCGTTGAAAACAGCTCGACGGTGACATTGTGTTTTGACGATAACACATGGAAGGTCGTCAGCGGCGGACCGGAACAGATGTTGAAGGTCCAGATGGATGCTGAGGGCGAACGGCTTTATGTCTCGAAGTTGAACGAGATAGAGAGGCAGGCCGAGAAGGAAATCCGGCCTCGTGTGGAGGAACTGCAGAAGCAGGGCAAGAACCCCGAGGAGGACACGCTGCTGATGAATCGCAACCGCGAGTTCATGGATGAGTATAATAAATTGTACGGCGAGTATCGGGCTTGGGAGTACGACTATTACGCTGCCCACCCGATGCAGATGCAGTATGCCCTCTACGATATGGCTGAGCGGATGCAATACGATGGCGAGCGTTACGACGAGATGAAGACCAGGCTGATGAGCGTCTACCATACGGTCTACGAGAACTTCCACCCTGAGAATACCATCCACAACGACATCCTCACGCTCGAGGCTGCGTGGCACCTGAAGCCCGGCAAGCCCTACATCGACTTTGAGGCGCTGACCGTCGGCGGCGAGCGAGTAAAAGTGTCGTCGCTCTATCGTGGCAAGGTGGCCGTCATCGACTTCTGGGCCTCTTGGTGCGGTCCATGCCGAAAGCACAGCAAAGAGCTCATACCACTCTACGAGAAATACAAGGGCCAGGGATTCACCGTTGTTGGCATTGCCCGTGAGGAAGAACTGAGCCGCATGACCCGCGCCGCCGAGAAGGACGGCTACCCCTGGGTAAACCTCATCGACCTGAAGGACGAGCTGAAAGTGTGGCAGCAGAACGGGCTCGGACACTCTGGCGGCGGCATGTACCTCATCGACCGTGACGGCACCATTCTCTCCACCTCGACCGAGGCAGACGAACTGGAGCCGCTCATCCGAAAGGCCATCGGACTGCAAGAATAAGCCAAGCACGCAAGTAGGGGAAATTAGCTTGTCTGATTCCGAATAATCAGATTGGCGCGACTGGCGGAATTTGACAAGCAAATTCCCTACTTGTGGCGTTTGGGCATAATTCCCTACAGTGCACAGAATGCATTTCCGATAATTCCAATAAAGAAACTTAAAAGTGGAACTGATTAGGCAAATACTATTAAAGGATTTGTGGAGGTAGGCAGAACATGCTACCTTTGCAGCAACTAAACTATAGTACACCGTAAACCAAATAAGAAGATGAACGTTTTTTACAAATCCCTGAGTAGCATCATTACTGTTGTGCTCGCCCTCGTCGCAATGGCGGGGCAGGCAAAAGAAATCGTGTGGGAGCAGCCCGCAACAGAGTTTGGAACTTGCTATGGCGACGGGTTCTTCAACCTTGCCCTCGACGTGACGAAGGT
>JAGCNO010000084.1 GCA_017645905.1 Prevotella sp. | reverse complement strand
GGGCTACTGGGCTTACGGCTACAACACGTTCCGCGTGGACATTACATCGTTTGTGAAGCCCGGCGAGAACCTCCTTGAGGTGGATCTTCAGAACGTGGAGGAGAGCAGCCGCTGGTATCCTGGGGCTGGCATCTACCGCCCCGTGACGCTCATCCTCACCCCGCAGCAGCCACGTATCGACGACTGGGGCATCACCACTACTACGACATTGCACGCGAAGTATGGCAATGATGACAAAGACGTTACTAAGCTTGTCGTGGAGGTACCCGTACTTGATTGTGGCGAAGGTCTGCCCGTCATCATGGAACTCATCACTCCCGACCACAAAGATAAAAAGTGGCTCAGTCCTGCTCCTATGCGCAGGGGCTCTGGCAAGGCCGTTGGCACATTCTTCATTCCTGATGCCCAGCTGTGGACACCCGAGACACCAAATTTATATACGCTACGCATCACGCTGTGCGACGGCAAGAGCAAACCAAACGTCTTCGACGACTTTGGCGAGGCCCTCGACCAGAAGACCCTGAAGATTGGCCTGCGCACCGTCAGCGTGTCGGCCAAAGGCGGCTTCCAGCTCAACGGCGTGACGCGAAAGCTGAAGGGAGTCTGCCTGCACCACGACCTCGGCCCCTTAGGTGCTGCCGTGAACAAGGCTGCGCTCATCCGCCAGATAAAGACGATGAAAGAAATGGGCTGCGACGCCATCCGCACGTCGCACAACATGCCAAGCCAGTGGCAGATGGACATCTGCGACTCCTTAGGTATGATGGTCATGGCCGAGAGCTTCGACATGTGGGTCTATCCGAAGTGTAAGAACGGCTACGCCCGATTCTTCCGTGAGTGGGCCGACAAGGACATCACCAACCTCGTCGTGGCCAACCGCCGTCACCCCTCCATCGTCATGTGGAGCATCGGCAACGAGATTCCTGAGCAGGGCTCGGCCGAGGGTCGCCAGATGGCCAGCCATCTGCAGGACCTCTGCCACCAGCTGGACCCCACGCGTCCCGTCACGCAGGGCTGCGACCGCCCGGACAATGCCCTCAGCACAGGATACCTGCAGACGATGGACGTGCCAGGACTGAACTATCGCCTGCACCGCTATCAGGACACCTATAATAAGTTGTGGCACGGTTTCCTGCTGGGCAGCGAGACAACCTCTACGGTCTCGTCACGTGGCGTTTACAAGTTCCCCGTCAAGACCGACGACAATGCCCGCTACTCTTCCTGGGCAAAGGGCTACGACCCGAAAGCCATCAAGAACGCCGACGGCCAGTGCTCGGGCTACGATGTTGAGTACTGCGCTTGGTCGAACCTTCCCGACGATGACTGGCGCTGGCAAGAGGACTACCCGTGGGTCATCGGCGAGTTTGTCTGGACTGGCTATGACTACTTAGGCGAGCCGACACCTTACGATGAGTACTGGCCGAGCCGCAGCTCGTACTTCGGCATCTGCGACCTCGCCGGACTGCCCAAGGACCGCTACTACCTCTACCGCTCGCACTGGAACAAGGATGAGCACACCATCCATCTGCTGCCCCACTGGACATGGCCGGGCCGCGAGGGAGAGGTGACTCCCGTCTATTGCTACACCGACTACAACGAGGCCGAACTCTTCGTCAACGGCAAGAGCCAAGGGCGCATTAAAAAGGTGAAGGAGACTGCTGTTGAATGGAAGCCGGAGAACCGTCTCGACCGTTTCCGCCTGCGCTGGAACGATGTGAAGTATGAGCCAGGAAAACTGAAAGTCGTGGTATATGACGAGAATGGCCAGCCCGCTGGTGAGCAGACCGTGCGCACTGCCAGCAAGCCCAGCCTGTTGTCTCTCAAAGCCTGGACGCAGTCAACCGATGAAGAGCCTACCAAAAACGCGAAGTCTCAATATGCAAAAATTTATCAGCACCAAAAGACCACAACACTGAAGGCCGACGGCGAAGATTTGGCTTTCGTCACCGTAAGTCTGAGAGACGCAGGGGGTACCCTCATACCCTACGCCTCCGACCAGCTGAAGTTTGAGGTAACGGGAGCAGGTACCTTCCGGGCCGTCTGCAACGGCGACGCCACCAGTCTCGAACCGTTCACCGAGCCTACGATGAAGCTCTTCAACGGTCAGTTAGTTGTGATTGTTCAGGCTGCCAAGAGTCCTGGCACACTCACGCTGAAAGTCACCGACCGTGAGCGCAAGCTCTCCAATAAAATCAGTCTGCAAGTGAAATAGCTACACAATGGGCAGCGATATGCCGCAAATCTTCTGATAGACATCGAGGGCATAGACATCGGTCATGCCACTGATATAGTCAATGACGGCCATGAGGCGAGTCTCGAGGTCGTCATTCTCTATGTCGTACTGGCTGCTGACGCGGCCAATGAGCTGCTGGCTGTAGTAGCGCTCGGGGTGCTCTATGGCCTCGACCATCAGCTCCATCAGCGTGGCCATGATGCGATAACCCGACAGTTCCACGTCGAGCACGGGCTGGCTCTTGTAGATGCGAGCTTTCGACACACGCGTACATTCTTTATATGCCTCTCGCGGCAGGTCGCTGATATGGTCGATGAGCGAACCCGTCATGGTGCCATTGAGTATCTCCTCCTCATGAGCAAGGAAGACCTCCACACACTCGTTCTCCAGCTTGCCGATGACACAGGCCCGCAGGTACTGCACCTTCTCGTTAGGGTCGGTGAGCTGCTCTTCGCTGATGCGATGAAGGATTCTGCTGCGGGTGTCGTCGTCGAAGAAGCCCAGCATGAGGGAAGCCGTCTCGTCAAATGAAAGAATCTTCAGCTTGTGGGCATCCTCTAAGTCCATGATTTCGTAACAGATATCGTCGGCTGCCTCCACAAGATAAACAAGAGGATGGCGGGCGTAGCGCAACGGCTGTCCCGGCTCAGAGAGGCGCAGGATGCCCATCTCCTCGGCAATGCGCTCATAGATAGGAGCCTCGGTAGCGAAGAACCCGAACTTGCCTTTTTTGCCCGCCAACGATGATGAGTGAGGATATTTCACGATGCTGGCCAGCGTGGAGTAGGTCATGACGAAGCCACCTGGACGTCGGCCTTTGAACTGGTGGGTGAGCAGTCGGAAAGCGTTGGCGTTGCCCTCGAAGTGAGTAATGTCGTCCCAGAAGGTGGGCGAAACCTTCTCCTTCATGCTCTGACCCTTTCCCTCGGTGAAGAACGTCTGGATGGCCTTCTCGCCAGAATGTCCGAACGGCGGATTGCCAAGGTCGTGGGCCAGACATGCCGACGCCACAATTTGCCCCAGCTCATGCAGCAACGGGTTGTCAGCAAGTTCAGACCGTCGGCAGATGGCCGTGGCGACGTCGTTGCCTAACGACATGCCTACGCTGGCCACCTCGAGCGAGTGGGTCAGACGGTTATGCACAAAGACACTGCCCGGAAGGGGAAACACCTGCGTCTTGTTCTGCAGACGGCGGAAGGGCGCGGAGAAAATCAGACGGTCGTAGTCGCGTTTGAACTCCGTTCGGTCGTCGTGGCGCTCAGGATGATGGCGTTCCTGACCGAGGCGGCAATTGGATATCAACTTGTTCCAGTCCATTATGGGGGATTGAGATTTGGGGTTTGATTACATGAATAGTCGTTCTAATGACGGCACCTCTATGCGTCCCCGGTGGAGCGTGAGCAGTCTGTCGGCCTGCATGGCATTGAGGGCTTGCGACACGTGGAGCCGGTTGTCGTTCACCTCCTGTGCGAGCCGCTCCATGAGGATATTCACCGTCTTGTGGCCGGCGGGGTATGTGCAGTGGTCGGTAAGGAAACGGGCGATGCGCTGTCGTAGGTCGGTCGGACTGCGGTGCCAGGCCTGACGGTTACGCCGTTGGGCAAGCGTAGCCATGAGGTTCAGATAATTCAGACGGATAATGAGGAAATCGTCGGTGAGGCGTAGCACTTCGTCCTTCGACAGCGTGATGAAGTGAGCCTCCGTAGCGGCTGTTGCCTTGCAGCTGTATCGTGGTGAAAGGCCGAAGAGCGCCTCTGGTTGGAGCAACCACGGGGCCGACAACCGTTCGGTGACGCTGTAGCCGTGGTCGTCGCTACTCGTGGTGAGCATCAGACTGCCGCCGATGAGGAAATAGAGCTGCGTGCACAGGTCGCCGTCGCTGACGATGGTCTTTCCGACGGCCAACTTCAAGAACCCGAACTTGGTGTTGCCAGCCATCTGGAGAAGCTCCGAACGGCTGAGACCCTGGAACAGGGGAAACTGCAAGAGATGGTCGTAGATTCTCACTTCTCAATGTCGAGTCCTGGTGAGTGCCAAACGGCATAGTCATCATCCTGGTCTGTATAGATGAGGTAGGCCTTCAATTCCGGATGGCGGGCCAGCAATGAGCGGGTGCTGTCAAGACCGAGCACCATGAAAGCCGTTGCGTAGGCATCGGCGGTAGCACAGTCCTCTGAGAGCACGGTGGCCGAGAGCACTTCATGCTGCACGGGGTAGCCGGTGCGCGGGTCGATGGTGTGGGCATACTTGCGCCCGCCTTTGTAGTAGAAATTGCGGTAGTTGCCGCTGGTGGCCAGACAGACATCGGTCAATTTGAGCACGGCCTGCAGTTCGCCGGAGACCGACAACGAGTCCTCGACGGGCTTGTTCACGCCGACGCGCCAAGGCTCGGCCTTATGGTTCGTGCCGTGGATGGCTATCTCACCGCCTATCTCTACCATGTAGTCATTGATGCCACGGCTCTCAAGCAGGCTGGCCACGACATCGCAACCGTAGCCCTTGGCGATGGCGGCAAAGTCCAGCTGCGAATGTATCTGCAACAGACTGTCTACCTGTTCTGGCGTAGGCATCTGCTCATGCTTGAAGCCGAAGCCCCAGGCATTGACCAACGGAGCCACGGTGATGTCGAAGGCTCCCTGCGTGTCGGCGTTTACCTTCATGGCCAGGTTGTAGACCTCGTTGAACATCTCGCTACGCTCCACAAGGCTGTCGCCACGGTTGATACGAGCTACGGTAGACTCGCTGTTGAACATGGAGAACTCACGGTCTACCTTCATCAGCTCGGCCTCTATTTCGGCCTGAAGGTTCTCGCTGTGATGGTAGGTGATGTTATAGACAGTGCCGAAGATGAAGCCCTCGTCGTGCTGCCAAGCGACAGTCTTGTCCTCACCATGCCCCTTCATCATAATCAGTACGAAGGCGGCAATAGCCAGAAGTGGCAGCAGCCAGAGCATTATTTTCTTTGGAATCATTTTCCTTATTTCCGTAAATTGTAATTCGTAAATCGAAAATACGTAAATCGTAATTAAATTAGATGTCCACAATTACGTTGAATGTTGCTGCCAGGTTGGAGCTGTCCTGTGTCCCATAGCCAGGCACGTACCACGTCTTTCCGGTGATGCCGTCGTCGTGGAAGAAGCGGCGCCGGTAGCGCACGCTCCATCCTAAGTGAAGCGGGCCGAGTACCTGTGCGTCGACACCGAAGACCACTTCTCCCCAATGCTGCCAGCACTGACTACCCTCGACGTTGTAGGTGGTGTTCCACTTCCACGTGGGGTCTTCGAAGTCCTTGCGGGAGATGTCCACCTTGTAGTTGGTGTAGGCATAACGCACTCCGGCATATACACGGTTGGACGAACGTTTGTTCTTTGCCACATTAAAGTCACATCCCACTCGGAAATAAGGTGCTTGTGTCTTGTAAACGATTTCCGTGACGATGTCCTCCTCGTGGTTAGCCTTGCCGTAGCCCACCTCAAAGATGGGGAAGTAGCGGTTTCGCAGGTTCAGTCGCAGGGCGGCCTCGTACTGCCCATAATCACCCAGAATCATCTGCATGGCGCCGATGACCTCTCCCGACACAGCGAATCCCCGGAAGAAAGGCAACGTGTCGCGTTCCAGGCCCAAGGGATCCTGGGCCTGCGCAGGCAACGCCGGCAACAAGAGGGCCAGCAGCCAGAAGGCGATTCTATTCTTCAGATTCTTCATCGTTGCCAGTTTAGAATAAGGGTGTCACCTGTTGGCGGTCCTTTAAGAATACCCGCAGGTTGGTCACTGCGTCGTCGTAGGTCACCGAGGTAGTGCTGATCACCAGTGAGTCTATTCCGTTATGGGTGCAGCGCACACCTGTCAGCTCGTGGAAGTAGTGTGCGGCGCAGTCGACGGACTCGAAGTGGGGTATGTCCTCCTTCTTCAGCCAAACCGTGTCGAGGGTATAGACGAGCGATGTGTCCCTGATGGCAAAGACGAGCATGTCCTCAGGATGCTGGTAGCTGATGGGCAGCGCGAAGCGGGTCTTGTCTACCAATCTGTTCAGCAGCGTGTCCTTGCCGTCGCTGCGCTGGGTCCACACCCACAGCGTGTCCTTCAGCGTGTCGGCTACCAGTTCGCCCTCGTCATTGTACTGGCTCATGTCATAATAGACAGCCACAGTGTTCTTCACCGGACAGTCAATGCTCGAGCAGGCGCTGAAGCTAAATGAGAAATGAGAAATGAGAAATGAGAGACCCCAAAGCCCCCACTTTACATTTCTTTTCGTTCTACAGCCATTTGCATTTCTCATCTCATTTGTCATTTTTTATTTCTCATTTTCCATTTTTCATTTCTCATTTAGACCAAAGTCGCCTCCACCTGGTAGTCGTTGCGGTTGGGTGACGAGCGGCTGATGAGGTCGCCGAGGAATCCGGTGAGGAAGAACTGCGTACCGATGATCATTGTGGTCAAGGCGAGGTAGAAATAGGGCGAGCTGGTAATCCAGAGCAGCCCCAGCAGCTTGCCGATGGCTAAAACGATTGTGGCCACAAAGCCGATGAAGAACATCAGCGAGCCAAGGAACCCGAACACGTGCATGGGCTTCTTGCCGAACGTGGAAAGGAACCACAGCGTGAGCAGGTCGAGGTAGCCGTTGACGAAGCGGTTCCAGCCCATGAACTTCGACTCGCCGTACTTTCGTGCCTGGTGCTGCACCACCTTCTCGCCTATCTTGGCGAAGCCAGCCTGCTTGGCCAGATAGGGGATGTAGCGGTGCATCTCGCCGTAGACCTCAATGTTCTTCACTACGTCGCGGCGATATGCCTTCAGGCCGCAATTGAAGTCGTGCAGGTTCTTGATGCCGCTCACCTTGCGGGCCGTAGCGTTGAAGAGCTTTGTGGGCAGGGTCTTCGACAGCGGGTCGTAGCGCTTCTGCTTATAGCCGGAAACGAGGTCGTACTTCTCCTCCTTGATCATGCGATAGAGGTCGGGAATCTCGTCGGGAGAGTCCTGCAGGTCGGCGTCCATCGTGATGACCACGTCGCCCTGCGCCTCCTTGAAGCCGCAATAGAGGGCCGGGCTCTTGCCGTAGTTGCGGCGGAACTTGATGCCCTTCACGTTCGAGTTGCGCTGGTGCAGCTCCTCGATGATGTCCCACGAACGGTCGGTCGAACCGTCGCTGATGAAGATGACTTCGTAGGTGAAGCCGTGCTCGTTCATCACCCGTTCTATCCAGCCGTACAGCTCGGCGATGGACTCTTCCTCATTAAATAAAGGTATTACAACTGATATATCCATTGTCTAAATTCTTGTCTGTCAGGCTAATTACTTATTGTTCGTTTTCTTTTCTTAATTGCCCTCCTGAGAATAAGCCGTTCTTTCCATGAGAATAAGCCGTTCTTTCGATTCGAATAAGCCGTTCTTTCGATTCGAATAAGCCGTTCTTTCCATGAGAGAAAACGGCTTTCTCTCTGAACCCTTATTACGGTGTCTGTTGATGGGTGCTTTCGTGCCGCTGCATCACCGCCGCTATAGGCAGTCCCAGCAGCATGCCAATCAGGATATTGGTGGTGAGCATATTGAGCGAGAGGTCTATGGGACGCATCTGTCCCAGCATGGCCAGGCTCTCGTTGAGTGTCTCTGTCATGCCCATTTGGCGTAGCGCCTCGGCCGTCTCGGGTGCCGACAGCGTCTCGGCGAGGGTGCTCATCAGGTAGCCCTGGTCCATGTAGGTGAGGTAGGCCCACTGAGCCAAGGCGAAGATGAGTCCGCCGTAGAAGAACACGAAGACCGTGTAGGCCCACCCACGCAGGAACGAGATGGTGCCGGAAAGGCCTTCATCGCGGAAACGGCGCAGACGGTTTCCTACGAAGAAGGGGGTGAGGATGGCCAGTATCATGGCGGCCAGGCCAAAGCCTGGAGAGTGCAATCCTATTACATAGAGGGCGAAACTGGCTATCCACAATAACGACAGCATTGCTCCGTCGAGGCGGGCAAAGGCTTTAAGCTGAATATACTCAGGAACGGTCACAATCTGAACAGAATAGTTGCTTATTGACTTTTTACGGTGCAAAATTACTCATTTTCCTACAGATAGGAATTAGAAACTTGCAAAAGTAAGTTAAATAAGGCCAACTTTTTGCTTTCCTCTTACTACCTTTCCGAATTTTGTATTACCTTTGCAGCCGCAAAAAAAGAAACATGGGCAAGTCCTGTACGGCCAGCTCCCGGGGAATCCTCCAGGACGGGAACGTAGCAAAGGTACTTGGTTGTAGCGGCGCGATGCAGACCGCTTGCCCACCCGCCTCTTTAGCTCAGTTGGCCAGAGCACGTGATTTGTAATCTCGGGGTCGTTGGTTCGAATCCGACAAG
>JAGCNO010000083.1 GCA_017645905.1 Prevotella sp. | reverse complement strand
TCTGGGGACGCTTCATACTGTGGATTTTTCTCATCCCCGTAAAGGTTGTCGGACGTGAAAACCTGGAGCGGCGGCAGAGCTACGTCTTCGTGGCCAACCATCAGGGAGCCTTCGACATCTTCCTCGTCTACGGCTACCTGAACCGCAACTTCAAGTGGATGATGAAGTACCAGCTGAAGAGCATCCCCCTCGTGGGCTATGCCTGCAAGAAGGCCCACCACATCTTCGTTGACAAGCGCGGCCCGAAGAAAATCAAAGCCACCTACGACACTGCCCGCGAGACGCTGCAGGACGGCATGAGCGTGACGATGTTCCCCGAGGGCTCACGCTCGTTCACCGGTCATATGGGCATCTTCCGCAAGGGAGCCTTCGCCTTGGCCGACGAGCTGCAGCTGCCCGTCGTGCCGATGACCATCAACGGCTCGTTCAACATCATGCCCCGCCAGCGCGACTTCCATTTCGCCAACTGGCATCGCCTTACCCTCACCATCCATCCACCCATCTACCCCGTAGGCCAGGGCCCCGACAACGTACAGGCCACCCTCCATCAGGCCTACGACTCCGTCATGTCAGCCCTCACGCCTGAATATCAGGGATACGTCGAGAATCCCGACCAATAGAAGACAGCTCCGTAATCCCTCCCAGACTTTGATACGTTCTTTCTCATAAAGAAAGCCGTTCCCTCTCATAGAAAAAGCCGTTTTCTCTCATCAATTCTCTAGAGAATTTGACAGAAAGAACGGCTTATTCTCATAGAATAAACGGCTTATTCTAGGAGAAAGAACTGCTTTTTCTCATAGAAAGAACGGCATAAACTCCGAAAGCCTCTTTTTTTCTCCGTTTTCCTTTGCTGTGTGCGCAAAAAATCGTAACTTTGCACTCGAAAAAAAACGACCATGACCCTACAGCTGTTTAAATGGATGATGGCACTGGCGGTGATGCTCTATCTGCCGTTGCTCTTCGAGCAGTTCAAGGGCTTCCGCCGCAAAGACCGCAAGCACTCCGACGAGTATATCAAAGAGCGCGTGGAGAGCATGTGGTTCGACGTGACACACTTCTATAACCAGCTGGCGACGAGCGTGCCCCAGGTGTGGCCCGACTTTGACCGCCTATACTGCTCCGAAGCGTGGAACAAGTGCTTGGCGGAAACGGATAATCATCAGATGGGCAACTACTGGATTGGTCAGGGATTGCAAATCCCCGACAACGAAGGTCAAATCCCCGACAACGGATTGCAAATCTCTGACAACGATAGTCAGGGCAACGAGCGGCTGGGATTTCTCTATGTGAACAAGGTGGAGGTGATTGACCGCACGGGCGACCAGGCCACCGTCTCGCTCACGCTACACAACGGCAATCGCGCCGTGCCTGTATTGCTGGTGATGGTGTTCGAGCGCGACGACTGGCACATCGACAACATGACGTACTACTGGAACGAGAAACCTTCCACCCGCTACCTCGACTGGCGGCAGGAAATGGAAACGTTGAACAATAAACAATAGACAATAAACAATAAACAATAGACAATAAACAATAGACATTAACACAAAAGCAACATGAAAAGAAAAAGATTGTTTGGCTTAGCATTAGCCATTTTCTCATTGACAACAGGCGTGACGACGGTGCAGGCTGGCGGTCTGATGACCAACACGAACTATCACATCGCCTTCGACCGTATGTTTGCCCGCGGTGCCACCACCGAGATTGACGCCGCCTTCTCGAACCCCGCCGGACTGGCATGGGGACACGAGGGATGGCAAATGTCGCTGAACTTCCAGAAACCTTGGCAACGCCGTAACATTGACTATAACGGAAAAACCTACGAGGGCGTAGCCTCGGCACCCATCGTGCCCGCCCTCTTCGCTTCCTACAAGAAAGACCGCATCGCCCTCTCCACCATGATCGGCATCGTGGGCAGCGGCGGCTTCGTGCAGTACGACGAGGGTGTACCCATGTTCAACGTGCTGTTGGGCAGCACCATCACCTCGCTCACCAAGAGCCTGTCAGATGCTACTCAGGGTTTCGCATCCGTCGTCACTCCCGACCAGTTCGACTCCGAGATGAAAGGCAAGCAGTACATCTATGGTGGACAGCTCAACTTCACCTACAAGATTCTCGACTGCCTCTCAGGTGCCGTAGGTATGAGAGCCAACTACTACGACGGCTACTATCGCGGCCACGTCAAGGCTATTAAGAACTTGGCTGTAGTAACCTCAAATCCTCTACAGCATATTAATACAGAACTCGCCAATCTCTCGCTCGACGTGGACCAGAAAGGTTGGGGCTTCACACCCATCGTCAGCCTGAACTACCACCAAGGCCCGCTGACGCTTTCGGCCCGTTATGAGTTCCGCACCAAAATCAGCACCAAGAACGAGACCAACTCCCTGTCGGCTTCACTCAATTCTGATTATCTGGTTGTGAATCCGCTGACACAGTTGGTGGTTGCCGGAGCCTTGCCCGCAGAGCAGGCTGCTCAGATGGCCTCACAGATAAAGACTACGGTGGAAAGTGGTCTGGCTACCTATACTGCTCCCTATCAGGACGGAGCCGAGACCCGCTACGACATGCCTGCACTGCTCTCCGTCGCTGCCGGTTACGAGTTTACCCCAAAGCTTCGTGCCGCCGTCGAGTACCACTTCTTCGATGACAAGAATGCCAAGATGGGTGGCGACCGTCAGAAAGAGCTCACTCACGGCACGCATGAGTTCCTGGCTGGCGTGGAGTACGACATCAACGAGAAATACACCGTCAGCTGCGGTGGACAGCGCACCGACTACGGCCTCAGCGACGGCTACCAGCAGAACACATCGTTTGCCTGCGACAGCTATAGCGTAGGACTAGGAGGTGCCTGGAACATCAACGAGAAGCTGCGCCTCAACGTCAGCTACTTCTGCTCGCTCTATAGCGACTACGAGAAACAGGCCTCCTACGGTGTGGAAACCTATAGCCGCACCAATCACGTTATTGGCGTCGGTCTGGACTATAAGTTCTAATCAGAACGGCATTCCCACGGCAAAGTGGAAAGCGTAGTCGCGACTGAACCGTGGATGGATAATGGGGAAGTGCTCCTCCTGCTCGGTCTTGTAGGCAGGATTGATAGCCTTCATGCCGAGGTCGAAGCGGAGGATGAAATAATCAAAATTAAGACGTAGGCCCAGGCCATAGCTTGCGGCCAACTGGTCAAGCAGCTCGGAGGGACGGAACTGTCCTCCGGGCTGCGATTCGTAACTGCGCAGAGTCCAGATGTTGCCAGCGTCAATAAAGGCGGCACCGCTGAACTTCCAGAACAGGCGTGAGCGCAGCTCGGCATTGAGGTCGAGCTTCATGTCGCCCGTCTGGTTGATGAAGTTGATTCGCCCGTCACGCTCCTTGTAGCGTCCAGGACCCAGGGTGCGCACCGTCCATCCGCGAACACTGTTGGCACCGCCAGCAAAGTAACGTTTCTCGAAGGGCAGCACCGTGGAATTGCCGTAGGGATAAGCAATGCCAAGGCCAACGTGGAGCACCAGCTGGTTGTCGCGGTCAAGACGAACGGCGTGGCTCAGGTCAAGGTCTACTTTAGCATACTGGGCGAAGGCGATATTAAACAGGCGGTAGTGCCCGTTCTTGTCCTTCTCGGCACCGAAGGTCTTGGCTCCCAGCAGCAGCACGTTGCCCGACGTCTCGATGTTACTCTTAAAGGCCGTGCCGCCATTTGACCATGCATAGCCGAAACCGATCTTGGTGATGAACAGGTCTTCGTAGTTGTAGCGCAGGATGGCGTTGCGACTGTTGTCGTTGTCGAGATACTCTTTCTTGAACGTATCTGAAATCCACGGCATAAAGACGTAGTTCAGGTCGAGCATGTCAAGCTGGAAACGGTCGTGGCGGTGAGGGAAGCTCCATCGGTAGCGCCATGTGGCAGAGACCAGGCGGCGATGGAACTCCGGACGGTCCTGCAGGTCATAGAGCAGCGACACCTCGCTCGTGGCATTGGCAATGCGGCGCAGGTCGTGATAGACAAAAGGCATGAGGAAACGGGGAAACTGCAGTTTCGCGCCGACGCTATATTCCATAAAGTCCTGATTGGAATAACCCTCCAGTCCGCGGATGGCCTCATAGGCACCACGCAGCTCTACGGATAGCACCTCGCTGCCGTGGAAGAGGTTACGGTTCTGGTAGGTCAGCGAGGCCGCCGCGCCCAAGTCACCAGCGGTGTTCGTGCCTTCGGGCTGGAAAGAAATCGTCGAGGGCTTGTTCGTCTGCAGCTGTATGTGGCAGTCGAGAGAATCATCTACTGGCGTCAGGGTGATGTTGGTGTACTTCACCGCCTGCAGACGGCCGAAGTGGTTGTAGGTGTTCTGCAGTGCCGAGGAGCGGTAGTAGTCGCCCTCTTGCAGATGGGTACACTCCGTAAGCACATGACGGCGCAGATGGATGACTGGGTCCTGCGGGTTGCCGCTGGAATAGGTGATGTTGCGGATGGTGTAGCGACGGTGGGCCTGTTGGAGGGGAGTTGCACTCTCAGACTGCCCGTCGTCATTGACTGGCAATGCCAGGTGCAGCGTCAGGTCTATCTGCTTCTTTCCAACAGACGCTGCGGTGTCAGCCCTGTAGGTGATATACTCCTTGTGAAAACGGTAGTAGCCGCTGTCGGCAAGCAGGGTCGTGATGCGCTTACGCTCAGCGTCGAGGGTTGCCACGTTGAACGTCATGCCCTCACGGAGCAGACGACGGGTACTGTCGGTGGCAAGCATCGTGGCGATGGCCGAGTCGGCAATGACATAGCGCAGACGGCCGATGGTGTAAGGCTCTCCAGGGTGCAGCCCGTAGCTGACGCTCTTCTTCTTGCGACCTTTCTGACTGACAGTCATGTCCACCCTTGCCTGCAGGAAACCTTCGTTGCGCAGTTGCTGCTCCAGGTCGGCACAGGTATGCAAGGCAGAAAGACTGTCGAAGAGTATAGGCGCCTCGCCCATAGCCCGCAGCGTGCGGTTAATCCACTTCGTCGTGTCACGGCCGGAGAGCGAATAGGTAGCAAGGGGCAGCTTGTAGAGCGAGAACCACCGGGCATTGGGACGCTGACGCACATAGTCGCGCAGCAGCGTCGTGTTCACATCAGTATGGTGTTCATAGTCCTTCACCTCTACCGTACCAAGAAGGTACTCGCCGTCAGGGACATACTTCGTAGTGGAGCATGCGGAAAGAACCAGTAAAACGGTAAAAATGTGAAGGATATTCTTAATCACGGCGCAAAATTAAGCATTTTATGCGAAATGGCAAAAGATTTCAAAAAGAATGTCGTACCTTTGCACACAAAATCGTAAATCGAAAATCAGTATATCGAGAATAATTAGATGCGGACGGCAGTGATAGGCGGTGGTGCTGCGGGATTCTTCCTCGCGGTGAACCTGAAGGAGATGATGCCGGAGATGGAGGTGAGCATCTTCGAGAGTGGACAGCGGGTGCTGCGCAAGGTGAAGGTGAGCGGTGGCGGACGATGCAACTGTACAAACACTTTCCAAGGGGTCAGCGACCTGTCGCAGGTCTATCCTCGGGGCCACCGATTAATGAAACGGCTGTTTCATATCTTCGATTATAACGATGCCTACGAGTGGTTTGAGCGCCACGGTGTGCCGTTGGTAGCGCAGGACGATGAGTGTGTCTTTCCCCGTGCTCAGGACTCCCAGGTCATCATCGACTGTTTCCTCTCGCTTGCCCGCCGCTATGGGGTGAAGATTGTTACCGGTCGGCAAATAAACTCTTTAGATGAATTGAAAGGCTACGATTATGTGGTAGTCACTACGGGAGGTTCTCCTCGCATGGAAGGATTACGCTGGTTAGAAGTTACAGGTCATGAGATTGTAACACCCGTACCTTCACTCTTTTCTTTCACCATTGCCAATGCCCGTCTGCATGCTCTGCAAGGGCTGGTAACCGAGCACTCCAGCGTCTTTCTGCCGGGCACGAAATTCCGTGCCGAAGGGCCGCTGCTCATCACCCACTGGGGACTGAGCGGCCCCGCCATCCTGAAACTCTCAAGCTATGCCGCCCGCCATCTTGCCGACAGCAACTACCGGGCACTTCTGGGCATCAACTGGCTATCAATGAGCGAGGCCGACGTGCTGACGATGATTCATGACACGTCTGCACGTCAGCCTCAGAAACAGCTGACCAACATTAATCCCTTCGGACTCCAGCAAAGGCTATGGACACTACTTGTAGAAGAGGCTACGGATACCACCCTGCGCTGGAGCGAGCTCAGCAAGAAAGACACCTACCGACTGGTCAACACGCTGACTAACTACACCTGCCAGATAGAAGGCCGTGCCCCGTTCAAGGACGAGTTTGTCACCTGTGGCGGCATATCGCTCTCCAGCGCCAATCCTACAACGTTGGAAAGCCGCATCGTTCCCCGTCTATTCTTTGCCGGCGAAGTGCTCGACATCGACGGCATCACTGGCGGCTTCAACTTCCAGGCTGCCTGGACCACGGCTTACACCGTGGCGGCGGGGATTGCAAACCGGCGCTAACCGATAACAATCCCCGCCGACAGTCATGTATCATTGTCCGGCCATGATGTCGATGATGGAGGCTATGTCAGCCACATCGACCGTGCCGTCGCCATTGACATCGCAGTCGCTGTTGTTGTAGTCGCCTCGTGCCATGGCATCAATAACGGTGGCAATGTCAGCCACGTCGACCGCTCCGTCAAAGTTGGTGTCGCCCTTTTTCGGGTTTCCGAAGACGACCCACTGTCCGGGTCCCACGGGTGCTCCGTCGACGACGACATTATGCTCCTTGCTGTCGTAGGTGGCACCTTTAGGCGACAGGATGGAGAAGCTGCCCATGTTCAACGACGACAGGTAGTTGAAGGTGGGATGGCTCCAGCTCTTGAAGCGATAGGTGTAGGAGGCATTCTTTTGGGGGGCTAACGTAAGTGAAAGGTTGATGGAATTTGAATAGAAGGCATTATTATATTTTGCCTCGTCGGTGAAGTCGGCCATAAGGTCAATAAGCATCCCGTGGCCGTTGAGCACCTTCACTCCATAGCCCGCTTCAATGTCGAGTGGTGCCGAGCCACTTATCCTGACATCATTGTAGCTGAAAACGGCATAGCCGGAACTGCCGCTGTGGTCGCATATCGTGTTGCGCCCTGTGCCCATGCTTTTTATGGTGAAGAAGCTGTTGTCATCGTCAATACCGGCGTTGCAGTCGAGCACCTCGATAGTGGCAGGCCAATTCTTCCCGCCGCAGAAGCCCAGCTCGGCCCCGTCGGCCAGGGTGAGGGTGTTCTCTTCGGGTGAGTAGGTCACCGTGCCGCTGATGCCGTTTCCGCTGACGGCGAACGTGCTGCTGCCCATCGACTTCGTCAGTATCTGCCCGCAGACGACGACACCATAGGTAGGCTCGATGGTCACCTCCTTGAGCAGTGTGGCGCCGTCGCTATTAGAGTCTGCTATGCCTTTCAGTGAACTGTTGTAGATTGCCTGTAGTGGCATTGTCTCGGTGCAACCGTTCAAGTATTTTATCCCCAAGGTACTGGCGACAGCAGCTCCCTCGCTGCCGCTCGCGTGGATGGTGGCATTGTCGACCGTCAGCGTTCCGTAGTCCCAAAGGTATATGCCATCCAAACCTTTAACGTCTATGCGGCAGTTCTTGACGATGACGTCGCCCATGTGACATATGCCCGTAGGCGCTGTAATGGTAAGGCTCCCCTGGTCGATGCCCTCTATGTTAAATGCGCCGCAATTCAAACCCGTATGGCCGGTAAGACCGCGGCTGCTGTATGCGTTGATGGTGTTGTCGCCCGTAAGCTCGAGAGTGATGTCGCGGGTTTCATCATTAAAACATATACCGTATGTGTCACTGTTTATTCTTGCGTCCTTGAGGTTAACTTTCAAGCCCGAGTAGCCACCGGCGTTCTGGTTTACGAGGCTCACGCTTACGGTGCCCGTTATGCCCTGACCGGTGACGGCGTCGCGGTTGAACGGCGTCACCTTTACACCGGCAATTTCCAACTGGTAGTCATCGCCTATCGTCATTTCCGGCTCCGAAGGGTCGCCGCTGAGCAGCTTGCCGGTGGTGTAGGTGATGGCATTGAAGTTGGCGAGTACGTTTTTCTTGCAACTGGCTTTCAGGGCACCATGGTAGGTCAGCTCCAGGTCGGCCTTACCAGTGGACATGGAGTGGAAGGCGTCGTCGCCAGTGGAGTTGACGGTCAGTCTACAGGCATAGACCGTCATCTTGCACTGGTTGATCAGATTGCCCGGACCATTAAGTTCCAGCTCGCCATTTCCGCAGAAAATGATATTACGGTCGGCACGCACCGAGACACGCTCAGAGTTGATGGTGTTCTTACCAATCAAATAGACGCGGAAGGCCAAACTGCCCGGCGACACGTTGGCACTGATGCCAATGCCCTGAGTGTTGATGGTGGCATTGGTGAGTGTAAGTCTCTTCTCGCCTGCATCGTAATAGACACTGCCGTTGATGCCTGAACCTGTGACTTCGCCCGACTTGGTCAGGTCTACGCTTATTCCCGCCACTTTCAGATCGTCGGCATGGGCCACGACGATGCCTGCCGTGGCAAGCAACAAAGAAAAAAATAACTTTTTCATACGCATTGTTTATTTTAGGTTGTTTATTGTTTATTGGTTATTTCTACATCTCGTCGCTGACGTAGCCCTTAGGCAACTGTCGGCAGTTGTATTGCGAAGCCATGATTTCGCCGTAGGCCCCGGCAGAACGGATGGCCAGCAGGTCGCCACGGTGGCAGGCGTTAAGGTCTATCTGCTTGGCAAAGACATCAGTAGACTCACAGATGGGCCCCACCACATCGTAGGTCTGTAGCGGCTCGTCGCTCGAGATGTTCTCTATCTTGTGGTAAGCCTGGTAGAGCGCAGGGCGGATAAGGTCGGTGAAGCCGGCATCGACAATGGCAAACTTCTTCACAGCGCCCTCTTTAATATATAATGTACGCGTGATGAGTGTTCCCATCTGTGCCACCACAGCCCGGCCCAGCTCGAAGTGGAGCGTCTGCCCCGGACGGAGCTTCAACTTTCGGGCATAGGTGTCGAAGTATGCCTTGAAGTCAGGGATGGGCACACGGTTGGGATGCTGGTAGTCTATGCCAAGGCCACCTCCTACGTTGATGTGCTCCACAGTCAGATGGTGACGCTCCAGCTCGTCCTGCAGGTCATTCACACGGTTGCAAAGTGCCTGAAAGTCGCCCATGTCGAGAATCTGCGAACCGATGTGAAAGTGAAGCCCTACAACACGCACGTTCTTCATCTGCTGAGCCCGCTCAATGACGGGAATCATGTCACGCATGGCGATGCCAAATTTGTTCTCGGCCAGTCCCGTGGTGATATTGGCATGCGTATGTGCCCCCACGTTCGGGTTCAGGCGGAAGGCCACACGTGCCACTTTCTCCCTTGCGGCAGCCAGTTCGTTGATGACCTCCAGCTCGGGGATGCTCTCCACATTGAAGCAGAAAATGTCATGGTCAAGGCCCAGGTTGATTTCCCAGTCGCTCTTCCCTACCCCAGCATATACCATCTTCTCTCCAGGAAAGCCGGCCCTGACGCAGGCCTCTATCTCGCCGCCACTCACGCAGTCGGCACCCAGTCCTGCCTGGCGAATAGCGCGCAGCACCTTCTCGTTGGCGTTGGCCTTCACGGCGTAGTGCACCACAAAGCCCTCATGCCGCTTCGCCTCGCTATTGATGGCAGCCAGCGTCTGCCGCAGCAGTTCCATATCGTAATAATAAAACGGTGTGCGCAGCTGCGCAAACTTCTCGAGGGGAAATGAACCTTTCATATCTAATACGCTAAAATTCGGGGGCAAAGGTACGAATAAGTGAGCACAATACAAAACAAAAAAATGATTTTTTTAGTTTTTATTGTCGAACGACAGCACCTTCGACGCAAGTCAAAGGTACAAAGAAAAGCCGAAAGTGCAAAACTTCTGGCCTATATTTTATCAAAGCCATCAAATACTTACCACCCAGAACATGAAGAAACAAGTCTGGACTTTGAGCCGTTCTTTCTATGAGAAAAAGCCGTTCTTTCTACCAGAAAAAGCCGTTCTCTCTCATAGAAAAAGCCGTTCTTTCTATGAGAAAAAGCCGTTCAAACTCTGAAGGGGAATCTTTCGTATAAATATCAACCGAGCTCTTTGTCGATGCGATACGTGGTGTAGAGCTGAAGAATAGCGGCAATAAGCAGTGTCACCACCCAGTTGTTATGCACATAGTTCACATACGTGAGCCAGTCCAGCCCACCAAGTTGTGGCCAACGGCTGATAAACATGAGCGCGGCGGTAAGAAGAAGGAGAAAATCGCTGAAAAGCATGATTCGCCGAAGACGGCGCACCGTGATGTTGCGCCCCTCATAGCTCTGCTGCATCTGCATCGAGGTATAAGCCAGTGCACCCACAGCAAAAAGCCACGGAGCAGCATCCCAGCGCAACAGACTGGTAGCGGCGCCGATGACCATGAGCACGGCGCCGGCAATGAAGAGCATGCTCTGCCACCTATTCAATCTTTTCATCAGCTGATGCTTTGGTTGGGGACTTTTGCTCATCGTCGCTAAGCACAAAGATGTCCTCATCGGCCATCTTCATGAAATACTGCTCGCGGGCAATGCGCTCCATAGACTTCGGATTGGTCATCAACTGGCGTATCTCAGCCTGGTCACGGCGGTATTCACCGTCAAAATGGTCAATCTCTTCATGAAGCTCACTGATGCGATTCAGGTAAGCAAAATGTGCCCAAACACTGCTGCCGCCACCAAAGCCGATAATGGCCACGGCAACTGCCAAAGCCAGAATATACTTCAGGCTGTGAATGTGGGGCATGCTGTGATAAATCCTCTTTAACATATTCATGCTGCAAAAGTACTGCTTTTATTCCATTCCACCAAAACTTTTCGTAAAAGATTTAATAAAAAAATAACAAAACACCGGTAAAAAGACAGCCAAATATAAATTTTTGAAAAAAAACGCAGAAAAATTTGCACGGTTCAAAAAAAGTCCTTACCTTTGCACCCGCAATTCAGAAATGACTTGCAAACAAATCCGCTTCAGTAGCTCAGTTGGTTAGAGCACCTGACTGTTAATCAGGGGGTCGTTGGTTCAAGCCCATCCTGAAGCGCCCAAGAAAGAGTCCTGTAGGTCAATGACTTACGGGACTTTTCTTTTCCTCGCATTTCAAAGTTGCACCCTTTTTGAGGGCTCAGTCCGAAAAAACTTATGAGGTTTCAACTGTCAACGACTATATTCACACTCTTATTTGCTATCCATATTTGTTTCCTTTAAAAAGAAATGGAAAGGTGAAGATAGTGTTTAAGGAAAATGCAATCTTCACCATTATTTCTATAACAAAACTCATATTATGTACATTTTTGCTTATTTAGACGGACTGATAATTGCATTTTTTCGATTAATATTTGTAAAAAGTGGGAGAAAAGTATTAACTTTGCAGGCTGAAACCGTAAAATTATTTGAGAATTATGCGGAAGACAGTTGCATACCTTACTATAGTATTAATTTTAGGATTCATCTTGGAATCTTGTTCTCAAAGTGAGAAACGGTTCAAGATAGGTGTGTCGCAGTGCTCGGAAGACATCTGGCGTGACAAGCAGAATGCGGAGTTACGCATGGGAGCCTACTTGCAAGGTAATGTGGAACTGCGGTTTGCTGCTGCCTACGACAGCGATGAGCGACAGGTGCAGCAGATTGACAGTCTGGTGGCTACTGGTATTGACCTGCTGATTGTGGCACCTAATCAGGTAGCAACAATCTCTCCAGCTATCGACCGTGCCTACGACAAAGGGATTCCTGTTATTGTTTTCGAGCGTAAAACTAACTCGCAGAAGTACACGGCTTTCATCAGTGCCGACAATTACGAGATGGGACGCGTGATGGGCGAATACATCGCCTCGCAGTTGCATGGCAAGGGTCGTGTCATGGAAATCATGGGGCTAAAGGGCTCATCGCCAGCCATCGAAAGGCATAATGGCTTTGTTGATGGCTTGAAGAACTATCCCGACATTGACATCATAGCTACTCTGCAAGGCGACTGGACTGAAGAGAGTGCCGTTAAGGCCATTACTGAATACGAAGGCGACCTGACCAACATTGATTTCGTATTCGGCCAAAACGACCGTATGGCAATAGGTGCCCGTAAGGCTTTAAAGTCGCCCACCATAAAATACTGTGGTATTGACGGCCTTCCTGGTGAGGATGGCGGAATCCAGTTGGTACGCGATTCTATTCTCGATGCTTCTTACATCTATCCTACGCATGGTGACCAGCTGATTCAGTTGGCCGTTAACATCCTTGACGGAAAGCAATACAAGAAAGAGACACTCCTGATGTCGGCTTTGGTAACTTCTGACAATGCCCGTGTACTGCTGATGCAGAATGAGGAGATTATGCGCCAGTCGGACTATCTCGACCAACTTCACAACCGTGCTGACAACTATCTTGAACAGTTAGGCACTCAGCGTGTTGTCAATTGGATGGCAATCGGAGTCATCGTTTTGCTGGTGATGACCATCGTGCTGTTCTATCTCTATTACCTCAAAAAAACTGCCATTCAACACGAACGTGTGGTGAATACACTGTGGAATATGGAAGATGGGCAGGGAGACGGGGGAGAGTCTGGAGAGGAAGATGAAGAGTCTTCTGTTTCATTATTCATTACCCGCTTCAAGGAAGTTGTCGAGTCACGGCTGGCCGATAGCGATGTCAGCGTAGAGGATCTGGCTGCCGACATGAATCTGAGCCGTGTGCAACTCTATCGTAAGGTAAAGTCCATTACAGACTCCTCACCAGTGGAAATACTACGCACTGCCCGCCTGAACCGTGCCTACCAGCTGCTGCTCACCACCGACCTGAGCGTCAGCGAGGTGGCCTACAAAGTTGGCTTTACCTCGCCCAGCTATTTCACCAAGTGTTTCAAGGACGAATACGGAAAAGTTCCGGGCGAGGTACGTCCTGCATAATTTTTCAGTAAATAATGTTGCATATTTGAAAATAAAGTATTACCTTTGCACACGTCTTAGTGATAAGACATTGACATCGCGGGAAAACTGAGTGACTGACTCTTCTCGAACCAAACTGCGACCTTGGGAAAAGAATGTAGAGTGCGGGACACGACCATATATAATAATGGTGTGGACTGTCGTTTCATCTATTCTTTGGTTGTCGCAGACCAGGTTCGAAGAATGAAACGCTTCATCCACACCTTTTATTTGCAGTGTGTTGTAATCACGATGCAAAGGTATGGCAAAAGCGTTACAAGGAATGATAATAATCGTTCATACACTCTCAAAAATGTTTCATCGAATCATTTTTGTAAGCCGAAGAACGAAAAGTGACAGATTGAAAAGCCTATAACTAATAATTTTGCAACATAATTCTGAAAGCTAACAATATTAACCTTTAAACAAAACGCAAATGGAAAGACTTAGGAGATTCCTGATGAGCGCGATGCTCATCCTTGCAAGTACATTAATGTACGCGCAGACGGAGATTACGGGTTCGGTGGTCGATGAGACCGGCGAGGGCGTTATCGGCGCCACCGTAAAGGAGAAAGGCACGTCGAACGGTGCTATAACCGACTTCGACGGCAACTTCAAGCTGAAAGTGGCCAAGGGCGCGATGCTCGTGGTGAGCTACATCGGTTACGACCCAGTGGAGATGGCTGCCGCTCCCGGCATGAAGTTTGAGCTAAAGGAGAACGCCTCTGAGCTGGCCGAGGTCGTCGTTACCGGTTACCAGACCCAGCGCAAGGCCGACCTGACGGGTTCGGTGGCAGTGGTGAAGACCGACGAGCTGAAAACCTCGAGCGACACCGACCCCATGCGCGCCTTGCAGGGTAAGGTCCCCGGAATGACGATTACCTCGAACGGCTCGCCCGTAGGTGCCGGTACCGTCCGCATCCGTGGTGGTGGCTCGTTCAACTCGTCGCAGGACCCCCTGTTCATCATCGACGGTGTGCCCACGACAACTAACCTGAACACCTTGAACATGAACGACATCGAGTCCATGCAGGTGCTGAAGGATGCTGCCTCGGCTTCTATCTATGGTAGCCGCGCTGCTAACGGTGTCATCATCATCACCACCCGCTCGGGCAAGAAGGGCGACAAGGTGAAGGTGGACTTCTCGGCCAACCTCACCGCCCAGTTCTACAACAAGCAGACCATGATGAAGCTGGCCAACACCTCTGAGTATGCCACCGCAATGGCACAGGCAGCCATGAACGACGGTCTCGACCCTGAGCAGTATGCCAACAACTACGGCCTGACACTCCACGCAGAAAAGGGCGTGAAAATCTCGGCTTGGGATCCCGCCGCTGGCCAGATGCGCGAGTTCACCGTGAACGGTGTGAACGATGGCTTCCTCAACGACGCGAGGACTATGCGCTTCAGCGACACTGACTGGCTCGACGAGATTTCACGCACGGGCTTCTCACAGAACTACGACCTCTCCATCTCGAATGCCACCGACAAGTCATCGGCTCTGTTCTCCTTCGGCTACAAGAAGAACAATGGTATTCTGAAGTACACCGACTTCGAGAGCTTCTCAGGCCGTATCAACACCTCTTATAATGTAAACAAGATTGTGACCATCGGCGAGAATGCCACTATCACCTACAGTGACCAGGTAGACTGCCAGCCGTTGGAGAACGCTCTGAAGATGTCGCCCACACTGCCTGTCTATGAAGAGGACGGCGTGACCTTTTCTGGTCCTGTGCGTGGCATGAGCGACCGCCAGAACCCCCTGCGTGAACTCTACCACAACCGCGACAACCGACTGAAGATGTGGCGTATCTTCGGCAATGGATATATTGACATCAAGCCCCTCAAGGGTCTGACACTGCGTTCAAACTTCGGTCTCGACTACTGGTCGGAGTTCATCCACAGCGTGACCTACACCTGGCACTCAGACGTGGTGAACAACAGCACTCCCGCTGCCAACCTCGGCAACAAGACCTCTGTGAAGTGGACCTGGTCGAACACGGCCAACTATAATTTCAACATCTTCACCGACCATAACTTCATCCTGCTGGCCGGTATCGAGCTTCACCGTGACGTGGAAGACCGCGCATCGGCCTACGCTCAGATGTACGCTCTGGAGAACTACGACTACATGTGGCCCGATGCCGCTACTGGCACACAGCGTGCCGGCGGTATCCGTGAAGGCTACAACCTCGTGTCGCTCTTCGGCAAGGTGGACTACAACTGGAAGGACCTGGTGCTCGCCTCGTTCACCATCCGTCGTGACGGCAGCTCACGCTTCGGTGAGAACAACCGCTACGGTACCTTCCCCGCCTTCACGCTGGGTTATCGTCTTTCCGAGAACCTGAAGCAGGATTGGATCAACGACTTGAAGGTACGTGCATCGTGGGGTGAGACTGGTAACCAGGCTATCTCCAACTACGCCCGCTACGGACTCTATGCCGCAACCTACGGCGGCGGCCGCAACGAGTCGACAGCCTACGACCTTGCACTGGCCGGCAGCGGCATCTTCCCCTCAGGCTTCCGTGCCACACAGGCCCAGAACAACGACCTGAAGTGGGAGACCACCGAGCAGTATAACTTCGGTCTCGACTTCACCCTTTTCGGCAACAGCGTTTATGGTACGATGGATGCCTATATAAAGAATGTGAAGGACATGCTTATCAACCCCGCCTACCTCGGCTCGATGGGTGAGGGCGGCGCCTCGTGGCTCAACGGTCCCAGCCTGCGTAACTGGGGTATGGAGTTTGCCCTTGGCTATCGTGGTACTACCGAATTTGGTCTGAAATATAACGTGAACGGAAACCTCGACTTCTTCCGCCAGCGCGTGACCTACCTGCCCGAGACGACGACCGGCTCTTACGTCCACACCGCCAAGGAGAACCTCGTTGAGTCCAAGCGACCCTACGGAAGCATCGTGGGCTACGTCGTAGACGGTCTGTTCCAGAACCGTGAAGAGGTGCTGGCCAGCGGTCAGGAGAATGCCCGCGTAGGTGGCCTGAAGTACGCCGACCTCGACGGTAACGGCCTCATCAACGAGCAGGACCAGACATGGATCTTCAATCCCATTCCTAACTTCTCATGGGGTTTGAACGTCGAACTGGGCTATAAGGACTTCGACTTCTCGATGTTCTGGCAGGGCGTTGCTGGACAGGATGTCTACAACGACCAGAAATTCCAGACCGACTTCTACAGCATCACCGATGCTGGAAGCAACAAGGGTAACCGCATGCTCGGAGCTTGGACAACTGCCAATACCGGCAGTGACATTCCCGCACTGACTACCAACAACGCGGGCAACGAGAACCGCACCTCGACCTACTTCGTCGAGAACGGCTCCTACGCCAAGCTGCGTCAGGTGCAGTTAGGCTACAACCTGCCGCAGAGCCTGCTGAAGAAGGTACACATGACCTCCGCCCGCGTCTACGTCTCTGGTCACAACCTGCTCACCCTGAAGAGCAACTCACTGACCTGCAGCGATCCTGAAAATCCCCGCTGGATGTATCCTAACTCGACATCGTTCTCATTCGGAATACAAACCTCATTCTAATAAATTGAAATTAGTAAATTAGTAAATCGTAAATATTATGATTACCAAGATATATAAAAAGGTAGCCGCCGCTTGTCTCGTATGCTGCGGTATTACCGCAGCCCTCACAAGCTGTAACGATTTCATCGACGTGGAACCGCAGGGCGTTATCAGCGAGGATCTCGCCATGAGCCAGCCCAATGAAATGGTGACGGCCGCATACGCCAAGCTGGGTGACGACTGGTACACCTATCCGTTCAACATGTGGCCCTACGGCGATGTATCTTCCGACGACGCCATGAAGGGCGGTTCGGGAACCACCGACACCAACTACCATCCTGTGGAAGTGTGGTCTACGCTTACGGCTTCTACCCCCGACCACATGGACGAGATGTGGTATCACCTCTACTGCTCTGTCAGCCGCTGCAATCGTGCACTCGTGTCGCTGGCCGACCACGGTGAAAAGCTCGACGAACAGACCCGCAAGATTCGCGAAGGCGAGGTGCGCTTCCTCCGTGCCCACTTTTACTTCAAGCTCGTACAGCTCTGGAACCAGGTGCCTTGGGTAGACGAGGAGGTCTATCGCAACCACACCGAGGAGCAGACCCGCAACGACGCCTTCAGCCATGACGAACTGATGGAGAAGATTGTGGCCGACTTCAAGGCTGCCTACGACTTGCTGCCCGCACAGCAGAGCGAAGGCGGACGTGCCAACAAGATTGCCGCCGCTGCCTATCTGGCCAAGTGCTACCTGACGATGGCCTGGGGAGACGGTTACGAGGCTTCGACCGGCGTCAGCCACATCAACAGCCAGTATATGCAGGAGGTCATCAAGTACACTGCTGTAGTCCAGCAGTCATCCTACGGCTACCTCGAGGACTACGGCGACATTTTCCTGCCCGAGTACAAGAACTCCAAGGAGAGCGTCTTCGCCGTCCAGCACTCTGACTATCAGGACGACAACACTCTCTACGGCCGTGGCAACTGGAGCAACATGCTCAACGGCTGCTGGCAGATGTGGTCATGCGGATGGGACTTCCACAAGCCCACGCAGAACCTCGTCAACGCCTTCAAGACCAAGGACGGTCTGCCCATGTTCGACACCTATAACAACGAGATTGCCTACCCCATCAACGGTGTTCCTACCGCCCAGAAATGGGACCCGCGTCTCTTCCACACCGTCGGCATGCCCACTTTCCCCTACAAGTATGAAGTGGAATACACGATGACGAAGGACAACAGCCGCACCCCCAACACCTACGGTTACTATGCCTCACTGAAGGAAGTGCCGCAGCGCTCCAAGGGTGAGACCTTCGACAACCCCTGGCAGGCCTTCGCTATGAACGACTACGTGCTGCGCTATACCGACGTCATGCTCATGCGTGCCGAGGCGCTCATCGAGACAGGTGCACTTGAAGAAGCCCGCACCATCATCAACGACATCCGCCAGCGAGCCAAGAACTCAGTCGACAAGCACATCGCCTATGCCAAAGATCAGTGCGAGATTGCCCTCTATCCCGCCTCCTATTTCAGCACAAAGGAGCAGGCCCGCAAGTGCCTGCAGTGGGAGCGCCGCTTAGAGCTGGCTATGGAGAACGGCCGATTCTTCGACCTGCGCCGCTGGGGCATCGCCTCACAGACGCTCAACACGTTCTTCGAGAAGGAGAAGGATGCCATCTACGACGGACAGACATACGCACAGTACTACAAGGATGCGCACTTCACGCCCGCCAAGAACGAGTATTTCCCGCTGCCTTACATACAGCTCTACTACGTACCCGGACTGTACACACAGAATAAAGGCTACAACTAATCCCTTCACTATGCACAATGCATCAGATAGAAAGAACGGCTTTTTCCCATAGAAAGAACGGCTTTTTCCCATAGAAAGAACTATCCTTTCTCATAGAAAGAACGGCTTATTCTCAAATCTCAAATCTCAACCCTCAACATATAAAAGCGTTATGAAAAAGACATCAATCATTATAATGGCGATATTCTCGCTCATCCTGACCGCTTGTCAGGACAAGGACATCGACCGTGAGGGCATGATCCTCCAGGCTCCCGATGCCTCGCAAATCACCGGTTCGCTCTCGGGCGACGACTACACCTGGACTTGGCCTGCTCAGAACGGTCAGATGCAGGTTGCTGTCTACCGCAACGGTACGCTCTCCAGCAGTGAGCGTGTCAGCGGCAACAGCTTTACTCAGAAGGACGTGCCCACCAACGTGCCCTTTGAATACGTCTTTAAGCTCACCGACGGTACCAACTTCTCTACAGGCGTCATCAAGAGCTACATGCGCGAAGGTGCTACGAGCATCAGCGGCGTACAGATGAGCCAGTTGGACAAGGCCGGAGGTTACGATGCACTCGTGGTCTGGAACAAGGCGGCCGATGCTACCAGCATTAAGCTGACTGCCACCAACGGCAAGCAGACCATCAACGAGACGCTTCCCGGCACGGCTACGAGCTATACCATTCCCGACGTACAGACTGGCGACACCTGGGAAGTCTCGCTGACCGCCGTGAACGACAAGGGTAGTGCGCTCTCCACCCGCTCCTCACTCCGTATTGGTAAGACGGCCATTGGCTTCCTGAGTGTCTATGCCACACCCGAAGAGCTGGTTGCCAACGGTGACGACGACGAGGCTTCGGCCTGGCTGTGGCTCCACGAGACCTACCCCACCGCCCAGTTCGTTCCCTTCACCAGCATCACCGCTGCCGACGTTATCGAACCTTACCGCGTGCTGTTCTGGCTCCGCGACCTGGAGGGTGTTGGCGAAGGCGACGTCTGGAACATGCCTGCCGATGTGGAGGCCGCTACTCCTATTATTAAAGAATGGTACAAGACTGGCGGCAGCCTCCTGCTCTGGAGCCACGCTACCGTTTATGCCGGCCACCTGGGACGCCTTAGCCTCGACGATATGAAGAGCAACGACCACGCCTTCGGCTTCGGCTTCGGCGCAATCAACAACGACGTATGGCGTATGGCCGTGGAGCTATATCCCGACCACAAGTTCAAGAAGGACCACTCCACACATCCCATCTACAAAGGTCTGGAGATAGAGACCACACCAGACACGAAGCTCATCGCCTTCAAGGGTCCGGGCTGGACGGAAGACCACAACTGCCTGTACTTCAACCTGCCCTCACTGCTCACCGGCATAGGCAATGGCGAAGAGGCCTGCTACACCCAGCTCACCCAGACCTATGGCATCTATCCGCTCGGCACGTGGGACAGCCAGATCTGGTGGGTAAGCCAGATGAACGTCTGGGAAGCCCAGCAGGGCAACACCGAGTTCCAGGGAACGCTGCTCTGCATCGGAAACGGTGGCTGCGAGTTCTCCATGAAGAACCCCGACGGTACGCCCGACAAGAGCGCGCACCCGAAGAACAACATCTATCAGGACAACGTCCTCACGCTCGCCAAGAACTCCTTGGAATATCTGAAGACTCGTTAGTATTGTTTAATAGTGTTAGTAACAGTTATGAAGGAATCTAAGTATTTCTTTTCTGTAGCAATGGTGGTCGTCGCGATGGCGGCTACCATTGTCGCTTGTTCCAGCGACGATCCGAAGCAGGACTACAACCCGTTGATTGACGATCCGAAGCCCGAAAAGCCGACAGAACAACCTACGACGCAGACTGAGCGCAACGAGCAGTATCGTCCGCAGATTCACTTCACGCCAGCCAAGAACTGGATGAATGATCCTAACGGCATGGTGTACGTTGATGGAACATGGCATTTGTTCTATCAGTATAACCCTAAGGGCAACGACTGGGGCAACATGTCGTGGGGACATGCCACCTCGACAGACCTCATACACTGGACAGAGCAGGCCGTTGCCTTGACGCGCGACGAGCTGGGCGACATCTTCTCCGGCTCTGCCGTCATCGATAAGGATAACACAGCAGGATTCGGAGCCAAAGCGATGGTGGCTATCTATACCTCTGCCAGCGGCGCGCAGCAGCAGAGCATAGCCTACTCGACAGACGGCAGCAAGTCATTCACCCGATATTCAGGCAATCCCGTCATCAAGAACAACGATGACAACCTGCGCGACCCGAAAGTATTTTGGCACGAGGGTACAAAACAGTGGATTATGGCTTTAGCCAAAGGCAGGAAGATGGGCGTGGACTTCTACAGCTCGCCCGACCTGAAGTCGTGGACACATCAAAGCACGTTCTTCATGGAGTTGGCCGGCCGTGCCAGTATCCAATGGGAATGTCCTGACCTGATTCAGATGGGCAACAAGTGGGTGCTGCTGGTCAGCGTCAATCCCGGCGGCCCGATTCTCGGTTCCGGAACGATGTATTTCGTGGGCGACTTCGACGGCAAGACCTTTACTGCCGATGCCCTCGACTATCCGCTCTGGCTCGACTTTGGTATGGACAACTACGCTGGCGTTACCTGGAGCAACACAGGCGACCGCAAGGTGATGATGGGCTGGATGAACAACTGGCAGTATGCCGGAGCTGTTCCCTGCTCGCCTTGGCGCTCGGCCATGACCCTGCCCCGAGAACTGAAGCTCATCGAGTACGACGGCAAGCCCTTGCTCGCCAATACCGTCGTTAGCGAGATTGACAAGATTGCAGGACAATGGCAGACGGCAGGTGCAGGCCTCGACGTCAAGGATGCCTACCAACTGCGTATTACCCTCAACCTCGACAAGAATTCTACCATCACACTGAGCAACTCCGCAGACGAGAAATATGTCCTCGACGTTAATTCCTCTGCCCGCACACTGACTGCCCACCGAACATCGGCTACAGGAAAGAGCAGTTTCAACGGAACATTCTCTGTGCCTTCTATACAGGCACCACTCAACGTGACGGGAACCACTGTCACCCTCGACCTCTTTGTCGACCAGTCCTCAGTGGAAGTATTGACCCAGAACGGTTCCATGTCGATGACCAACCTCGTATTCCCTCAGTCTGTCTATAACCGCCTGACCGTTGAAGGTGCATCATACGAGGCAGAGGTGCGAGCGTTAAAGAGTATATGGTAAAGGTGAAAATAACGTTCATTGCTGATAAATATCGTGCAATGAACGTTATTTGTTAGTCTTTGTATCATTTTTTATATAACAGATGGGAGAAAAAATGTAATTTTGCAGCAGATTTCAAACGAAAAGCTTAAAACTAATATGAAGAAACTCTTAACAATGATGACCGCCCTGCTGATGGCGGTGACAGTGAAAGCCCAGACGCCAATGATTCTGGGTGAGAACCACGCCATGCTGCGAATCGGGGATAACAAATCCCCTCAAACATCGAAGTACCTGCTACTGCCTGTTCAAGAAAAAGAAGAGAACGCGCACATTGCCGTGCTTGACAGTAGGAACGAGATGGTAAAACGGCTAAACGTCCGTCTGGCTGTTGACAAGGTGGACTATCTTGTTCCACTCGAAATCAGGAACGGCCAGCTGCTTGACATTACCTTTCATGGAGACAAGCGGACGACGGGAGCCTTGAAGGACTTTGTATGCTGGAAGGAGATGAAATACAGCAACACGTTCGACACGACAAACCGCGAGAAATTCCGCCCTGCCTACCACCACACACCGCTGTACGGCTGGATGAACGACCCGAATGGAATGTTCTACAAAGATGGTGTGTGGCACCTGTACTATCAGTATAACCCTTACGGCTCACAATGGGAAAATATGACGTGGGGACACTCCACCAGCCGTGACCTCGTACATTGGGAGGCACAGCCTATGGCAATAGAAGGCGACTGGTTAGGAGCCATCTTCTCGGGAAGCGCCATCGTTGACAAAGACAATACTGCAGGCTTCGGACGCAATGCCGTCATTGCTATGTATACCTCGGCAGGTGCCGCCCAGACGCAGAGCATCGCCTATAGTGCCGACGGCGGACAGACATTCACCAAGTATGCCGGCAATCCCGTCATTACCTTCAACGCTCCTGACTTCCGCGACCCAAAAGTGTTCTGGCACGAGTCTACAAACAGGTGGATTGTGGTGCTGGCAGTAGGTCAGGAAGTGCAGTTCTACAGCTCTACAAACATGAAGGAATGGAGGTACGAGAGCAGCTTCGGTCGTGAATATGGCAGCCACGACGGTGTGTGGGAGTGTCCGGACTTGTTCGAGTTAGGAGTTAACGGTTCCTCATCCGCAAAACAACTCCAAACTCCTAACTCATCACTCCTCACTCAAAAGAAGTGGGTCCTCCTGCTTAACATCAATCCTGGCGGCCCCTTCGGCGGTTCGGCCACGCAGTACTTCGTGGGACAGTTCGACGGTCACAAGTTCGTGTGCGAGGACAATCCCTCTGAGACGAAATGGATGGACTACGGCAAAGACCATTATGCTACCGTCACCTTCCATAATGCTCCTGAAGGCCGTATCGTAGCACTGCCTTGGATGAGTAACTGGCAGTATGCCAACCAAGTGCCCACACATCAGTTCCGTTCGGCCAACGGCTTGCCTCGCGACTTGGAAATAAAGACCGTTGGCGGCGAGACCATCCTCACCAGCACGCCTTCGAAAGAACTGACCGCCCTACGTGGCAAGAAAGTGAAACAGCCGACAGAGACCTGTGAGATTGTTATCGACGTAAAAGGATCGGCAGACATCACACTGTCAAACGTCAAGGGCGAGCAGGTCACCATGCGCTATGATGCCCAGCAGCAGGAATTCCGTATGGACCGTACAAAGAGCGGCGACGTAAGCTTCAGCGAGGCCTTCCCTTGTGTGACCGTCGCTCCTACTTACGGTGCTATCCGCCAGCTGCGCCTCTTCATCGACCGCTGCTCTATCGAGGCCTTTGATGCTGAAGGCAAGATGGCGATGACGAATCTCGTATTCCCATCGGAACCCTACAACACAATAAAGGTTAAGGGCGGCAAGGCAACCATCTATGCCTTAGTCCCCTAAGTTCAGACCCCCAACCCCCTAACTTAAGGGGCTATAATTAACAATTGATAATTATGAGTAAAACTAGCAAACTCGCCCTCATCCCCGTGATGCTCTGCTTCTTCTGCATGGGCTTCGTGGACTTGGTGGGCATCGCCTCCAACTATGTGAAGGCCGACCTGGCTCTGAGCGACTCCGTGGCCAACGTGTTCCCCTCGTTAGTATTCTTCTGGTTCCTCATCTTCAGCGTGCCTACGGGTATGCTGATGAACAAGATCGGTCGTAAGAAGACCGTGCTGCTCTCGCTCGTGGTGACAGTCTTGTCGCTGCTGCTGCCGCTGTTCGGCGAGTCGTTCGCCATCATGCTCGTAGCCTTCTCGCTGCTGGGCATCGGCAATGCCCTGATGCAGACGTCGCTCAATCCGCTGGTATCTACCGTGATGGGGGGTGGCAATCTGGCTTCAACGCTTACCTTCGGACAGTTTGTAAAAGCCATCGCCTCGTTCTCAGCTCCTT
>JAGCNO010000082.1 GCA_017645905.1 Prevotella sp. | reverse complement strand
CAGTGCCACTACAGCTATGATTATCAGTAAAAACTTCTTCATTTCGGTTGCAAAGATACGAAAAACATTGAACATGGAACGTGGTACGCTGAACATTTTTTCGTACCTTGTCATTTTTTTAACTATTTTAGCATCTCAGCATAGGCGATGATGGCGCGGCGGACTGTTTCCACGGCTTCCTCCATTGTCATGTCGAGGTGGCCGCCGGAGGCGTTGATGTGGCCGCCACCATTGAAGAATTCGGAGGCCATCTTGTTGCAGGGGAACTGATCGACGGAGCGCAGGCTTACCCAGATGAGGTTCTTCTTTTCCGTGTCCTCGCGAAGAGAGATGGAGAGGCGCAGGCCTTTTATCTGCTGGGGGATGTTTACCAGTCCTTCGGCATCGCCCTTTATGAAATGGAAGCGCCGCAGCTCGTCTTTGGTAATCGCGTAGTAGGCGGCGTGGTACTCGGGCAGGTAGGTGAGTTTCTCGTACATCACGTAGCCCATCAGGCGGATGCGGTCCTCGGAGTAGTTGTGATAGACGTTGCGGTAGATGCGATCCTTGTCGATGTGCTTCGTGAGCAGTTCGCCGATGATGAAGTAGATTTCAGGACGGCTGCTGTTGTAGAGGAAGCCGCCGGTGTCGGTCATCATGCCACAGTAGACAGGTATGGCGAACTGACGCCCGAGACTCTTGAAACCGTCCATCTGCCAGACGATGCGGAACACCAGTTCGCTGGTGCTGCTGGCTTCGGGGTGGGAGATGGAGAGCACTGCCGGCACGGTGGGGTCGAGATGATGGTCGATAAGCACTTTCGGGGCAGGCGTGCTTACGAGCGCAGACTCCATGTCGCTGACGCGGCTAGTGGCGTTGAAATCGAGGCAGAACACGAGGTCGGCAATCTTGAAGAGCATGTCGCACTTCTCCTTGTGCTTGTCGTAGCGCACAATCTTCTCCGTGTTGGGCAGCCACATCAGGAAGTCGGGGAACTGGTCGGGCACGATGACCGTCGGATCCTTCCCGCGCGAGCGCAGGTACTCTGCCCAGCCCAGACAAGAGCCGATGGCGTCGCCATCGGGACTCTTGTGGCAGGTGATGAGAATGGTATCCGCAGAGATAATCAGCTGATCCAGCTGACTTAATTGCGCTTCGTTGAGAATATTAATATCCATTAGAAGAGTTTGTTCGGGTAAACGCCCTCGTCGACAAGCTGCTGGATGCGGGCGACGGTGGACTCACGGTCGGCGGCATAGGTCACACCGAACCATTTGCTGGTGGTGTCGAGCACCTCGACGGTAGCTGTACCTTCGGTGATGAGCTTGTTGACCATCAGAGGGATGAAGAACTCGGCTTTCAGGTTCTCCATGTTCTTCGGGTCGCTGAGGAATACCTTGAACTCTTCCTCGGAGTAGTTGAAGTAGTCAGGTGTAAAACCCCACATATTCATGGAGACAGGTGTATTGTCGTCGACAACCACCCACTGGCCCTCTTCGTCCTTATAACGGATAGGCTCTGTAGCAGCACCGGCATTCGAGCCGTCAGCGGCACAGCGAACGATCTCCGTGCGCTCAACGACGGTCGTCAGATGGCCCTTCTCGTTCTTCGAGCAGATGCCACGGGCCACGGTGCCATTCTCGCTGAGGGTGTTGCCTACGCGGAAACCTACCATAGCGTACTGGTTCTTGGCGCCCTCGGGCAACTCAGAGAGGAACTTGCCGATGACCATGAAGGCGTCGCGGTTGTAGAAGTCATCGCAGTTGATGACGCAGAAGGGCTCTTTGATCACGTCCTTACCCATGAGTACGGCGTGGTTTGTGCCCCACGGCTTCTGACGACCTTCGGGTACGCTGAAGCCTTCGGGCAGTGCATCGAGACCCTGGAAGCAGAGCTCGCAAGGGATATGTCCCTCGTACTTGGCGAGGATCTGGGTACGGAACTGCTCCTCGAAATCCTTGCGAATCACCCATACGATCTTGCCGAAGCCTGCCTGGATGGCATCGTAAATACTATAGTCCATGATGGTCTCTCCATTGGGGCCCAGACCGTCGAGTTGTTTCAGACCGCCATAGCGGCTGCCCATACCTGCTGCAAGCAGAAATAATGTCGGTTTCATAATGTGTTATTTTGAGTTATATTCGAATTTGCGTGCAAAGATACAACTTTTTTCCAAGACATACTAACTTTTTTTAGACAAAGTAACATAATAAAGAAGATACGATATCTAGAACGGGTAGCCGATGGCGAAATGGAGGGTGTGGGCATCCTTGAAGCGGTTGATGTTGAAGTAGCCAGACTTGCCGGTGTCGTAGGGGACATGGAGGGCTACACCCCAGTCGAGACGGATGACGAGGAATCCCAGGTTATAGCGCAGGCCGATGCCAGTACCGACGGCAATGTCGTTAAAGAACTTTGAAGCATCGAAGCCCATCTGTTCGTAGATTTCCTTGTCTTCCTCATACGCCTCCTGAGAGGTGTAATCTGTTTCGTCTAATAGGTCGGAGTATCGCAGGAACCACACGTTTCCGGCGTCGAGGAAGAGTGCTCCCTCAAGGTTTCCGAACAGCGGGGTGCGATACTCGAGGTTGCCCACGAGCTTAAAATCGCCGTTACGCAGTACGTAGTTTATCTGTCGGCTGGCACCTTCGAAATACATCAGACGTCCCGGGCCGATGTCGCGCATCAGGAAGGCCCTGATACTGTTGGCGCCGCCCACATAGAAGAGCTCTGTGAAGGGGGCATTGTCGCAGTTACCATAGTTGTAGAGGATGCCGGCATTGAGGTGGCCCACCAGTTTCGAAAAGAGACCTAACGACCAAGTCTTTGTCAGGTCGGTCTCTAGTTTGATGAACTGGGTATAGGGAGCCTTGAAGAGGGTCTTGTACTTTTCGTTGAGTGACTTGCCACGGGCAACGTCGATAAGAGACGTGATGCCTCCGCTCTCTTCTATGGTTGTCTCCCAGCGTATGGGGTTGCGCAAGGTGGCAGGACTTGTGTAGGTGTAGGTGTAGCGCATCTTGGGGATGAGGTAGTCCTCCATCGAGGCACTGAGATACATGTTCTTTTCCATCACGGAATCGTATTTTGCGGTGGTGGTGTTCTTGAACTGGTATTTCAGCGTCAGTGGGGAGTACTCATGGCGGCTGGTGGCTGTGGGTTGCCAGCGGTAGGTCCATTCGCCACTGGCCACGTGCATACGGTAGTAGTCTGGACGCTGTACGATGTCGAAAGACATTTTCGCCACGGTGGTAGGTGCAGCGTAAGGTCTGCGACGACGGATGGGACGGCCGTTTTTGTCACGGCGGACACGTTCGCTGTTGTAGAAGGGGGCAAGGATACGCGGGAACTCGATGGAGGCATCGGCACCATACTGGTAGGTGGCAGAATTCTCGCCTCCACCATGCTGCCACTCGTAGGAGCCGTGGAGGTTGATATCGAGTTTCTCTCCGCCACGGAAGAGGTTACGGCGGGTGAAACCAATCTTCACCTCTGGACCATAGCGACCACTGGTGCGTCCGATGGCGTTGGTTTCAAGGTAGAAGTCGTAGGGCTTCTCAAATACGCAGTTCAGCACAAGGTCAAGGGTGTCGGTGCCTGCACGCGGCGTGAACAGGAAATCGGTGGAGGAGAATACGCCTGTAGCGTTGATCTTGCTGGCTGATTCGAGATAGTTGTCGTAGCTATACTCCTGACGCGGGCGAAGACGGAGGTTGCGCAGGATAGTGTTCGGACGTATGGGGGGATTCTTTCCGGCGAAACGGATGGTCAGATGACGGCGCTTTACGCTGTCGGTGAGTTGTTCGCGCATGTTCTTGCGGAATTGTACTGCGATGTTTCCGATGTACCTCTTGCTGAGGGCTTCCGGTGTCAAACCTTCCGCCAACTGGAAGCGCAGTTGTGCCTTTCCTGCCACATTGAACGTATCGGCGAGATACGAGGCGTAATTGCTGTTGTAGTAATAGTAGCCGTTGTTGCGGAAGAGGTTGGTGACACGTGAGCGTTCTCCGTCGAGGGCTGACACACTGAAGGGTTCGCCGCTCTTGATGAGCGACTCGCTGAGGGTGGAGTCGATGAGTGTCTGCAAGGGGGCAGGGAAATTGACGTAGGCCACGCTGTCAAGGGTGAAAAGGGAGTCGAGATGTATGGTGTAGCCTATCTTGCATTTTTTTGGATTCTTACTGGTTACGGTTTCGTAGGTCACGTTGCCGCGGAAATAGCCATTGCTCTGGAGAACGGAGCGCGCCACGGAGGCACGGAGGGTAGGATTCACTTGACTCATCAGCACTGGCGCACGGCCGAAGGACTTGGTCATCCAACGTGCAAACTTAGAGTCTTTATTGGCGTATGTGTTGTACACCCATAACCGCCAAGACCAGGGCGTATGGTAATAGCTGCTGCCGAAGAGCGAGCCGTTGGGTGTGGTGGCAAGTGCTGCCTCCACCTCTTCCTTTATGGCGTCGAGATGGTCTTCGAAGGGATTGTCTTCCGGCTCATCTTCGTAGACGATCTTTGTCAGGCCTGTGAAGAGCTGGTCGTCCTCAGGGATGTTCTTCGTCATGGAACAGGAGACGAAGAAAAGTAAAAAGGTAAAAAGGTAAAAAGGTAAAAGGGCGTGCGCCTTCACCTTTGATATGATGCTATGATGGTTTAATTCTTTCATATTTTACCTTTTTTTTATACTGTCAACTTGTATGCTGTCGCGCTGCATCATCGGCAGACGGTCTGAGGGCTGTTGCTCTGATGGGCGACGGGTGGGGTACGTCGGCTGCTGTTCCTTCTTCCAGAAGCGGAAGATATCCCAGAAGTTGTCGAGCTTACGGCGCCAGACGAATCCTGCGCCGTACTCGCTAGTGTAGCCCTCGAGCCAGTCGTAGACGTTCTGCTTGTAGAAGAGTTTCAGGTTCTGCGTGGCATTTTGGTTCAGACGGTATTCCATCGACACGTTGTCGAAGAAGGACTGCTTCTGTCCCATGGCGTTGTTGCTGCCTGACGACACCAGTCCGCCAATCTCAATCTTCAGACGGTTGTCGAGTAAGCGCTTGGCAAACTTGAAGGAGTAGTCTGTATGCATGGTGCCGCTGGCATCGGTGGAGTTGTCGATGCCCAAGCTGACATCGAAGGTTTTCAGGGCTGAGCCGGTAATGTTGTTGATCTCACTCTGCAGGAAGGAACTGAGGGCGGCGTTCATCGAGAAGCCGTTGGTGTTGCCATCGGCAAGATACATGCCTGTGGTGAGCATCGTGACGGCAATCTTTCCGCGTTCCTCCTCTGACATAGAGTTGAGTTCTCCCTTGATGACATTGTCCTCTGGGGCATCAATGATGAACTTCAGTCCCATGTCGTTGAGCGTCTTGCTGATGACCACTCCGCAGTCGAAGACCACGCTACGGCCTACGCCACTCTCGTCGCTGACGGAGGCCTTGGT
>JAGCNO010000081.1 GCA_017645905.1 Prevotella sp. | reverse complement strand
TTTGCACCAACAAAAGAAAGAAATACAGAGAAAAGGACAAAGAAGAATGGGAAGAGCATCGCACGGATGCTTATCGATAGTTATTGAGGGACAACATCCAAGATGCTTATGGTGTTCCATATTTGTACCAAGACTTTCGTAAATCGCTGATTATCAGTACATGTTAGATTTGAGGAGGTGAAGTAATACAAATAAATACTTATAGGAAACCGGCAAGCGTCACGAGGTGTTTGCCGGTTTTCTAAGTACAAGAGTGATGAGAATAAAACTGATAATATTCGATTTTGACGGTACGCTGGGCGACACCAGACGTAATATCGTTACAACCATGCAGATGACCATCAAGGAACTGCAGTTGCCTGAGCGTAGTGATGACGAATGTGCGTCTACCATCGGACTGCCTCTTGTCAGCTGCTTCGAAACGATGTTCCCAGACTTGAAGGCAGAACAGGTTCAACATTGTGCTGATACTTATAGGAGAATCTTCAATGAGAACCTCCAGAACATCAAGCCGCAAGCCTTTCCTCATGTCGTAGAAACTTTGTCAGCCCTGAAAGAACAAGGACTTACGCTCACTATTGCATCGTCACGCTCCCATGCCTCATTATCGGAACTTACCAGAGACATGGGCATTTCGGACTGTATTTCTTACCTGATAGGTGCCGACGATGTCAAGGAAGCTAAGCCAAAGCCGGAACCTGTCCTGAAAACCCTTGCTGCCATGCGGTATGTGGCCTGCGAGACGCTCGTCGTCGGAGATATGGCCGTCGACATTCAGATGGGAGCCAACGCCGGAGCCAGGACTTGGGGCGTGACTTGGGGCAACGGGACCAGAGAGGAACTTGAAGAAGCGGGAGCTGACTTCATCATCGACAAGATAGAAGAGCTCGAAGCTATTGCTTTAGAAACTGAGCCGTAGCCTTACGTGCCTCTCGCCAGCGGGGGAAGTACTTGTCCATGAGGGCGTGGAAGCGGGCGTTGTGGCTGGGCTCCAGCAGGTGGCACAGCTCATGGACGACGATATGCTCGACACACCATTCCGGCAGGAGCAGCACGTAGGCTGAGATGCAGATGCTGCGGTCGCGAACGTTGCATTGGCCCCAGCGCGAGATGGTGGGCTTGTAATAGACGATGCTTGGCTTGACGCCCATCTCCTTCGAGTGTCGCTCCACCATAGGCTCCACCAGTGCCTTCAATCGGCGGAGTGCCTCGTCGGCCTGGGCACGAGTGGCCAGTGGCAGCTGGTTGTAGAACACTGCCCGCTGATTCTGCCTTTCGCAGGTCTTCTTCCTTGCTTCGTTCATCCAGTCGCGGTGCTCTTCGATGAACTCCATCACCTTCTCGCGAGACATTCCGATGGGTGCCGACACATGCACGTCGCCGTTCTTCACGATGCGCATCGACAACCTGCTCGTCCTCCTATATGTTATCTGAATCAATTTACTATTTGACGATTTACAATTTACGATTAATTTGTCATTATTCGGGGTGCAAAGGTACGAATAAGCGAGCGAATAAACAAAATTTAATTCTATTTCTTGCAGGTTTCGGTTTTTCTTTGTATTTTTGCGACATGAAAAGGACCATCTTATTATTCATCACTGTGCTCATGGCTGTCACGTCGTGGGCACAAGGCGCTTCAGCCCTTGACCAGCTCAAGGCCGACCCGAGAAAATCGTACGGAACGGACTATCCGTACACGTTTACAACCCAGCCGCTGACCAAGGCTCCCAAGGGCTACAAGCCTTTCTACATCAGCCACTATGGCCGTCACGGCTCGCGCTACTACTGGAACTCGCAGCTCTATCAGGAGCTTTCCAACCTGCTGACGACGGCCCACGAGAAGCAGCTGCTGACCGCCGAGGGCGAGGCCTTCTTCCAGAAGTTCATGGCTGCCAAGGACGAGCTGACGGCAGGTGTCAGCGAGCTGAGCGACCTGGGCTGGGAGCAGCATCAGCGCATCGCCCGGACGATGTACAATAACTTCCCCGAGGTCTTTAAGCGTGGCGGCAACGTGCTGGCCATCTCCTCGCTCACGGGCCGCTGCGTGCTCAGCATGTCGGCCTTCTGTCAGGAGCTGGTGCAGTGTAATCCGAAGATTGAGATTCGTGAACAGTCAGCGCGTAAGACCCTCAACGGCGTGGTGCCCACCGACAACCAGAACCCCTTGAAGCGCAAATTCCGTAGAGACACCGCCCGATGGGAGAAGCACAAGGACAGGTTCCAGTTTGATGAATCGCTGCGCGACAAGGTGGTGAAACGGGTGTTTACCAGCACCGACAGCCTCCCCGCCAACCTTCATCGCATAGGGAGCAACCTCATCAATCTCTACACCTCGCTGCCCAACATCGGGCATGAGGGCATGATGGGCAACCTGATTACCGACGACGAGATAGCGGCACAGTGGGAGCAGTCGAACCTCAACTCCTACTCCTGGGTGTTCGAGCCGCAATACGAGATGATTCCCATTCTGGAGGACATCATCAAGAAGGCCGATGCCGTCATTGAGGGCCGCAGCGACCATCTCTCCGACCTGCGCTTCGGTCATGACACCTGCCTCGGGCCGCTGACCGTGCTGATGGGCATCAACGGGGCCGACCTCGACCCTGAAGACCCCTACGAGGTGAAGAACTGCTACCAGAACTGGCAGACGGGCAAGGCGTCGAACCTCCAGCTGGTGTTCTATCGCAGTAAGAAAGTGCGGGATTTCAAATCCGTCACAGCTGACGACATCCTCGTGAAATGTCTTCTCAACGGTGTCGAGGCCCGCCTGCCCATAGCCACCGACCATTTCCCCTATTACAAGTGGTCCGACCTGCGCCAGTTCTATCAGACCCGTATTGACAAGAACAAATAAAGTCTCAATATGACAACGCAAAGAATCAAAATGACGCTGGCCTGCCTGATGATGGCTGCGCTGGCGATGGCCGCAGAGAAGCAGACGGCCAAGATTGAACGCGTCACGGTGTTTACCAACGGAGCACAGGTGGTGCGCTCGAAGAGTGTACAGGTGGTGGCTGGCGAGCAGGTGGTCACCTTTACCGGCATGTCGCCCTACATGGACCGCAAGAGCATGCAGCTGAAGGCTCGCGGACGCTTGACCGTCCTGGGAGTGACCCATCGCACCGTGCATCCCGACTCTCTGGAACAGATGAAGCGGCTGCAACAGGCCGAGGATGCCATGAAGGCTGTGAAGCGCAAGATTCAGCAGGCCAAGGACGAGAAGGAGGTGATAGCCTCACAACTGGAGCTGGTGAAGACCAACTGCTCTGTGGCCGGACGTACCGTTGCCACACCGCTGGTCAATATCAAGGAGCTGAACAACTACTACTCGCAGGAGCTGCTGTCGCTGAAGAAGCGCACACAGGACATTGACGACGAACTGCTGAAGCTTGACGATGAGCTGTCGAGAAAGCAGGAAGCCTTCGACTCCATCCTCCACATCAAGCTGGCCACAGCTACCGAGGTCGACGTCAAGATAGACGCCCAGCAGGCCGGTCGCGCCGACTTCGACATCACTTATTATGTGAAGAATGCCGGCTGGTATCCTTCCTACGACGTGCGCTCCGACGGCACGGGCCAGCCTTTGGTGCTTTCCTACAAGGCCAATATCTACCAAAACACCCGCGAGGAATGGAAGAACGTGCCCGTGCTGCTCTCCTCGGCCAATCCCAACCGCAGCAATGTGGCACCGCAGCTGAAGACCTACTGGCTGGACTACGGTCTGTCTGCTCCCACCTACGACATGGATGCCGACAGCCGCACCGTCAGTGGCAAGATTGTCGATGCCAACGACGGCTCACCCATCATCGGCGCCAGCATTATGGTGAAGGGCACCCGTCTGGGCACTGTCTCTGACGCAGACGGCAACTATTCCATCACCCTGCCGCAGGGCAGCCGACAGCTTACCTTCTCTTTTATCGGCTATGTGAGCCAGACTCGTACCGCATCGCCGGGCTCCTCGCTCAACATCAGCATGAAGGAAGACCAGGCCGCCTTGCAGGAAGTTGTCGTCACAGGCTATGGTGTCAAGAATGGCAGTGCCAGGTCTCTGGAATCAGCCCAGCGCCAGGCTCCCGAGAGGGTGTTGATGCGTGAGCCCGTGGCCCAGATGGAGGAGAGCGAGGTCGTGGCCGTAGAGCAGCAGCAGTCGCAGTTCGGCTATGAGTTCGAGATAAAGCAGCCCTTGACCCTGCCCGACGGCGGCAAGACCACCACCACCGAGATTGCCCGCCACCAGCTGCCCGCCAGCTATGAGTATCGTGGCATACCGAAGATTGACAAGGAGGCCTTCCTCGTGGCCTACGCTACTGACTGGCAGAAGCTCAACCTCATGGAGGGCGAGGCCAACGTCTATTTCGACAACTCCTTCGTGGGCAAGAGCATCATCGACCCCAACGTCGCCACCGACACGCTCCACTTCTCCCTGGGTCGCGACCAGAGCTTCCGCGTGCAGCGCACCAAGGTCGGCGAATCATCCACACGACGCTTCTTCGGCAGCAATCAGGAGCAGACCCTCACCTGGCGCATCACCGTAAAGAACTCGCGCCGAGAGGCTGTCAGCATCACCCTCTACGACCAGACACCCGTGTCGCGTAATACTGGCATCGAGGTTACCGTCGACGAACTGAGCGGTGGCGTCCGCGACAAGGACACAGGCATCGTGACCTGGCCCCTGCAGCTGCAGGCTGGTGAGCAGCGTGAGCTCCTGCTGCAGTACAAGGTGAAATATCCCAAGAACCGCCGACTGAACATCGAGTAACGTTTAATAAACCATTCACAACCTAAACTACTATAATTATGAAAAAGACCTTCTTGACTGCCATTCTCCTGGGGAGTATGGCCACGCTCACAGCACAAGTGAAACTGCAACCCGACAATGTGGACGAAGTGCTCAAAGCCATGACGCTGGAGGAGAAAGCCATGCTCGTCGTTGGCGGCAACCGCCAGATTACGTCGTCGGCCGACAATGGCATGATTGGCGCTCACGCCCAGCGTGTACCTGGTGCTGCTGGCGCCACACAGGCCATTCCCCGGCTTGGTATCCCCTCAACAGTCCTTACCGACGGTCCTGCCGGCGTGAGAATCAATCCCAGGCGCGACAACGACCAGAACACCTACTTCTGCACGGGCTTCCCTGTGGGCACCGCCTTGGCCTGCACCTGGAACACCCAGCTCGTCGAGGAGGTGGGCCGCTGCATCGGCAACGAGGTGCTGGAATATGGTTGCGACGTGCTGCTCGCCCCAGGCATGAACATCCACCGCTCGCCGCTCTGTGGCCGTAACTTTGAGTATTACTCCGAAGACCCGTTAGTGACGGGAAAGATTGCCGCTGCCTATGTGCGTGGCGTGCAGAGCCAGGGCGTGGGCACCTCTGTCAAGCACTTCGCCGCCAACTCGCAGGAGACCAACCGCATGGGTGTCGATGAGGTGATGTCGCAGCGTGCCCTCCGCGAGATTTACCTGAAAGGCTTCGAGATTGCCGTACGCGAGGCTGCTCCCTGGACGATAATGTCGTCGTATAACCGCATCAACGGCCCTTTCACCCAGGAGAACCGTGAGCTGCTCACCACCATCCTGCGCGATGAATGGGGCTTCGACGGCATCGTCATGACCGACTGGACAGGCCTGCGCAACACGGCCGCACAGATTCATGCCGGCAACGACCTGATGGAGCCGGGCAACGAGCCGCAAATCAAGGACATCATGGACAAGGTGAAGAGCGGTGACCTCTTGGAGGCCGACCTCGACATCTGTGTGAAGCGCATCCTCCAGTATCTCGTCAAGACACCCGCCTTCCGCGCCTACAAATACTCCAACAAGCCCGACCTGAAAGCCCACGCCGACGTGACCCGCCGCAGTGCCACCGAGGGCATGGTGCTGCTGAAGAACGAGCGACAGGCGCTGCCGATAGACGGCACCAAGACCGTTTCCGTCTTCGGTGTCACGTCCTACGACTTCATTGCCGGCGGCACAGGTTCCGGCGACGTGAACAAGGCCCACACCATCGACATGATGCAGGGTCTCACCGAGGGTGGCCTGAAGGTGAACACCAAGCTCGCCAACCTCTATCAGAGCTACAAGACCTACCAGGAGAGCCTCACCGCTGCCGGTCCAGCACGCGGCGGCTGGTTCTGGGGAAAGGCCGTCCTGCCGGAGATGGAGGTCAGCCGTCCCGTCATCAACGTACAGGCGCAGGAGTCCGACCTTGCCATCATCACCCTCGGACGTCAGGCGGGCGAAGGTTCTGACCGTCAGGAGGATGGCGACTTCACCCTGAAGGATGTGGAGCGACAGCTCATCACCGATGTCTGCAACGCCTTCCACCTGGCCAACAAGCCCGTCGTCGTGGTGCTCAACATGGGTAATGTCATCGAGACCGCTTCGTGGAAGTCCATGCCCGATGCCATCCTCCTCGCCTGGCAGCCCGGACAAGAGGGCGGCTATTCCGTGGCCGACGTGCTCACAGGAAAGGCCTATCCTTCGGGCAAGCTCACCATGACGTGGCCCAACAACCTCATCGACCTTCCGTCGAGCGCCAGCTATCCCAACATTCGCCCGAATGCTCCCCGCCGGCGTGGTAACGACAAGGTGGAGTTTCAGGACTACACCAAGCACACGGAGGGCATCTACGTGGGCTACCGCCACTTCGTCTCTCACCCCTCACCTCTCACCTCCCCCCTCTCACCTCTCACCTCCCCCCTCGTATCCTACCCCTTCGGTTTCGGCCTCAGCTACACGACGTTCACCTATAGCAAGCCCGTGGTCAAAGCCACGAAGGACGGTCTCACCGCCTCCATCACCATTACCAACACCGGCCAGCGCGTCGGCAAGGAGGTCGTCGAGCTCTATGTCAGTGCCCCTGCCGGAGGTCTCGAGAAGCCAGCCCGTGAGCTGAAGGCCTTTGCCAAGACGCGCGAGCTGCAGCCCGGCCAGAGCGAGACACTCACGATGCCTCTCTCCCTCTACGACCTGGCATCCTACAACGAGGCCACCCAAGCCTGGGAGACGGCTCCCGGCAGATACACCATCGGCTTCGGAGCCAGCTCAGAGGACATCCGTGCCACGGCAACTTACACACTCTCCAAGCCGTACACCGTGAAGTGCCACGACGTGATGAAGCCCAGCATGCCATTGTAATTCTGCACATTGCAGGGGAATCTCGCTTGTCTGATTCCTCCTCCTTTCTATCTCTAAGGAGTTTAGGAGTCAAGGAGTTGCTACGCAAATTAACTCCTTTACTTCTAAACTCCTTAGTTTTTATTTCCTTAGGGAATCTCGCTTTGTTTTCTCCTTGGAGAAAGAACGGCTTATTCGCCTCGAAAGAACGGCTTATTCGAACCGAAAGAACGGCATATTCAAATCGAAAGAACGGTTCTTTCTCTCCTACCTAAACAGAGAGGGTTAGGGGATGGGACTTTATTTCGACACCAGATAATTCATCACCTGATGAATGTCTGTCTGGCGTTGCAGCACTCGTCCCTCGGCGTCCAGCAGAAAGAGCACCGGCAGCCCCGATAAGTCATACAGCAGGTTTTCCTGCACGCCAGTAGCGTCCCTCACCTGCAGCCAGTTGTCGGGCAGTTCCTCTTCCGCGACCTCCTCGCCCTCTTCTTCCTTCATCACGTTGACAGCCAGGAACATCAGCCGTCCGTCGCTGATACGCTGGTTAATCATCGAACTGTAGCGCAGGCGGAAAATCATGCCGCGGCAGTTGTCGCACTCCGGGTCGTAAAACAGCATAAGCGTCAGCGGTGTATGAAGCATCTCCAGCAGTCGGTGCTCCTGTCCGTCGGCCGTCTGGCAGGTGAAGTCGGTAGCCACGTCACCCACCTGGTTCCGCGTTCCCAGCTTCAGTAGGAAACGGGCACGGATGCGCTGCGCCTCGCCAGCCACCTCACATTCTGCTACATGACGGACCACGAGCAAGTTCAGCTCGTCGTCACGCAGCGGAGAGTTCGGGTGATACAGGTAGTAGTCCGCCTGCTTGGCAAAATAGTTGTAGACCTGTGGCGTCGCCGTGGCAGCATCGAGCCATCGGTTTACCGCCACCTCGCGTCCTTTCGGCGAGGCATAGTGCAGCAGACCGATAAAATCGGCCAATGCCTGCTCGGCATAGTCGGGGGTCAGCAGCGTCGTGTCGCAGAAGTTATAGCGCTCCCAGAACCGCTCCGTAGCATAGTCCGCCCGTGCCGTAGCATCGCGGATGCTGTCCGGCACCTGCGGCATCGCGTATTGCTGTGCCCATGACGAGGAAGCAGCAACCGTGAAAAGGAATAACAGGAACAGGCGTCTCATAGTGAAAATGTGTAAGGGGTGAGCTAACTCTGAGGCTGTTGCATTAATTGAGTACTTCAAGCAGATGATCCTGCATAGACATAATTGCGGAAAAGCCAGTCTTTGGAAGCCTTTGTGGGTGCCAAATCAATGACCTGCAGCTGAGATAATGACAAAAGGTTATTTGAATAGCGACTCAAATAACTGATGTCCTCCACTGTTCGTATAGTCTTTTCCCTTGACATTGTCCTTAAGACCTTTTCCACGAATTCATATTCTGCTTTTGAAAACAACCCCCGCAGGGCATGGAGTTTTTTCACGGAATATCGAATGTTAACCTCCTTGCCGTCAATAATGATAAGTCCCAGACTTATCCTTTCGGAAATCTCTGGTCGTAAAACTCCGAAAATGATGCTATATCTCAGTTTATTCATATTGGTTAGTATTAATCGATTCTTTTAGACAATCTATAAAATTCAGCCATACCCTTTCTGTCCATTCCTCTTTGAAAAGCTCCTGTACCTTTCTCTCAACTACGTCATGAGGCATGTTCCATTCTGAAGGTATTTGCAGTAATCCTTCCCTAATGTTCATTTTACATTTCCTTAAGCTTGACAGGTAATATGGTCGCATGCTCAGACCTATTTGAAGAAGCTTATCGGATTCAATGTTTTTACTTAGGTGCGTGAAGCTTTCTGAATATAGAATGGAGTCTTGTAAAGTCAGCAAAGAGAGTGGATATCCATAAGTTGCCATATTAAAGATTCCTCCATAGTCAATAGATATCAATTGCTTCTCGTTTACGTCATATAGCAGGTTGGCATTGTTGTAAGTGCGATCTTCATTGGCTATCCACATATCATAGAGTGCGATACCTAATAACTGTCTCATAACGTTTTCATCACTGGCTACCTGCATAAAAGTCATGTTATTGATGTCGGTGACTTCTGGAAGTTTCTTACAACCAAAAGCTGGGGCAGACAACACGTGAGACACATTGCATCCTTCCCAATGTTCATCTGAGATGTCAACAAAAGCGTAGCCCGGCATAGAGAGGTTCCATGCCTTTGCCGTCAAAACTCCTATCAGTTCGGAAACGAGCTTGTAGGCCCGGTTCGTTGATTGCATATACTTACATATATACGTGTTCTTGTCAGAGCAAGCCACCTGAACAGGACGGTCTCCCGTTTCATAGAGATAGTCAATCTTTCGGATGCTTTTAACAGTGCTTAATTTCATATCAGCTGCAAAATTACGGATTATTTCTGAAACGGCAAAGGAATTGCGGGAAAAAGTGCAGTGGCGGCGATAGCGGTTATAACCAGTTATTAGTGGTTATTACCGCCCATCAGATAATCAGTGGCGTTTACTGTCGTAGTTTGATTACTGTTTAGTCAGTATCATAACGTAGCATCATTACAGTCCGAACGATTCGGACTCGCAGTCCAAACGGTTCGGACTGGTTAAGAGGTCCGTTTTGATACCGCCTTACCTCGTAGGGGAGTGATAGGGATAGCCACCATTCCTATGGCTGGTAAGATGTTGACGGTAACGGGAGTGCCTACAACATTTGCCCTGCCGGGCAATCGGGCTGGCACGGGGCCTGCCCCTACACAGGGCAGATGCCGATTAACACGAAAGCAGCTACAACCAGAAGAGGGATGCAGCTGCTGTCATTATAGTGCATTATTCTATATCTATTCCTCAATAAAGTTATAAATCTTGATTTGGCCTATTCGCATAAATGCTCTTTATACCGCCGAAATATTCAATTTCATAATAGAGGCCTACGCTGCTGAAGGTGCTGTTCGGGTGGGCTTCACCGCAAATATCGTCGAAATACAGGTTTATTTCGTCACCGCCGTCAGCCCCTTGTTTCATATCGTCCTGTGTCAGGACAATATAGGAATACCAGTAGCCCCAGTCACGAGCCTGATAGTTCCAAGGGTAGCGTAAGTTATTGCCATTGCCAGTCGTAGCGCCATTATCTACGTCGTCTACTGCTGTGCTACTCATGGTCAGTCCGCAAAGGCCTTCAGTTGTTGTTGTAGCGTTTTCATCACTAAATGCATTCAGTGTCTGAGTAGCGAACTTAATGGTAATGGGGTACAATCCCTTGGGGAATCGATTACTACCCGCAGGAAACTTTAGTGTGAGCTGGTAGACAGGCCTAGTTTTGCCATTGACGGTTCTTGTCCCGACTCTCGTGAGTGTCTTATCTCTGAACGAAAACTGAGAGATGGTATATACGTTCACATAGCGCTGCAGCCCATAAGCTTTGTCCGTCAAGAGCAACTTTCCTTCCTTCAACGATGTTCCAACTTCCTTCAGTGTTAGAGTGATAGTACCTTCACCGGTTGATGGATTATAGGTAATGGGAAGTGACGTCTCTGCTACATCTTCATTCTTCTTCCATACGGCACTGAAGTTTGCACTTGTCAAATTGGGATCGCCAGCTCCGTTAGTCATGTAGGTAAACGGGATGGTTACAGTTTCCGACTCCGTGTAAACGACTGAGGTTCCTGTCGTCGTCTTGATGCTCAGCGAGTGGGTACCGTCGGTCACGTCTGTTGCCTCTTCGTTGATGGTGAACAGCTGGTTGTTGGTGTAGTTGGTGTTGGTCAGAGCTTCAGCAAAGGTATCTTTGCCAAGACTTCTGGGCAGACCCTTGATGGTGAGCGAATAGGTGTGATTCCTGGTCACATGAAACATCTCGAACTCCTGGTTCATCAGCAGTGCGGTGTGGTATTTCACCTTTCTGGTGGCACCAGCAGCATAGGCATTACCATTATCGTCGTACATATAGGTGACTTTCAGGATTAGCTTGACCACAGGTGCATCAGCAGTTTGCAGATTGGCCCCTTCGTTGTAATCCTCAAACAAATAGATGGGCTTCAGTGTGTTCTCGCCTCCGACTATGATTTTTCCGTTTTGAGCTATGTCAGACTCTGTTGCGGTATATCTGCCAGACGAAGGATATTCTGTGATGACGGAGTTGCCTGTTACAACCGTGTTTCCCCCCTCGGTGGTTGTTGAATAATAACCGTCAAAAGGATCTCTCACATTGGCGGAGTTGTAAGGAGCCAAGTATCCTCTGTCGCGGCCGTTGCTGATGGTCCATTCCACTGAGTAGATCCGGTCTATGTTCATCTGGTCTTCATCTGAGACGTCTACTATTCTCACTTGGGCCCTGTCGCGGAGGAGGTATACGATATGCTCCGTGCCTTGGCCTTTGAGGTAGACCTTCATGTCCTCTTCGTTGCTCTCTTTGTGGTAGCCCCAGTAAGTGACGTACTCGGCATCGGCCTCATTGTATGTCGTTGTCATTACTTCCCATTGCATCAAGTTATTTTCCGACGTACCAATGGGAACGCTGCTCAGATCAAGGTGTGGACGATTGGCAATGAAGTGGATGCGGCAGGTGGCACCAGGTACATTACCTTTCACGGTGCCGTGGTCGGGATCTGTAGATGTTTGTGCCACTTGGGCCTCTCGTTCGCCTAAGTAATAGCCGTTGGCGTCGAAACAAACCATTTTCAAGGTGGTCACCTTCTTTTCATCTCCAGGCAGCATACTGCGAGTGACATTGTCTGCGGCAGGAACACTTAGCAAGAGGTTTACGCGCATCTCGCCCTCAGGCACCTGTGCATCGTCAATGATGCTAGGCAGGCTGTCTTCAGAGCAGGCTGTCACGCCAAAGGTTAGTGCGAGAACTGCAAATATGTTGAGAATATATTTCATAGTGCACAATTTGTTTATTCACCATTTATACGCTTCAAGTCGGCATCGGTCAGGTCGCGGACGCAACGAACGTAAGTGTTTTCAGAATTTTGATCTTTTCCTATAACAAATGATCTTCCGCCAGCTAGATTATAATAGTAATCACCGCCCAGCACTTCTGTTATTACGTCTGGATTATAATTAGGATCATTCTGACGGTCTGCTATGACGGCTATTTCTGAGGCTGTCGGAAGTCTCCATCCTGTATAACGAGTGCCATCAGTACCAACTTCCAGGTAATTAGAGCAATGAATAGCAGCATTGAGAGCTGCATCGTTACCTGTAAAAGTGCTAACGGCACCTAACTGTGAAGCAATCATAAAGGCAGGGGAAACAACATCGTCATTTGACTGGGTATTCGTCCCGTTGTAAGCCCCCTTCGTTAATATAGGCTTACCTAATATGTATTTATCGCTGGTACTGGAAATCTGCACCACATACATATGGTTATTAGTTAATCCAGACATGCTTCTTGGAACTGTAGCAGTTATTGTTGCAGCAAACCTTGTGTTATTATTGTTTGTACTATTATCGTAAATTGGATATATCAGACCATCTGAAGGGTTGAACATCTTTGCTTTGAAATTATCATCTTGACAGCCTTTTTGGGTATTATGAACTGTTTGGTCAGCTTCCCAATCAATCCACTGCCTATTTGCCAATCTTGCATAAACAATCCAATAGTCATTTAAATAATAGGTATATCCGAACCAACCATTACCAGAGCGTGATACATCATAACCTTCATTTTGAAAAAGAGTATATTGACTTTGAGAAATTTGAACAGATGTCTTTTGATATAAAAATCCAGGAGAAGTCTTGCTGATTTCCCCTAATTGAATATATCCATTAGCATTTGAATTTCTGTATTCATAAGCAGTTCCACCAATCTTTGACGACCAACTACCTGCAAAGTTCTGAATATTCTCAACTGGGAAGTGCTTGATGGTTACTGTGTGAGCCATATCATTCTCGTGCCCTTCCAGATAGACCGTGAAGGTAATAGTCTTTACGGCATGATTGGGCATCACGGTAGAGCTGACTGTGATCTTTCCATCTGTGGCTTCGCCTGGTACAGTTTGCAAGTCATTGACCTTGTCGTGGCGTTCTTGTCCGCTAGCATCAATCCAAGTTACGACAACATCCTTTACCAGCACTCTCTTGCCATTGGGTGAGTGTGCGTCCAGTGTGACAGACTCCGCCCCGTCACCATAAAGATTGAAATGCAGAGGCGACACCATGAGGAAGTCGAGCGGCTTTCCTATCACATTGGAGTTGTCGGCATCGTCATTCCTCCAGTCCATCACCTCGTACTCCAAGGTGACATCCTGCTCTACATTGTCGCCTACGCTGCCGTAAGAGTCAATAATTGCATTGACGATGTATATCTTGTTGCGGTCGAGTGATGTTACGATATTCTCGTCGCAGACAGGTATGCGATAGTAATAATAATTTGCCTTCCATTCTCCTTCTCCGTCAGTCTCATCCCACTCGTCGAAGCGAACTGAAATCATGATGAATGGCGCATCGTTGATGGCCAGACTCTTCTCCCATGCCATGGGATAGGAGTAGGTGGTAATGGAGAATCTTTTGTCCTCGCCTTCTATGGAGTTCAGAGCGTTGAAGAACATGTTCTGCCTGAAAATCCTTTTGCCCTGCTCTGTTTCCGCATCTAACTCACCCTCGGTGAAGATGGGCGCACTCTTCGAGAAGTTGACATATCGCCATGCCGGTGTGCCTGTGACGTGTATTTGGTCGTGCTCATCCTTTAGCACCTTCTCTGCGCCATCTGCTAAGCGGTTTCCATCGGCATCTGTCCATACCAGCGTTCCATCGTTTTCGTATTGCTCTTTGTCATACCTGTAAATGAGCCTGTCCAGGAAATCCTGATCGAAACTCACGTTCAACTGAATCTTGGCGGCAGCGCGTTTCATGTCTACCTCGAACACCTGCTCGTCAGCATCGTTATCAGCAGTCCAGTTTTTGATTGCTCCATCCATGACGAAAACCTTTTCAGGGGTGAAGGGGCTATCTGAAGATGTTCCTGCATCAACTTTATATTTCTTGATGATATCTGCATCAGTGACGGAGAGCGCCTTCAGGTCAGTGACGGTTGCGATTGTGGCTTTTGTTGCCTCATTGTTAGCTGCTACATAAACGTCATAGGAGTTATTCTTTCTGAGGTTTGTCCTTTTCTCCCAATAGTTGACCAGCAGACTCTTCACTGTGCTCTCGATGGTAGAGCTGGGAGTGGTGAGATGCCACTGGTTGATAATGTCATCCTGTCCGGCATTCGCTACAAATACATCGAGCGACACCAGCAGGTTTTCGTTGAGCTGGTCTTCTGCAGGCACAGTTTCTGCTCGCGTTGTCGCAGCGTTGAAGACAGTGGGAACGATGGAAAGCGCGTGGTTATACTGTTGCGGATTCTCAAACTGCCACTCTTCGCTGGCGCAAGAGGCAAGGCCTCCCGCTATAGCTACAAACATCAGCAGCTGTTTGGCGATGGTTTTATATGCTGTTCGTCTCATATACAAACGATGTTAATTTCCTATATATTCTGAGGATGCGCCATCGGGGCCTGCTCCATTAGCGTATTCCTTGTAGTTGTCTGGGCTAACCCAATAGAACCACACCTCATCCACGCCTTCGGCAAAGCCTGGCATGCTACTACGCAGTGGAACCTTGGCAGGTACGGTTCCATTTCTTACCAGCGACATGTGACATTCTCTGCTGGGGACAGGTTGCTCTGCCGTGTCGTAGGCCTTGATGGGGCGTACGAAGAACTTGGTTGTGATATTTATCCCACTGGATATCTCAAGGTGGGTGTTGACGCCCAACTCCCGATATGTGGTGGTGCCGCCTACGGTCTCTTCCAAGACAAACTCAAAGTACTTGTTGTCCAGTTGCAGGTACATGTTCTCTGAACTGGAGGTGGTCAGGTTGATAAGGGGTGTCCTTCCTGGCACCTGTGACATATTGTCCCACTCATGTGTTACAGCCACATAACTGCCGTTCCACGTACTCAGGTCTCCGTCAGTGTCCCAGCGCAGGTATTGTTGTAAGGTTCCCAGACGGGCACCCACGTCGGTTCTGTAATCATTAAACCTTCCGCCCAAGTCCCAGGGTTGAACAATGGGCTTCACCACAAGCCTGTTACCCTTGAAATAGGCATACACAGTCCAAATATGGTTTCTGGCGAAGTCGTTGGCTGCCATCATGGTGAAAGATGTCTTGTGAACTTTGGTCTCCTCTGCCAGAAGTCGATAGTAGATAGTGACTTCAAGGGGCTTGTCGGTTTCTCTTAGGTAGGTGAGGAAACTGTCGTGATAGAGCGTATTATCATTTGCATCCTTATATTCGATGAAGTTCTCGGTCACGTAGTCTTCGTAGTTGGGACCTGTCATTGTCCTCCCTCCGCTGTTGAGATAGTCAAAGGTCATCTGTTCAGGATAATCCACTTCGTTGATGTCGTTGGCAGGAATGATGGCAACCTCTTCGCCTGTTTGTGTGTTTGCCCCCCACAGTATGGAATTGGTTTCATAGGTGGCATCCTGCAGGTTGGGCAGCCGGTCGCCATAATAGGTGGCATTGCCTATCACTCCGTAGTTTTTCTCCGTTTCTGTGTCTTGCTTTGGGAAGATATACTCATGAGAAGCAATCAGGCTCCCCTTCAGCTCTATACCCGTAATAGCCACATCATTCATCCCTGTGGAGCGTGCAAAAGCAAAGCGAAACTTACTGACGGCACGGGTAAGGGTGATGTCGGGTAGTGTGGCCTGCAGGCCCGTTGAGGTGATGGGTACGCCTAAGAGCATCTGCGAGAAGGGCAGACCATCGGAAGGCACTTCCTTAGTACGGTTAGCACCGTTAGCAGTAGGCAGGAAGGTAGAACCTCCCAACAGTTTCGTCCGTAATGTCTCAAGAGATATCCTTGGCTCAATCGAACCTAAGTTCTCCAATCCTACACTTTTGCCGTTGGCGATGACGTAGACATCGATGGATCCTTTGCTGGCAACCGCCTCTGGAATGTTCACCCGAATCTTGTTGTTATCAATGAGGGTTTTTGAGTAGCCCACAAAGTTACTGCCATCGTAGAGCCACACTTCCACGCTGTTGATGTCGTCCTCATGGTCGATAGCCTCTTCCAAACCTTCATAACCACGGGTCTGTTTACCGCCAGAGGTCTGAAGGTAGAAGGTCAGGGGGATAGTATCTTGCTTGTAGATATCCTCTTCGTGGTCATAGCATGAGGCTTGTAGCGCAACTGCCATGATTAACAGGATCTTAAATATGATGTTTGTCTTTCCCATCTTGATGATATGTTTCTGTCAACTAATCTTCATTATATTCGAGCTCCTTCCCAACTGAGGTGGAGATTTTCCAACTGGCAACGGCAAGGCTGAACTCCAGCTGTGTGGAGCTGAGCGGCGGAATGACGTAGTAGGCGTTTCTCAGGTCGTTGACGGTGAAGGTTACGCTGGTCATGTGGTCCTGGCAGAAGACACGGTTCTTTTCAGGTACGTCAGGGTCATAGCCAAACTTATATGTGTTGTCTGCGTTCTTCTCCTGCGGGTTTAGTTGCCCAATGAGGTAGAACTTACAGCCTGGGGGGACGATGTGCTTGTCAGTGCCAGTGACGATGTCAAAGTCGCTGTTGTTCTGAATCTCTACGGCAATGTTCACTTCCTGGTCTTTGACCGTTTCCATTACGAGGGTATGCGTGAACTTTGAAGCGTTAAAGGCAGAAGCGTCCTCGTCTATCTTGCTGTCGTAGATGGTATAGAGCTGGTCGCCTTCGTTAGCCCATTTGCTATGGAAGAGGTAGTCCACCGGGCTTTGCTGTCCTACGAGGACACCTGTGATTTTCAAACTGCTGACAGGGATTGGGTTGGGGGTGTCTGCATTGTCCTCTAGTGTTTCTCCACTGGCGGTCAGCTTCAGGTCGAGACGGCTGACGGCGTATTGCAGGGGATCGGTGATGGCAACAATGGTCGTAGTGTTATAGACCATTCCGTTTGGTGTAAAGAGGTTATTGCCACTTAGTTGTTGCTTCAACACTGAGGTGTTGTTGTCACTCTCTAAATTACCCCAAGCTGCGCGATTGAAGATAGCTGGTGCCTGGGTATTTACATCTGTCAGTTCCACCTCGCTGGTGTGAATGCGGCTGTTGGCACGATAGTACAGTTCAGCAGGGAATACGAAGTTGGTGACATCGGCATTTAAACCATTGAAGTTGTTCTTGCTGGTCACTGCTTCGAAAGAGTGGCTGGTCTCGTTCCAAAGAATGACGGCAGCTCCGTCGGGCAGGCCAAGGTCTGTGGTGGGGTAGCCTTGATAGTCTTCTTTGAAAGAAAGTTTACCATCAGAAACAGTTACATAGTTACTGTTCTCAATGGCTGAAATAACAGTGCTGACACCATTTGCTGAGGAAGAGTTTTTCAGCGCATCATAGATTTCCTGAACGAAAGCGATGACGCTGGCCGAAGAACCTGCCTGCATGGCTGTCACCATGTCGTAAAAGTTGTAGAGGACAGGATAACCTGTGGCATCAGCCCAGTTTTGGTTGAAAATGCTATTGAGGTAGGTGATAATATCATCGCCCTTCGTTCCAGCAGCATGATTTGTGGTCACTTGGCTTACCATCTGTATGGGAGAGAAAGTGATGCCAGCGGGTGTAGTGCCAACGGTGCTGGTCAAGCCTTCGTGGGCGAGGACGCCATTGGTTTGCCTTTCAGTCAGAGAGGAGTTGCTGCCAGTGGCTCGTCCGTAGACGAGGAAGGCGTTGGTGCCGACGGGGATGGCTACATCGAGGTAGTATTTCGAATTGGCCCCATTATAAATAGAAGGTATAGTATTGTTGCCCGCTACGACCTGAGATCCTGAGGGACTAAAATTTTGTTTAATGTAATCTCTATCGTTATTCGATATCTGGAAGGGCAGCAGGAAAAGGTCGCTGATGCCACGGAAGTGTGAGCCGTTGGCCTGCTCATCGGCCTGGGTGACTGCTGATGACATACGAGTGGCTGTGTTGCTACCGCTGGCGGAGAGAGCCAGTTGGGTGTGCTTCACGACATCTGAGACGGGTACGAATTCCAAATCGTCATAATTGGCACAAGCGGAGAATAGCATCAAACCACAAACTTGGCAGATGAGTGACGCCAGTAACAGGGCTGGCCGTGCACGGTGGATGGCCGTGCGTGGTGTAACTTCACGATGCTGCGTAGCCTGTGGCGACGTGGCATGGTGGTACGTGGCATGTTGCCGACCTGTGGTCGTCCCTGCCGTTCTGTTGTCATTCATTACTGTCTGTTTCATACGTTGTTGAAGGGAAGGGATGGAAGGCCCCCGTCGGGTTTGGCGAAGGCCTTCCTGCCTTCTTTGGTTTTGGAAAGAAATTACCAGGGATTATCCGGGAATCTCTTTAGAATTGTTACTTTCTTTAAATCTCGGGCGAGAGGATCAGACCTTCCTGCCATTCGAGGTCGACGCTGGTTCCGAGCTCGATAGCGTCGCTGCTCAGATCGGGAATGGTGGGATCGCCCTCACCGGGTCCTTCGGGCTCATCCCCACCTTCCTTCTTACCATTCTTGATGGTGATGGTGAGCTTGGTGACGTGGTCCTGAATGAAGATCTTGTCAAGGGTGCCTGACTGGTAGTTGATAGCAGTCTTCGGGTCGAGGCGTGCTGCAAGGTAGAACGTTCCACCCTCGGGGATGATAGCGCCATTCTTGCCGTGGAAGGCGGGGCCGTTGTTGATGAGCTCGAGGGCGATGTTTACCACTTGGTCGGCCTTTGTCTCGAGGGCGAGGGTCTGGTTAGCCGTCTGTGTGGTACTGTTGGGCAAAGCCACTATGCCTGTGGGCACTTCGCGGTCGTAGATGGTGAGGTTCTCGTTACCCTTCGTGGTGAAGTCGTAGGTCACGCTGTTCTGTCCGCCGATGAGCATACCCTTCAGTGTGAAGCCCTTGGTGACGTCCATCTCTTCACCCTTGCTGTCGTAGAAGGCGCCGTCGCCCATGAGGATGCGTGCCTCCAGGCGTCCCACACCATACTGTGCCTGCTTGCTCAGAGCCACTGACTGTGTTGTCTCCTCGACAACATCCTTAGCCTCGCCATAGACGTTGCCAATGACGTCGTTCCAGTTAGCCTCGGCGTCGTATTCGGGCGACTCGATTTCCTCAGAAGCCTTCAGCGGGGTGTCGACATAGTACCACAGAGCTGCGGGATAGGTGAACTGAGTGAGGTTAGCCTCGAAATTATCAGCAAACTTGGCGGTGACGTCCTCGAACTGCTTGTTATTGGCGTTCCATGCGATGCGTGCAGCACCGTCAGGCAAACCGAGGTTGGCAGGGAAGTTCTGGTACTGAGAGTTCAGCTCCATGGGCTTCTTGCTGACGGGCTTGCCGGCAGCGGCGATGGCTTCGCGGACGGCAAGAGATACGTTGTAGTCAGGATCATCCATGTCGACATGGGCAGCCGAGAAGTAGAGGTCGCTGAGGACAACTGCAACATGGCCAGAGGCACAGACGCTCAGTGTGATAAAGCCGTCGTAGAGACCCTTCAGGGTCTCGTTGGTAGCTGTTTCCCAGCCCGGGACATTGGCGATGCCGTTGAGCAGCGTCAGGATGGCGTTGCCGGTTGCATCGCTGGCGATAGCCTCGGCATTGGAGTTGATGCGCTCCAGGCCGATCTCGACGGCACCGGGAGTGGTGAAGTCTTCACCCAGACCAACGGCGTTGAGGTAGCCGAAGTGGAACTTGTCGTCCTGGGTGGTGATGTCCTGATCGGCAGCATTGTCGACAGCCTTGGCATAGAGCAGGAAGTTGCTGGTTCCTACGGGCACGAGCTGATCGGCATAGACCTTGTAGTTCAGCTGTCCGGGCATGCGCAGCGAACTGATGCTGCTGAGGTTGATGACATCCGAGAACTTCTCCGTGTTAGCCGTAGGCTGTACGTTGAAGGGTACAATCTGGATGTTGTCCATGCCGCGGAACTGTGCCACGGTGCCCATGGCCTGTGTGACGTTGCCATCCATACGGGTGTTGACCACCGTGCGTGGGATGGAGATGACGAACTCGGGCTTCACGTTGGCCGTGCCGTTCTCGTCAATGATGACGTTGGGGCTCAGCACGTCCTCACTCTCGCTTGAGCAAGAGGTGAATCCCACTGTGCCTGTCAGCAGTGCTGCTGCTGCGAAGGCAAATGTTTTCATTTTTCTCATTGTTTTTTAATTGTGTTTAGTAAATAATATGTTATTTTCTTTATGTTAGGATGGAATGGAATGTGGCACAAATCAAAGCGGGATGTCATCGAAGATGATGCCCTGCATCCAAGAGATATCGACACTCAGTCCAAAGGAGCGACGATTATCGTTCTCGTCGAGTGTGGGAATGCCGTAGGTGGCTGTGCCCAGTCCTGTAGGCTCGGTGGGCGTTTCCGGCCAGTTGCCTTTGTCATCGGGGGTGATGGGCGTATCAATGTCGCCGTCGCCGTCGGTGTCCCATCCTGCGGTGTCGGGCTTGCCGTCGCCGTCTGTGTCTTCTGTGACGATGTCGTCGGGCTTGCCGTCATTGTTGATGTCGTAGCCGTCGGGCTTGCCGTCACCGTCCTCGTCAATGCCGTCGGGTATGCCGTCGCCGTCCTCGTCGATGCCGTTAGGCAGGTTTGTCTGTGGGTCGAAGGTGTAGACGTCGGGTATGCCGTCGCCATTTCTGTCGGTGTCGGGTATGCCGTCGCCGTTGACGTCGCTATTGCCTTTCAGCACTTGGAGGTTTACTTTAGTGACGTAGTCGCGCTGGAAGATGCGGTCGATGGAGCCTTTCTTGTAGTTAGTACCCGTAAGCGGTTGCATGTTGGCCACAAGGTAGAAGGTGGCGCCATGAGCGATACGTCCGTCGGCGCCCTGGAAGTCGGGGCCGTCGTTCCGCAGCTCGAGGGCGATAAGCTCATTCTCGTCGGCCGGGGTAGCCAGGCCGAGGGTGTGGTTGTAATCGGTCCAAGAGCCATACCTCACCTTCTGCGGTCCGCCGTTGAGGTCGGTGTCGTAGAGGACGTATCCGTGGGTGTCGGTCTTTGGCTCGAAGTCGTAGCCCACCTCATGTTGTCCGCCCACGAGGACGCCCTTCAGCGTGAAGCCATCCTTACAGTCGATGGCCTTACCATAGGCATCGTAGAGCGTACGGCTCTCGGTAGTTACACAGGCGTCCAGTCGTCCTACAGCATACTGTACCTGGTCAACCATAGCCACCGACTGTGTGCTCTCCTTCACTTGGTCGTAACCTTTGGCGTAACACTCGTTGATGAGCTGTTTCCAGTTGTCGTAGATCGTAGTTTCCTCCTCATTCAGCTCGTTACCGGGCAGTGCCAGCGAGTCGCTGGCAACGATGGGCGACAGTGCGAGGTACTGGAGGTTGGCAGGGAAGACATAGTCAGTCATGGCGGGGACATCGAGACCCTTGCCGTAGATATGTGCAGCTGGTGTCTCGAAGTGCTGCTTGTCAGCGTTCCATACGATACGTGCGGCTCCTTCAGGGAGGTAGAGGTCGGCGGGGAAGTTCTGATACTGTTCGCTGAGCTTCAGCTGATTGCTGCCACGTGGTGGCGTGGTGGTGCAGGCATTAGCGATGATAGCGGCAATAGCATCTGCGAGCTGGCGTCCAGGATAATTCTCGGGTACACAGGTTACCAAACGGTAGACACTGCCGAGCACGCGTTCGACGCTGGCTGAGGAGAGGGTCTTCAGCTCGATCATTGCATGCCAAGTCTCTTGGAGGTTCGGGTCGGTGGCTGTAGCCCAGGTGTTGTCGGGTGCTGCCTCTGGTCCGGTGACAGCCATCAGCGTGTTAAGCAGTTCGACGAGAGCCTGACCGGCAGCGCTTCCGCCCTGATCGGCCTCCGAGGTGCAGATAGGCACGGGTGCAAAGCCGATGTTGGCCATGTTGGCCTGACCGTCGAGCCCCTTTGTCTCAAGGGCTCCAAAATGGAAGCGGTCCTCGGGTGTGTCGTTGCCGTCGATGGCATGGGCATAGAAGCCGAAGTGTGTGGTGCCGATGGGTACCTGCACGTGGCAAGCCACGGAGTAGTCGTTGTCAGTGGCGAGATTGATGATGCGGCCGGAGGTGCTGCCTAAGTAGGCTACCTCACCCTTGCTACCCGACTGGGGTCCGGGCTTGCTGTCGAAGGAGAGCAGATGGATGTCATCGAGCCCTCGGAAGGTGAGCGAGGTCCCCTCGTACTGCACCACGTAGGATGTCATACGTGTCTGTTCGAAGTTACCTACGATGCGCTGGGGCAGTGCAAACGTCAGCTCGGCATCGATGTTCTGCACGATGTCGTTGCCAATCATGCTGTCATCGTCGCTACATCCCACAAACAGTGCCGCTGTGAGGAGAGTGCCCGCCAGTAGGAGTTTATGATTCCTGTTTCGTATCATATTCTATAGTCGTTATTCGTTGTGACGAAATGGGATGTCTTAGTTGGTGAAGATGAGCCCTTCGCTCCAGTCAAGGTCGGAGCTGACGGAGAGTTCTTCGTCCTTGAAGTGGATAACGCCAGGTTCTTTGTCGTCGTCAACCCATCCGACAAGTATCTTCAGCTGTCCGGCGCGCAGGGGATGATGTACGCCGGCGATAGTACGTGTAACAGTGCCTGACGCCATCGTGACGTAGCAGTCGTAGTACCACACGCTCTTTCCACAGTCGTCATAGCGGAAAACGGGCTCGTCAATCTCTACGCGTGAGCGTGTAGTAGAATAAATAGGTTCGCGTGAGGGGAAGCTTACGGCGCAGTAGGCCAGCCAGTCAGTATTGTGAAGCGTCACCTGGTCGGCGCGCACGTAATAGTCGTTTTCGGGGTAGGTGTAGGCACTGTCGCAGACGTTGAAGTCCTTGGCAAAGCCCAGGGTATAGATGCGTATGTCGGTGAAGCTGTTCTTGCGTGGATAGCGCGGGTCGATGACGATGGCAGCGGCACTGTTAGCCATGTAGAGCGGCATGTCGTACTGCTGGGGACCATAGGTAAGTCCCGTCAGCAGGCGTCGTCCGGTGAAGAGTCCTGCTTTCTGCGAAGGCAGGGCCTCGTCGAGGCTGTTGGGCTGCACGGGCGGCTGTGGGCTGAGGGAGAGCTGTGCTCTGTGGCAGCGGTCGGTGTTACTCTGGCTGACGGCACCGTTTCCCTGCACGTTGGTGACGGCCAGGTGCATATAGTCTTTTATGGGCATGAAGATCTCGTAGGAGCGCTCCGTGGCGTTCATCTCCGTAGGCAGCGAGCCACGCACGGGCATCGTGCGAAGGGAGTCGGGGAGTGCGTAGTAGTCCAAGGCGATGTCGTGGCCATAGTCGTTGAACACGTCCTTGAGGTGCTCGCGCAGGTCGTCGCCGATGGCGGTGTGCTTGTCGAGGACGCGGGCAATCTCCAGGTTCTCGTTCGTCACGAGGCATACGCGGTACTTGGCCTGGAAGTCCACCTCACAGTCGTCGAGGTCATCGTCAATCGGCTCGCACGATGGCAGTGCTGTGACGACAGCGCCGCAGAGGAGGATGCCAAGGACACGAATCTTCATGTTTGTATTCATTGCGTTTAGAAATTTGAAAGAAATAACTTCTTCGTTTTTATATTTGGAAAGAAATTGCCAGAAATTAATCCGGAAATTCTTGTTGTTTTCTATGTTTGGAAAGAAATGACCAGAAATAAATCTGGAAATACTATTGTTGTTCCGTCCTGCTGACCGCGGTTTGGGTGTTGTCGGCCACAGTGGCCATTAAATGATTGTTTCTTTTTTCTTTAAGGAAACCGGCGGGAGGCGCGGCGCGGTCGGTGCCGCGCCCCTTCCGGTTATTAAGGATTACGTCCTTCAATTATTCGACTGGACGCAAAACTCTGCTGATTAGAGTTCAATCTCGCTGAAGGTCAGACCAGGCAGCCACTTGATGTCAACCGAGAGACCGAACAGCATGGAAACACTCTGCAGGTCGGGAATGGTCTCGTAAGCGTTCTTCAGAGCGTTGGCAGAGAACTTGAAGTTCGCTTCAGTCATACGGTCCTGAGCGAAGATACGGATAGCATTCTGGATTCTTGTGTTTTCGTAATTTGCGCTCCAGGCAGCGCCAGTAGGAACAGTTAGCTCAGCAACGAGGTAGAATGTACCACCAGCGGGGATGATGCCATCTACGCCATAGAAGTCTGCGGGAACTTGTGATGTGGTTCCATCGGTATTTGTCACAGTTTCCTTCAGGTTGTTGGTGAACTCAAGAGCAACACGGACGGGCTTTACTGTTGACTCATAGTTGTCGAGCAGGAGGGTGTAGATCTCGTTTGTGGCATTGAGTTTATTGTCATAAACTACCCAGTCAAACTTCGTGGGAGCATCAGCTGTTCCTGCTGCGGGCAGCATTTGCCAATTAGCCTTTGAGGGCTGTCCGCCAACGAGAATGCCAGTGAGCGTGAAGCTATTTTGGTCTACAACAAAGACCTTATCCTCGGTAGCACCTTCGACGAGAGCCTTGGTGTTATCAGCGTAATTCGTGCTTGCCCAACCAAGTGTGGTGTGGAGACCAGCAACACCATAGTTGACGTTCTCCTTCATGGCTATAGCGCGGGTGGTAGCTTTTACAGCACCAGTGACCCAATCTGAAGTCCAGCTTGCATCGGGGAACCATGGACTTGTAACGCCAGTGGCACCGACAAGACCATTGGGATAGTCGGTCTCTTTCTTCTCGAGGTCAGTAGCACGTAGAGGAGAGTTGTCCCAATAGAAGAGCTCTGCGGGGTAGGCAATCTTCTGAGGATCAGCAGTTGCTGCCTTAAATACATCGGGAGCAGCCTTGAACTGGAATGCTGTTCCTGTCCATTCCAACTGAGCAGCGCCTTTAGGCATGTCAGCACCGGGGAATGTGGGGACGGTGTAATCTTTACATGCTGTCTCAATAGCAGTAGCAATAGCTTTCACCTCATCGTTAAGACCTGAGGTCTTGAGCTGTGCGGCAGCTGCTTCCAAATCGTCAATGACGCGCTGAATAGCAGCATCATAACCAGCACGGATCTTACCTGTTGCTTGATCTGTGGGTGCAACAGCATCTGTGAAGTTGGTGTACAGGGCCTTCAGAGTTGCATCTGTAGAAGCAGCCCAAGTCTTTTCTGTATCTTGGCCATCAATGGTGATAGTTGCCTTTGCAGCTGCAATTGCATTCAGCTTGGCGATAATGCCAGTAGCAGTTTCTCCTGTAAACAAATCATCTGAAGCACGCTTTTTAAGAGTAAACTCAATTCCACCTAACGTTGTAGCACTAGCTACGTTGTTTATGAGTTCACCTTTGGCATCATTGTCTCCAGAGGGTGCATGGCCATAGAATACGAAATTGTCAGTTCCAACAGGAATCTGCAGCGTGTAGAACTTGTTGGTGTTATCAAGGGTAATGGTCTTACCGATTGAACCAAGCTCAAACTTTGTGGTTGTTGCAGAAGCATCAGCGGGAGTACCTGTGAAGGCGAAGAGGGTCATGTCGTCCAAACCGAGGAAGGAAGGATTAGCTCCAGCCTGAACATTGGCATCCGTCATACGGGTAGCGAACTGTCCCTGTCCCACGTTGAAGGCGAACTGTGTCTTCACAGCGCTGCCATCGAAGGTGGGATTCACAGCCAATGCATCCTCATCGGAGGAGCAGGCGTTGAATGACAGTGCCATGGCACCGATCATTCCGAAGAAAAATAACTTTTTCATCATGTTGATAAAATTTAAAGAGTTAATAATAAAAGAATTAATTAAAAAATTTGGTTCTGTATGTTGAATTTGGTGGTTTGGATGTTTGGTAGTTTGGATGTTTGGGTGGGCGCTTTTTGACGCTGAAAGCGTCTCCGCTTAGTAACCGAGGGTGCGCAGCACCCCCGGATAAGGGGGTAGTGGCGCCATCGACCCTGTAGGGGTCGCCCGTCTGTTGCTGTTGGGGCACTCTTTCAGAGTGCTTGCCCTTGTTGTCCTTCTATCCGCATGTCCTTCGGACGCTGCGGTTACTGAGCGTTGACGCTTTCAGCGTCTGAGGTGCGCTCGTCTGTTGTGCGTTGACGCTTTCAGCGTCTGGGGTCGCTCGTCTTTACCTTCGTTCTTCGGGCTGGCACGGGGCCTGCCCCTACAGTGGATTACACATTATTTATATACACGCGCAAAAGTACTACTTTTTCCGGCTCTGGAGCTGGTTGATGAGCTGGTTGTAGTTCTCCAGCTCGGTCTGGTAGGCGGAGCGGGCGTTGAGGTAGCCGCTGAGGCGGTCGGCATTGAGACGTGCGTCGGCATTGCCGTTGGCGGCAGCCTTGCGGAAGTAGTCGAGCGCCTGCTGCGGCTGGTTGTTCATGAAGAGGGTGACGCCGAGCGCGTTCCAGGAGCGCGGGTCGTCCTTCACGCCGTTGAGGATGTCCTGTGCGGGCTGCCACTGCTCCTTCTGCATGAGGGCGACGGCCTGGTTGATGGCGTCGGCCTTGGCATCGGGCACGCGGTCGAAGTAGATGCGCAGATAGCCGGAGTTACGCTGGTCGGGGAGCAGCTCCTCGCGGATGAACTTGTAGGGTCGTCCGCCGTTGAGGTTGCGCAGCTGCTGTTCGCGTCGGCCGAGGTCGGGCTCATTGTCGATGATGTCGCGTGCCTTGAGGAGCTCGGAAATGCGCTCTGTCGACTCGCTGTTGTCGTTGATATAGTCGTTCAGCTGGTCGCGGAGCTCAGCCCATGCCTCGCCTCCGCTGTTAAGCTCGAAGAGAGCGTCGGTGGCCTCGGGCACATGCTGCTTGATGTAGTCGCGGAGGGCCACTGCACGTCCGTTGCCAAGGTCTTCGTTATGCGATACGGGACCCTCGACCGATGCGAGACCGATGACCTGTATGAGGCGTACGTTAGACATTGAGTCGGCCATGATCTGGCGGGTGATGTCTACGATATTGTCGAGCACGGGAGCGTTGTCGCGGAAGTCGTAGAGCAGGGTGGTCTTGTCGAGTGGGAAGTGAACCCAGAGCATGCCTTTCTCCTTACGAAGCACGCGCGTTCGGTCGTAGGGACGGTAGTTGGCGTATTCCTCGAGGACGGGGTTCTTCGATGCGAGGATGTCGCTGACGGTTGCCGGCGGCAGGATGCCGAAGGCGAGCTGTGGAGCAATAGGTGCTGTGGGCTCCTCGGGGAGTATGACCTGCACCTCCTCCTTCTTTTTCGGGTGGAGCACGATGTTCAGCGCGAGCTTAGGCACGAGGAAGAGTCCTTTCTTCTCGCCGAGTGGCTCTCCGCAGTGACCGCACTCATATCTGTCGGCCCAGGCATAGCCTACGTCGACGCCTGCCTCTGCCTCAAAGCGGAAGAGGCGGTTGAGTCGCCATGAGCGTCCTATGGAAGCACCTGCTGCCACAAGGTCGCCCTGCCGGCGCTCACCTTTGATGGAGGGGTAGAACCAGTCAATGGGCGCTCCTGGGTTGCTGACGTTGTAATGGCTCCACATTGCGTTGATGCCCCAGAACCAGGAACGGTCTCCGAAGACGGTGTCGTTCCAGTGGCGCAGCTCGGGCATGATGAGGATATGCTTCCACTTGCGGTCTTTGCTCTTGTCAATGTCCCACGCGTTGTAGCCGGCGGTAAATCCCAGCGACCAAGTGCTGTCTATACGCACATCGGCTCCCAGGTTGGGGGTCAGTGTGGCATCATAGAGGAGGTTGTTCCTCAAAACTACTTGGGAATGGGTTGCAACGGTAAGGTTTGCGAACAGCATCAAGACGATTGCGCGGATATAGTTCACTTTAACCATAGTGTTAGTTATTATATTGTCTGGTTTGACTAATACCTCCATGTATTTTACGACATGAATCCAACTTGCAAAATTACAAAAACCAAGTGTTATTTCCAAATTTTTTTAACGCAATAATTTTGTCACCCCCCCTATTTAACACAAATTAAGCAAATACAAAATGTTTGTTTGAAAAATCTGTTGTTTTTCTTCTTGTATAGAACACTGTGACTTGTGGCCTGGTCTGCAGGGAACGCTTGCTTAGCAAGCGGTGAAGTTGTCTTTTATTTCAAAAACGGAACAAAAGCCCGGCATCATGAAGGCTGCTTTCGGAACGCTGTGGAGAAAGAACGGCTTATTCCCATCGAAAGAACGGCTTATTCAAATCGAAAGAACGGCTTTTTCGAATCGAAAGAACGGCTTATTCAAATCGAAAGAACGGCTGGCTTATAACGGAATAAACGGAAATAAACGGAATAACGGAAATTATAGACCTGCGGAATTAGACAAACGAGATTTCCTACAAGAAGCGGGCGCAGGGCGAAAGAATGGAGGTCTGTGAAACCTGTGGGATAAAGTATGAGACAAACGGACTAATATTATGTAAATAAACATGCGGCAGGGCTTGGCCGTTTAGAAAAATATGTGTAATTTTGCAGCAAATTTGCATGATTCAATTAACAATTCAATGAAAAAGCTTTTCTTTACTCTTATCCTTGGCCTCCTGTCCGCTACGGGCATGCAGGCCCAGTTGTCGTCGAACCCCGACAAGTTCCTCGGCAACATCACCACCAGAGGTAATGTGGACTATGGCAACGAGAAGTTCTACCAGTTGTGGAACCAGATTACCCCTGAGAACGAAACTAAGTGGGACGCCACCGAGGGCTCAGCCCGTGGCAGTTTTAACTTCTCGGGTGCCGACAGGTCGGCCAACTATGCCAAGCAGCACAAGTTCCCGTTCAAGTATCACACGCTCATCTGGGGCGCCCAATACCCCAGCTGGGTGAACAACCTGTCGACGGCTGAGCAGTACAAGGCCCTCGTGGAGTATTTCGACGGGGTGAAGAAACACTACCCCAACCTGGAGATTATCGACGTTGTGAACGAGGCCATCCAGGGCCACCAGCCCGCTCCCTACCGTGCCGCTCTTGGCGGCGAGGGCCGTACGGGCTACGACTGGATTATCAAGGCTTTCCATCTGGCCCATGAGCGCTGGCCCAACGCCATCCTGGTCTATAACGACTATAACTCGTTCACATGGCAGAAATCGCAGTTCATCGACCTGGTGAGGGCACTTCGCGACGCCGGTGCTCCTATCGATGCCTATGGCCATCAGAGCCATGACCTGACGGACATCAGCCTGTCAAATTTCAAGAGTGCGATGAACGAAATCAACACCGCGCTGCAGATGCCGATGTACAGCACTGAGTTCGATATTGGCACGTCTGACGACAAGAAACAGGAGACGCAGTACAAGAACCTCATCCCCGTGCTGTGGGAGGCCGACTATTGCGCCGGCATCACCCTGTGGGGCTACATCTACGGTGCTACCTGGACCACCGACGGCAACAGCGGCATTATCCGTAACGGCAGTGACCGTCCGGCCATGACCTGGCTGCGCGAGTATATGAAGAGCGAAAAGGCCAAGACCGCCAAGAGCCCCTTCCCCGGCTTCAAGAAAGAGTTCTCCGTCTACGTGAGGCCCGCCTCGATGAAGGTGGCCAAGGGCGACAAGCTGCCCGTGTGGGTCGATGCCACCGCCGCCACGAAGACCATCGAGAAAGTTGAGCTGTATATGGGCTCTACCCTCGTCGGCACGCTGACCGAGGCGCCCTACATCTTCGAGATTTCTTCCACCTCGACGGGCAGCAAGACGCTTAAGGCCGTGGTGACAGCCACCGACGGCACGACCTGGGAGCGACTTTCAAGAGTGGTGGTGGACGGTTCGGCAACGGCCCGCACCACCTATAAAGAGACGCCTGCTGAGCTGCCCGGCACTATCGTGGCCAATGAATACGACAAGGGCATCGCCGGTGTGTCCTATAACAATGCTGTCCGTACCGGTGCGACCAGGACAGGCGGATGGATGGAGTATACCGTCGACGTGAAGGAGGCAGGCCTCTACTCCGTCGATGTCGAGGTGTCGTCGACACAGAACGGCGGCATGTTCCATCTTGTCGACAACTATTTCGGCAACATGGTGTTCCTCACCGACTTCGTCACCGTCCCCAATACGGAGGGCAGCTACAGGAACTTCCACCTCAGGTTCAGCGCCCCGCTTGAGGCCGGCCGTCGCACGCTCTGCCTCTGTATCGACCAGGGCGGCTTCAACCTCCGTAAGATGACCTTCTCCCGTCTGGAGACCAATTCTTCAGTCAGGACATCGGTGAAGGTCAGCCCCACGACCGTCAACGTTGGCGATACGGCTACCGTTACCGCTACTGCCTCAAGACTGAATTCGGGCAGCATCTCCTACGTCAGAATCTTTGCCAACGACATGTTGGTCGACACGCTCTTCGAGGCTCCTTACATCGCAAAGTTCGTTCCTAAGACGAAGGGCAATTACGTCATCTCAGCCATTGCCACCGATACTGACGGAATCGAGACGAGTGCTCCTGCCAAGGCCACGCTGAAGGTCAACGGCCTGCGTACACCCTACGCCGTGGTGAACCTGCCTGGCACACTGCAGTGCGAGAACTTCGACCAGGGCGGCGAGGGACTCTCCTTCCACGACTCTGACGACAGGGACGAGGGCGACGCCCACTACCGCACCGACAACGAGGGTGTGGACATCGTGAAGGGTAACGGTGGCAGTGCCATCGGATACACCGCTGCCAACGAGTGGCTGGAGTACACCGTCAACGTGAAGGAGGCCGGCGAGTACAACTGTGAGGCATACGTCTCCTCCGGCACCACCGGCGCTGCGTTCACCGTCAGCCTGCGCGACAATAATCAGACCCGTCAGCTCTGCCGCATCAGCATCCCGCAGACGGGAGACGGCAGCTGGGACACCTACGCTACGGTGAAGACTAAGCTGTCGCAGGCACTGCCTGAGGGTCAGCACATCCTGCGCATCACCATCACCGGCCCCACCGGCAACCTTGACAAGCTGGTGTTCACTCGCGACACCAGCGGTGAGGAAGAACAGCCCTCGACCGCTGACCCCAACTTCTTCGTCTACCTCTGCTTCGGACAGTCGAACATGGAGGGCAACGCCACTCCGGAGTCTGTCGACCAGACTGTCGACCCGCGCTTCCAGACGCTGGCCTGCGTGGACTTCTCCAACCCGAAGCGCACCATGGGACAATGGTACACCGCCACGCCGCCCATCGTCCGTCAGGGAACGGGTCTGGGCATGGCCGACTACTTCGGACGAACGATGGTGAAGAACCTGCCTGAGAACGTCAAGGTGGGCGTCGTCGACGTGGCCATCGGCGGAACAGCCATCGAAGGCTTCTTCAGCGAACAGGTTCAGAACTACCTCATAGACCAGGCCGACTGGCTAAAGAACTACTTTGCCGCCTACGACAACGACCCCTACCAGCGGCTCGTTGACATGGCCAGGATTGCACAGAAGTCGGGTGTCATCAAGGGCATCCTGCTCCATCAGGGCGAGAGCAACAACATGCAGTCTGACTGGCCGCAGAAGGTCAAGACCATCTATGACCGTCTGATAAGTGACCTCAACCTGAATCCAAAGGAGACGCCGCTGTTTGTAGGCGAGACCGTACGTTCGGAACTGGGCGGTTCCTGCGGTGGCCATAATTCAGTGATTGCCAAGGTTCCCAATGTCATTTCCAACTCCTACGTCATCTCCTCGGCCGACTGTCCGCAGAAGGGCGACGGCCTGCACTTCACCGCCCAGGGCTATCGCATCATGGGAGCCCGCTACGCCATTCAGGCATTAAAGCTGATGGGCATTGAGATTGTCGACCCGTTGTCGCCTTTGTCAGACTTGGACATTGAAAAGGATTTCACCAGTCTGAGTTCTATCGGCACCACGCCTTTTGCCATTATCAACGCCGAGGATGGCAAGGCTTTCTTCTGTTCCACAGGTCAGGACTTAGGCTACGACGTCTATGACAAAGCCTTCGACAACAGCAATGCAGGCTATTATTTCCTGCTTGAGAAGGTATCAGGCGTCAGCCGTTACATGCTGCGCCTCGTCCAGCCTGACGGTACGCCCTATTCTGTCGGTGAAAACCCAGGCTACCTGAACTCTTCGGCTGTCGAGGGAAGCGGTTGCTTCATCAACGGACTTAACGGGCAGGACGGCTATGAAATCGCTAATGGTGCTCTGTGGGTCATCAAGCATGTCAGTGAAAGGGGCTTTATGGTGAAGAATGTCGGCACGGGCAAGTACCTGCACGATGCTACGCCTGCCAAGTACGACAATTCTGTCTACTTCAACTTCTGTAAACTGGGCAATGCCGACGGCATCGACCTCCCGTTCCTCAACACCCAACTCGCAACGCCCAACACCTCAGTTTACTCGCTGCAGGGCGTGAAGGTGGGCACCAGAGAGCAGTGGGAGAGTCTGCCACGCGGCATCTATATCGTCAACGGAAAGCTCGTAACAAAGCGCTAAGACATGAAGAGAACGTTATTGATAGTTGCACTGCTGGCCACCACCCTGGCCGGCAGTGCTAATTCACGCACCATCGATATCAGTGGCAACAACACGTCGAGCGACTATATCAGCTATTCTACCAGTTTCTATATTGCAGCCAAGGACACCGTCAACGTGAAGATGGCCCGCTACTGCTATTTCTCGTCGACCATCACGGGTACCGGCGTGCTCAACCTCTATGCCGGCGGCGAGCGCTGCTACTTAGGCACAGAGAAGGGCAAGACCTGGCCCACCTGGACGAACTACCGGGGCGATGTCCACATCTGGCCCTTCAGGGAGAACTCCTCGTCGGCTGGTTTCTTCGGCGTCGTGCTGGCCCACGGCGGCAAGAGCTCGACGGCCGAGAACGCCCTCGACGATGCCAAGTCGGGCAAGGTGAATAACTCGATGGCCAACAACCACGTGACGCTCCACGACGGCGCCACCATCTGCTGCGAGGCAAACACCAGCGGTGCGGGCTTCCGTATCGGCGAGCTCAACACTGAGCCGGGCTCCACGCTGCAGGGCTACATGAAGAAGAGCCGCGCCGCCTATTATCTTCTTGGCGGACTGAACACCGACTTCACTCTGGCCGGAACCATCAAGCCCTCCGACTATGACGATGCAACGTCCATGGCCATCGTCAAGGAGGGCACGGGCATCATGACCATCACCGGCAACAATAACTACGTGAGCGGTGCCCTGCGAATCCTTGCCGGTCGGGTACAGATTGCCAATGACCGTGCCGAGGCTGAGCAGAAGAAGCTGCGCGGCGCACTCGGTGCACGCACCAGTGCCAACGATGCCATCGCCTACGTCTTTGAGGAGGGTATCCTTGGCGGAACAGGAAGCATCGGCGGAACGGTCGACAATTATGGCACTATAGAACCCGGCGGCTTCGAAACAACCGTTGATGCTGGAGGGGATTTGCAATCAGTTGGAGGGGATTTGCAATCCCCGACCACCGGAACGCTCACCCTGCGCAACTATGTCACCGCCTCCCGACAGCCCAACCTCGTTGTCCGTCCGGCCTCTACGTTGCGTTTCAAGGTTTTTTCCGCAACAGAGTGTGACCGTCTCGACGTGGGCGGCAATGTGAAGTATAACAACATCGCCCAGGACTTCTCCACAAGCGACAAGATGCCCGTCGTTGAGCTGGTCATTGCCGGTGAGCTCGATGGCATGGAGGTTGGCGACGAGGTCACCCTCCTCACTGCCAAGGCCAAGACCGGCGACTGGCACTTCGACCTGAAGCAGCCCTCGAAGTACACTTGGGAACTGGTCGAGGAAGATAATGCTGGAGAGGATTTTCAATCTGTTGGAGGGGATTTGCAATCCCCGACCTACACCCTCAAGGCCCGCATCGTCTCCCTCAACGACTCTGACAATCCGGACAATCCAGATAATCCGGACAATCCGGATAATCCGACCATGGGCGCCTACTACGACGATGGCATCAATGACACCGCTGACACCCATCCCCTGCGCTACTATGCCCAGCTCTGCGGCAAGTCCATAGGCGCAGCTTTCTCCACCTATAAAGGGCTGGAGAGCGACCGCAATGAAGGCGGACGCCAGTTCAACATGATGGTGGCTGAGAACGAGATGAAGATGGACGCCCTGCAGCCCAGTAAGGGCAGCTTCAGCTACGGCGGTGCCGACGCCCTCGTCAGCCTGGCCCAGAAGAACAATATGGCCGTCCGTGGCCACTGCCTCGTCTGGCACCAGCAGCAGCCCGCTTGGCTCAGTAGCGACGGCAAGAAGAACGACAAGGGATGGACCCGCCAGCAGGCTCTCGACATCATGCGCTCACATATTAATAATGTGATGACCCACTTCAAGGGCAAGGTCACCGAGTGGGACGTCGTCAACGAATGTCTTGACGACGACCAGAGCATCATCCGCTCCAACCCCGACGGCTACACCTTGCGCCAGACTGTCTGGCAGCGTGCCATTGGCGACGACTATATCGACTCTGCCTTCGTCTTTGCCCGCCGTGCCGACCCCAATGCCGTGCTCTACCTCAATGACTACGACGTCGAGCTGCAGGGCAAGGCCAAGGCCGTGGCCTTCTACAACCTTGCCAAGCGTCTGAAGAACAGGCATATACCCATCGATGGTGTTGGTCTGCAGTGCCACTTCTCCGTCGGCGAGGTCGACTCCGTGAAGCTTGCCTCCACCGTGAAGCGCTTCGCCGACGACGGCATGACCTGCGTCATCACCGAGCTCGACATGGGAATCCCCAGCACCACGACCGCTAACCTTGAGGAGCAGGCACGCCTCTACCGCGTCATCACCGACATCATGCTCGACAACGACAACTGCCCTTACATGGTCATCTGGGGACTGAAGGACAACGACAGCTGGCGCTCCGCCTCCAGTCCGCTGCTCTTCGACTCCGGCATGGGCAAGAAGCCAGCTTGGCGAGCCGTGCGCTCCGCACTGCGCCACCGTTACATTGTAGAAACCGTCGGCATTAGCGCGCCGCAACCTGATAAGATAGCTCCGATAACCGATACGTTTGTCTACGACATGCAGGGCCGCAAGTTCCGCGCTGACTCTCCCCTAAAGAAGGGCATATACATCAGTCAGGGAAGGAAAATCGTAGTCGGTCAGCCCTAAGATAGCAGACTCTTACAGAAAAGACTACCTTTTCCTGTAGCATTTGCCGTGAATTCCTATTGAATTTGCCGTGAATTCCTATAGCATTTGCCGTGAATTCCTATAGCATTTGCCGTCTTTTCTTGCAGGACATCGCGTAACCGTACCTTCGACGCAAGTCAAAGGTACGGTTTTTCCGTTATTACTGAATAATGTAACGATATTTTGTCTTCCCGTTGACCACACAAGAATAAAACGGGTCAGTCGTTTTTCCTGGTATATAACGGCCGTTCGACAATAAAACTAAAAAAAATATTTATTTGTTTTGTATTGTGCTCACTTATTCGTACCTTTGCACGGAAATCTAAGAATTATTGCTTTTCTGACATGAATAAATTGGCAAGAATTGCAGCGGGGATGATTCCCGTATTGGCTAATGTTGTAATAGCATGCCTGCTTCTGTTCCTTGAAAAGGACTTCCTGTGGAAGACTCAGGAACTGAACCTGTTCCTCTTTACATCCCATTTCTTCAAGGAGCAGCTGGTGGTGCCGGGCGGTCTGCTCACATGGTTAGGAACGTTCTTCACCCAGTTCCTCTATCACGCTTGGTTAGGCGTGTGTCTGCTCGCGGTGTGGTGGCTGCTGTTAACGTGGTTAGTGAAGCGTACCTTCCGCCTGAAGGGCTGGTGGGTGATGGTCAGCATCATTCCCGTGCTCTTTATCCTGGTGACCATCGTCGACATGGGCTACTGGATCTATATCCTGAAGTTGCGCGGCCATTTCTTTGTGACGACTATCGGCACTACGGCAGTAGTGGCGCTGCTGTGGGTGTTTAGGAAGGTTTGTGGTTTGGAGAATTGGTCGTCTGGTCGTTTGTGGATAGGAATGGCTTTCATATTTCTCACCTGTGCTCTCGGCTATCCGCTACTGGGCATCTATGGCCTGGGTGCCACGCTGCTGATGTCTATTTGGATATGGCGTTTGGCGCCACGGTGGAGTAGGGCACTGCCCGTCAGCCTCGTGGGCGTGCTGAGCGTCATTGTTGTGCCACTCATTTGCTACCGCTATGTGTTCTATCAGACCAACCTGCAGAATATCTGGTTCGCCGAGCTGCCGCTCTTCTATATCCAGGAAAGCTACGATACGTACTATGTTCCTTACTGGTTGCTCCTGCTGTTCTTCGTGGCAATGGTGATTTTTGCTGGTAGTAAAAGAGAAGTGAACGGGTTGGGGATTGCAAATCCCCTCCAGCAGGGAAATATTGGAGTTAAAGGAGTTAAAGAAGGTAAGGTGGCTTCACTGATCCTTCATTCCCCGTTCATTCCCCTTCTCCTTATTCTTGCCTCTGCTGCCTATTCTTATAAGTCGTGGTATCGTGACGAGAACTTCCAGCACGAGCTGGTGATGCAGCGCTGCATAGAGAATCTCGACTGGGAGGGTGTACTACGTGAGGCTGCTGCCCAAAAGGACGAGCCCACACGTGCCATCGTCGTCATGCGTAACATTGCGCTGGCCCGACTGGGACGACAGAGCAACGAGATGTACCACTACAAGAACGGCTCGAAACGCAGCAACGCACCCTTCGATATGCGTATGATGATGTCGGTGGGAGTGATGTCCTACTACCAGTACGGTCTGATGAACTACTGCTTCCGCCTGTGCATGGAGATGGGCGTGGAGTTCGGCTGGCGGGCAGAATACCTGAAGTATTTGGCACGCTGTTCTACCGTCAACAAGGAGTGGCAACTGGCTCACAAATACACAGACCTGTTGAGTCACACGCTCTACTTCGATGACTGGGCCGAGCGGGTAGGGAATCTGAAGGAAGAAGATGTTCCCGAAGACCCAGAGATGGGCTACCTTACCCACATGATGCACTATTACAGCGAGCTGGCTTCTGACCAGGGCTTTGTCGAGGAATTCATCATGAAGCGACTGTCTAACAGCTCATACAGTGGAGACCCCATCTTCGTGGAGCAGGCATTGCTGGCTTCGATGTGGACGAGAAACGCTGAGAGCTTCTGGTACCATCTTTCGTGCTTCGCTAAGTTGCACCCAGGAAAGCAGCTGCCCAAACATATCCAGGAGGCAGCCATACACTACGGCACGATCGAAGAACGGAAGGACATCGAATCGTGGCCCTTTGACGAAAGCGTGAAGAAGCAGTTCAAGCGTTTCGTCGAGATAACTCCACGATACAACAAAATGGAGGTGGGCGTTATCCGAAAGGCGCTCGAACCAGAGTTCGGACATACCTATTATTATGACTATTACCTGATGGACAATCTGCCGCAGTATTGATTTTCGTTAAACTTCCGAAAATAGCTTTGCCATTTCTGCTTTTCTTCGTAATTTTGCACACGAATTCTTAATTGGCAAGAAATACAGGGAATTTAGCTTGTCTGATTCCGTAAATAGAATAGTAAAAATGAGAAAACTGACTATCGCAGCCGTGGGACTCATGCTCGCCATTACCCTGGTGAGTGCCACAAAGAAAGACGACAAGGTGATGACCAAGGAGAATGGTGCCTACGTGGTGAACACCACCGAGCTGGGCAAGAAGGTGGACGGCTATGCCGGTCCCACCCCGTTGAAGGTCTACATACGCAAGGGTAAGATAGAGAAGATTGAACTGCTGCCCAATCAGGAAACACCGAAATATTGGAATGCCGTGAAGAAACAGATGCAGAACGCCTGGGACGGCATGAAGGTAGAAGATGCCCTGAAGGCACAGGTCGACGGCCGCACCGGCGCCACTTTCAGCAGCGATGCTCTTCGCGAGAACGTGAAGCTCGCACTGGAATACTACAAGAAGAACAAGTGATTTCATTTTGCGATTTCACTCAACACCTAACACCTAACACCCAACACCTATTATGCCGGTAAAGATTCTGAGCGTAGACGACGAGATGGATCTCGAGCTGCTGCTCACCCAATATTTCCGCCGCAAGATTCGCAAGGGCGAATATGAGTTTGTCTTTGCCCATAACGGGCTGGAGGCGCTGACGATGATGCTCCGCCATCCCGACATTGAGATTGTGCTCTCTGACATCAATATGCCTGAGATGGACGGTCTGACGCTCCTGGCCCGTATCAATGAGATGCGGAATCCTGCCCTGCGCGTCATCATGGTATCGGCATACGGCGACATGGGCAATATCCGCCAGGCGATGAACAACGGTGCCTTCGATTTTGCCACCAAGCCCATTGACCTCGAAGACCTGAGCATTACCATTGAGAAGGCTATCAAGCAGATAGAGTACATCCGCCAAACGCAGCGCGAGCATGCACAGTTAGAAGACCTCAAGGGCGACCTGGCCGTGGCCGGTGAGATTCAGCAGGCCATCCTGCCACGAGTGTTCCCGCCGTTCCCCGAGAACAGCGACGTGATGGACCTCGCCGCGCTGATGATTCCGGCGAAGGATGTGGGCGGTGACTTCTACGACTTCTTCCGCATTGATGCGGAGCACATCGGTGTGGTTATGGCCGATGTCAGCGGAAAGGGCATCCCGGCAGCCATCTTTATGGCTGTCAGCCGAACGCTCATCCGGGCCATTGGTACACAGGGCGTGTTGCCCGAGGAGTGCCTACGCAAGGCCAACGAGCTGCTGTGCATGGAGTCGGCCAACAATATGTTTGTCACTGTGTTCTACGGCATCTATAATGTGACGACGGGACAGCTCCGCTATTGCAACGGAGGCCACAATGCCCCTTGTATTATGCACGCCGACGGACGCACGGAGCTGATGAAAGTCGAGCCCAATTTTATTGTGGGTGCCCTCGACGGCTTGAACTATAAGGGAGGCGAGATGGCCCTCGGCAAGGGCGAGACGTTGCTGCTCTACACCGATGGCGTCACCGAGGCCGTGAACACTACATTGGAGGAGTATGGTGAGACGCGGATGATGGATACCCTTTCCCAGTTTGCAGGACAGAGTTGCCGTCAGACCATCGACGGCCTCCTGAAGGGTGTGCGAGACTTTGCCGGAGAGGCCGAGCAGAGCGATGATATCACCATCCTGGCCCTGAAGAGGTTAGAGTAACTTCCCTTTCACTTCCCTTAAGCAACAATGGCTTTAATCAAATCCTATAAAGGCATGTCGCCGCGTTGGGGCCGCGACTGCTATTTTAGTGAGAATGCAACCATCGTGGGCGATGTCACCATGGGCGACAACTGCTCCGTATGGTTCAATGCCGTGGTGCGCGGCGACGTGGCCCCTATTACTATCGGAGACCGTACTAACGTACAAGACGGCTCCTGCGTCCATGTCACGCATGACACCGGCCCTACCCACATTGGTTCTGACGTGACCATTGGTCACAATGTGACTGTTCATGCCTGCACCATCCACGACGGTGCACTTATCGGTATGGGCGCCACGCTGCTCGACGGTTGCGAGATAGGCGAGGGTGCTATTGTGGCTGCCGGAGCGCTTGTGCTCCAGAATACTAAGGTAGGCGCTCATGAGATTTGGGGGGGTGTGCCGGCAAAGTATCTCAAACCCACACGGCCAGGCCAGACCGACAACGCAGCCCACTACGTGGAGTACGCCAAGGAGTACATGAAACAAGACACAACACAAGCATAACCATTATGGTAAAGATTACGAAAGAGGCCGCACTCGAATATCATAAGAGTGGCAGACCAGGAAAGATTGAGGTGAAGCCCACGAAGGCTTACCGTACACAAACCGATTTAAGTCTGGCCTACTCTCCTGGCGTGGCCTATCCCTGCTTAGAGATTCAGGAGAATCCCGACGATGCCTATCAGTACACCGACAAGGGTAACCTCGTGGCCGTCATCTCTAACGGCACCGCAGTGCTTGGACTTGGCGATATAGGCGCTGAGGCTGGCAAGCCCGTCATGGAGGGAAAGGGTCTGCTGTTCAAGATCTACGGCGGCATCGACGTGTTCGACATCGAGGTCAACGAGAAAGACCCGGAGAAGTTCTGCGAGGCCGTGGAGCGCATTGCTCCCACCTTTGGCGGCATCAACCTCGAGGACATCAAGGCTCCGGAGTGCTTCTACATCGAGGACAGGCTGAAGAAGACGCTCGATATCCCCGTGATGCACGACGACCAGCACGGCACTGCCATTATCTCTGCTGCCGGACTGAAGAACGCACTGGAGGTTATCGGCAAGGACATCACTCAGGTGCAGATTGTTGTCAACGGCGCAGGTGCTGCTGCCATTTCTTGCACAAAACTCTACATGGCCATCGGTGCCCAGAAGGAGAATATCGTGATGCTCGACTCCAAGGGTGTCATCTCTGCTGCCCGAGAAGACTTGAACGAGCAGAAACGTTTCTTTGCCACCTCGCGCCGCGACATCAGCACTTTGGAGGAGGCTGTGAAGGGTGCCGATGTCTTCGTAGGCCTTTCCAAGGGCAACGTGCTCACCAAGGACATGGTGCGCTCGATGGCTCCCAACCCCGTCATCTTCGCCCTGGCCAACCCTGTTCCTGAGATTTCTTACGAGGACGCTATGGATGCCCGTCCCGACGTGCTTATGTCGACGGGCCGCACCGACTATCCTAACCAGATTAACAACGTCATAGGCTTCCCCTACATCTTCCGAGGCGCTCTCGACGTCCATGCCCGGGCCATCAACGAGGAGATGAAGCTCGCCGCCGTCCATGCCATCGCCGACCTGGCCAAGCAGCCCGTGCCCGACGTGGTGAACGATGTCTACAAGGTCAACAACCTGAAGTTCGGCCGCGATTATTTCATCCCGAAACCCGTCGACCCCCGCCTTATCTCAGAGGTGAGTGCCGCCGTGGCCAAGGCCGCCATCGACAGCGGCGTGGCCCGTAAGACCATCACAGACTGGGATGCCTACAAGAAATCTCTGTCGCTGCTTTTAGGTCAGGAGACGAAGCTCACACAGATACTCTACGACACCGCCCGTAAGCACCCGCAGCGCGTGGTATTCGCCGAGGCTGTCCACCCCACCATGCTCCGTGCAGCCGTACAGGCACGCTCCGAGGGCATCTGCTATCCCATCCTGCTGGGTAACGATGAAGTCATCATGAAGATGGCAAAGGAACTCGACCTCTCCTTGGAGGGCATCGAGATTGTCAACCTGCGCCATCCCTCCGAGCAGGAGCGCCGTGAGCGCTATGCCCGCATCCTCGCCGAGAAACGTCAGCGCGACGGCTACACCTTCCAGGAGGCCAACGACAAGATGTTCGAGCGCAACTACTTCGGCATGATGATGGTCGAGACGGGCGAGGCCGACGCTTATATCACCGGCCTCTACACGAAATATTCCAACACCGTCAAGGTGGTTAAGGAGGTCATCGGCATACGTCCGGAGTTCAAGCACTTCGGCGCCATGCACATCATTAACTCGCCACGCGGCACCATCTACATCGCCGACACGCTGGTCAACGAGAACCCCGACACCGACACCCTCGTCGACATTGCCAAGCTCGCCAGCACCGCCGTGCGCTTCTTCAACGAGAAGCCTGTCATCTCCATGATTTCCCACTCCAACTTCGGCTCCTCGCAGAGCGACGGGGCGCAGAAAGTGCGTCGTGCCGTCGAAGAGATGCACCGCCTCTATCCCGACATGGCCATCGACGGCGAGATGCAGATAGGCTTTGCCCTCGACCGCGAATTGCGCGACCAGCAGTATCCCTTCTCCCGCCTTTTCGGCAAGGACGTGAACACCCTCGTCTTCCCCAATCTCACCTCGGCACGCTCGTCCTACAAGATGCTCCAGGTGCTCGGTGCCGATGCGGAAATCATCGGCCCCATTCAGATGGGACTCAACAAAGCCATTCACTTTGTCGACTTTGGAGCCTCCGTTCGCGATGTCGTCAACATCGTAGCCGTCGCCACCATCGATGCCTACGTCGACAAAATCGTAGGAAGGGCAATCGTGCACTAACATAAGGCTTGAGAGCAGTTTTGGGGGGACAGCCACCAGACCCGCTACACGCTACAAAGCCCCGACTTGCAAAATGCGAGCCGGGGCTTTGTAGTCCTCAGACTACGCCTCTCGGAGAAAGAACGGCTTTTTCCTATCGAAAAAACGGCTTATTCGAATGGAATGAACGGCTTTTTCCCATCGAAAGAACGGCTTATTCGAATGGAAAGAACGGCTTTTTCCCTTCAGGGCCGTAGCAAAATCCGTAAAAAAAGTTAAGCCGTGTAATGTCTGCCGGATTATGCCGTATATGTAAGTGATGAGACAAAGCGACGAGACAGACCAGGAAATCATTGACAGGGTGCTATGCTACGGGCACAGGGCGGACTATGCCTTGCTGGTCGACCGTTATGGGACGCGGCTCTTCGCCTTCGTTGCCACGATGGTGGCACGCCGTGAGGATGCCGAGGAACTGTCACAGGACTGTTTCGTCAAGGCTTACAGCCAGCTGGGGCAGTACGACCCGGGGCGCAGCCTGTTCTACACCTGGCTTCGCTGCATAGCCTACCGGCTTTGTCTCGACCATCTGCGCCGCAACCCCGTCGTATGGCTTGAAACAGATGAGCAGACACTCCAGGCTATACCCGACGAAGAGGCTGAACTTGTGATGGAGACTGACGACGACCGTCGCATACAGCTGCTCACTCAGGCCATCCATCATTTGCCGCCCACGGAGCGTCTGCTCGTGCAGCAGTTCTACTTCGAGCAGCAGTCGCTCGCCGACATCGCCCTCGTTACCGATACAGACGCCGGCACGCTGGCCACCCGTCTGTATCGCATCAGGAAGAAACTCTGTCAATACATCATTGCAAGGGAACATGAAACAGGAGAGAAACGATAAACTGAAGGCTTCGTTCGAGGCTTCACTGCCGCAGTTGCCGCCCGACTTCACCGAGCAGGTGATGCGGAAGATAGACTCGCCCAGACCTCGAGTTGTACGTTGGTGGTGGGCAGCTGCTGCGGCCTGTCTGATACTATTGGCAGGCGTAGGCATAACGATGCTGTATAAGGAAGAGATGCCCAATAACCAGGAGTACGCACAGGTCACACCCGGAGAGGAGGAATTGAATACGGAATTAAACAAGCAAAATTCCCTACAGGAGGGGTCAGGGGACATGAACGCTGATCCAGTACTGGGTCAGGTTCCTGTCCCTATGCCCCCCATCAAGTCCCTCTCCCCCAAACGCTCAACTCCCCTAACGCCCAAACGCCCAACGCCCCAGGCTTCCCTTCCCGACACCCTCGGCAGCGGCATCTGGCAGAGCGAGGAGAACGTGCAGCGTGCCGTGCAGATACTGGCCGACTGTGAGGCAACCATACGGCGAGAGGAGCAGGAGGTACGTAACGACATCATCGAGGCCACCTTCCGCGCTACACCACAACCTGCCAACGCTATCCTTGTCAGTAACGAGGCGGGCGACTACGAAGTGATAGAAAAGAGAAACATCATCGAAATATGAACCCTTTTAAAACTCAAACGACAATGAAAGCAAAAAGCATTATCATCGCAGCCGCAGCCCTGCTGGCACTCTCGACGGAAGCCTTGGCACAGAAGAAAATCAAGGAAGCGTTCGCCGACGTCGAGAAATACGCCGGAGTCACCAAGACCGGGATGCAGAACACGTCAAGACGCGTGGACACACTCGGCATCACTTGTGAGAGCAGCGTCGTCACCATCACGGTGAAGAAGGACTACTACGGTGCCGTCATCGACAAACTGAACAAAGCCTTCGAGAGCGAGAGCAAGAACGCCACGATGACTGAGATTGAGACCGCCGGAGAGCGACCGGACTTCGACCCCATAGCCTCCAAGATGCTCGGCCAGCGCCGGCAGTGGAGCGTCTGGAGGGAGGGCGCCGAGCCAGTGCTCATCGGCGGCATGGGAAACAGCTGCTACATCATCGCCAACTATGACGACAAACAGCATCCTGACTATCGTACCTGCTACGCCGTCGAGTGGTGCAAAACGGACAATCCAGACGTCATCAAGGCGCAGCTCGTCTACGTCTATGGCCGCAAGCCAAATAACAACCAGCCTGTCCAGTACTATGGCAGCGTGACGTGGCCATCCCAGTTGCCCAACTTGACAGAGAGTCTGGAGAAACTGCGTGGCCTGCCCGATTCTCTCTTCGTCCAATCGTTAGAAAAAGAGTGGACGAAGGGCAATGGACTCAACAGTAACGTTGCTCCCCAGGACATCCCCTTCGAGGGCAACATGGACGAATGGATGAACGAGGCCATGAAGAAAATCAAGCACCTGAGTAACAGTGACTGGCACCGCTTCTTCGGACTCCTGACGGAGAAGATGATGAACAAGTCACACAAAAATTCTGCCGAGGACATGGTCGTGGCCGCCAGCATCATCCTTGACCTCTGCAAGAACGCCGACCAACTCGATGCCGATGAGCGAGAGGTCTCTGCCCGCCGATTGGAGGATGTGGCCGACCACCATTTCGACCAAAACAGCTACATCTATGACCTCCTGATGCTCGGGGCAAAGAAGCTTAAGAAATAGAAAAAACTTACAGTTCTAAGAAACTGTTTTTCATTTGGGATCTTAGTTATTACCCTGGGGAATGGCACGGGCCGCAGCGACTGCGCCCCGTGCCATCATTTTTGCCCATTAATCACAGGTTCTTCTTCGGGTAGAGGGCGTTCCACCACGACGGGTCGTCCTTTAGCCAGCGCTGGAACCAGGCCATCTGGGTGGCCAGCCACTTCTCGCGCTTCTTGTAGTCGAGGATGTGATGGTTCTCGCCCTGCACCTCTACGAGTGCCACCTCGCGGCCCAGGAGCTTCAAGGCGGTGAACATCTGAAGGCTCTCGATGAGCGGCACGTTGGTGTCGGCATTGCCGTGGAGCAGGAGCAGGGGCGTGTGAATCTTGTCGGCATTGAAGAGCGGACTCTGGTCGACGTAGAGCTTGCGGTGGCTCCAGGGATAACTGTTGGCCATCGAGACCTCGCTGTAGTTGTAGCCCCAGTAGCCTTCGCCCCAGTAGCTGGTGTGGTTGGCGATGCCGGCATGGCTGACGGCACAGGCGAAGATGTCGGTCTGGGTCTGCAGGTACTGCGTCATGAAGCCGCCGTAGGAGGCACCCATGCAGCCAATCTTCTCACGGTTGATGAACGTTTTCTCGTCGCACAGCTTCTTTACGCCCTCAATGATGTCCTCGGCAGGACCCTGCCCGGCGGTGTTCACGTGGCGCGAGGCCCATTCCTGGCCGAAGCCGGTGGCTCCGCTGGGCTGCGGGATATAGGCCACATAGCCGAGAGAGTTCCAGTATTGCGGGGCGTAAGGCGACTCGAAGTAACGGCTCACGGGCGAGCAACCACCGTAGTAGTAGACAATCATGGGGTATTTCTTCGCAGGATCGAAGTCCTTTGGCAGGTAGAGACGGCCATAGACGGTGTCGCCCTTCGAGTTGGTGTAGTTCCAGTCCTGACAGGTGCCTACCTCAGCATCGCCGAGGGCGGTCATGCCGTCAAAAAGAATTTGAGAGTTGAGAGTTAAGAGTTGAGAGTTGAGAGTTGCCACGTAGGCCGAGGCCGGTTCCAACGTCTTATAAGTAAGATAGGCCAGGACAGGGGCATGGGCAGCCATGTCCCAACGGTAGGCGTAGTCGCCTTCAATGGGCAGCTGGATAATCTTGCCCGTCTTGGGATTCAGCTGGTAGATTCGCACGTAGTCGCGGTCTTCGGCCGAGAAATAGATATTGCCGTCGGCATGCGACCAGTCGTAACGATCCACGTTGGGGTCGAAATCCTTGGTCAGCGGGGTGACGTTCTTAGTCTGGGATTGCAAATCCCCTCCATCAAGGTCGTAGAGGAACAGTTCGTTCTCGGTCATGCTCGGCGTCACGTCGTCAGGCAGTTGGCAGCCGATGCGGTTGAAGGCTTCGGGCGTGCCCTTGATGAGCAGCTGACTGCCGTCGGGCGAGAACCCTGCGCCGCCGAGGAAACCCTCACAGCGCAGCACGGTGTCGGTCTTGAGCGTCTGAGCGTCCATGATGTAGTAGTCGGACACCTCCGTGGGGCGTTTCTCCAAGCGTGAGTAGCTGGTGCCGACGAGCAGCTTCTTGCCGTCTGCCGAGATGTCCATGAGCCACTGGTTGCGCGGGCTGAAGGTGATGCGCTGGTTCACGCCCGTTCTTACGTCGTGGCGAACGAGGTAGGTTCGCTTGCGCCAGTTGGGCTGACGGTCGTCCATCTCCAGCACCTCGAAGACATCGGGGTCTTCCTTCGGCCCTTCGTCCTCCACATTAATTATAATATAGTCCTCCGTGGGGCTGACGGTATAGCTGCCGTCGGGCATGCCGCTGGCCCAGCGTGTGCGGTTGCCCGTAGCAGGGTCCACCTTGTAGAGGGTTCGAATGCCCTGCTCCTTCTCCTCCTCGAGCCATGCCGTGGAAGTGGGCATCCATCGCACCGAATGTGACAGTCGGCGCACCAACTGCCATGCACTATAATCAGTTTTGGGCTTACGGCTGAAAGTCATCAGCTCATAGTCCCAGCGACTGTTGCCGTCACGCTCGGTAGTCTGATAGCTGACCACCAGGTATTTGCCGTCGGGCGAGAGGTTCACACCCCGCACACGCTTCCCGTCGAAGAGGTCGTGGGCCATGTAGGGGTGTTTTGAGTTAAGAGTTATGAGTGAGGAGTGAGGAGTTGAGAGTTGAGAGTTAACTCCCAACTCCTCACTCTTAACTCCTAACTCCTCTATCGTCACCCTGATACTGTCCGAGTCGCTTGGCTCTGCCAGGTATTTGATGGCGATGGTATGGTGTTCAGGGGCCAGCTTCAGGTCAGGTCCGGCCTCAGCGCCGTCTACGAAGAGCTTGTGATTCTTCGGACCTTTCACGTTGAGCTTTGCGTTCAGGAACGACGTGTTGTTCACGTAAAACGACAGCACACCCACCGACTTGCTGTCCTTCAGCGATGGCAGTGGTCCGGCCATGCAGGTCGTCGTTGCCTTCACGTTGTGCTTCACCGCCGTAAGCAGCGACTGCGGGTCGAAGGCCTTGCCCTTCACGTCGACCGTATCGAAGGCCATCGGCGCAGTCACGGCGAACGGACCTGCCAGGTTGAACTCTTTCACTTCAGTACTGATGGCAGCGCTTCCGGGCGTTGCCTCTGTCTTCTGTGCACTGGTGCCCATCGTCAGGCCCACCAGCGCCACTAAGGTAATAGTAAGTTTCTTCATAGTCGTGCGTTTCGGAATTATTGCGCAAAGGTACGAAAAAAGTTATAATGTCCATAAGAATTTCAGCAGAAAGTTTTGTGCTTTCGGATTTTTTTGTCTAACTTTGCAGCCAAAAGTAGGACGGTAGAAAAAAGTAGTGTACAAAAGAGAATTGATTATGGAAGCTGCAACTGTACCATCGAAGCCATTTAGCCCATTCCAAATTGAGATGTTGGAATTGGTTTCCAGAGTTTCCTCCGAGGTGGAAATGCAAGACATTCGCCGTATGCTTGGCCAATATTTTGCCACACGTGCAGAGGATGCCATCGACCGTCTTTGGGACGAAGGCGTGCTGAATAATGATGTTGTAGAAGGGTGGAGGACAGAACACATGCGCACACCATATAAGCAGTAATGAATATTGTCCTTGACACCAACTGTCTTCTGATGTCGCTTTCGCGTCGCAGCCCTTACTATCCAGTCTGGCGAGATTTCGTCGATGGGAAATATACGCTTTGTGTCACCACGGAAATACTGGCGGAGTACGAAGAGATACTAACGGAAAAAATGGGATGGAAGATTGCAAATAATGTCATTACTGCTATTCTTGACTTGCCCAACACTAAGATGGTTCAAGTGTACTACCACCTTCGCCTAATCACGACAGATCCAGACGATGATAAGTTTGTTGATTGCGCCTTCAAAGCCAATGCCCGCTACATCGTGACTGAAGACCATCATTATGATGTCCTCAAAAGAACATCTTTCCCCATTATAGATGTCATAGACATTGATGAGTTTATCAGATTCTTGAGGGGATAATCCTCATCCTCACCAAACAACAACAAGGCGGCCCGAAGGGACGCTTGCGTAAGGCTATGGAGAAAGAACGGCTTATTCGATTCGAAAGAACGGCTTATTCGATTTGAAAGAACGGCTTTTTCTCATGGAAAGAACGGCTTATTCATTTTTCATTACTCATTCATCATTTATCATTTATCATTTAGGCCGAAGGCCGCACTCTAACGGCCATTTCGGGATAAATGTCCCTTCCTTGTTAAAACTATCAAAAAGTGCTACCATAATGCATGATTTCGGGAAAAAGTGTGTAATTTTGCATTTAGAATCCCCTGATATGAAAAACTTATGATATTACCTTTTCATGTTATACAGTTGCTTAAGAGCAAATCAGGAAATGACTTGCGACTGCCGTCTGATTGCGAATTCTTGTCACTCGATATTGAGAGCAGAACGGGTGTGAGGATTGGGGCAACCACCTTGAAACGGCTCATCGGGCTTGCTCAAGACGAGCGGGTTCCCCATGCCAGTACACTTGATGCTGTTGCCCGCTATCTGGGTTATGCCCATTGGGGCGAATTGGCTGAAATAGAAGATAACGGTAATTCTGATTTTGACACTCATGACGGTGAAGTGCGCTCAGCCGACTTGCAGCCGGGAGCCAGTGTGGAGATAACCTATCTGCCTGACCGTCGTTTAGTGTTGCAATACCTTGGTGATTGCCGCTATTGTGTGACTACAAGCGAGAACAGTAAGTTGCAGGAAGACGATGAAGTGGAGATTCTTAACTTCGTGCTTCATCATCCACTTCTGGTTGTCAATGTCTGGCGCAAAGGTGAACCGTTGGGCCAGTTCACGGCAGGCCGAGTCTCAGGACTTTCCTCCATAAGACTGCTTTGAAAACAATCTTCAATGTTCAATCTTAAATGTAATATAATAAGTGGAGTCATCGCAATTCACAGATAGTCAACAGCATTTTGAATCCTTGGAACTTATAAATACGCAGGGGGCCACCTGCGACACCTATCGTATCAAACTCTATGGAAAGTTGCATTTCCTGAAACGGTTGAAGGCAGAGTTTGCCAACGACATCCGCTACCAGGAGACTTTCCGCAAGGAGTTCGAGACAGGCTACAGGCTGGAACATCCCAACCTCGTACGCTATATATCGTTTTCTGACAATAGCATACTGATGGAATACGTCGACGGCGAGACGCTCACACAGCGGCTCGCCCATTATCCAGCCTATTTCAAGGACAGGGAGAACGCCGACAAGTTCGTCCGTCAGCTATTGGATGTCGTTGCCTATCTGCACAGCCATCAGGTGCTCCATCTCGACCTTAAACCTGACAACATCCTACTTACCCGCATCAACGACGACATTAAGCTCATCGACCTCGGCTATTGCTATACAGACACCTTCGCCGACACACAAGGCCACACTGATAGCTTTGCTGCTCCCGAACAGCTGTCTGGCGAGGATGCCGATGTTCGTACAGACATATACGCCATCGGTCGCATCATGCAGATACTGCCCTGCCACCATATATATAATAAGGTAATAGCTCGCTGCACTCAGCCTGAACCCGACCGTCGCTACCAGACGGTGGAGGAATTACAACGGACCCTCTCCCGCCCACATGTCAGCCGGTGGGTAATATGGGGCTTGCTGACACTCGCAATCATCGTTACCCTATTGCTATTCATCTGGAATCCCCATTCAGCTCCTGTACGTGAAACACCATTGTCCGATACGCTCTCTTTGTCGAATCCCATCAATTCCACCACCGATTCCCCTTCCGAGCCGGGCACTGACGATATTCCTTCCGAGCCTGACACTGACGTTACACCTTCCGAGCCGAGTTCTGACGATACACCTTCCGAGCCTGACGCTGACGTTACACCTTCCGAGCCTGACATGGTCAATCATGCCCTCGATACCTCTTCCGTGTCAGTCCCAGCTCCTCCAATACTCGATTCCCATCCCGTGTCATCTCCTGCACCTCCGAAGTCTGACTCCTATCCGAGCAACACCACAATGCTCCAGCCTGTCAAGTCAGGACTGTCTGCAGAGGAAAAAGCCTTTCTCAATGACCCGCGCCTCCACATTTCCACCGGCAATGAGTTTGAACGGTACAAGATGAAGCTCGATGCCTATTTCCGCGAAGCCAATGCTTTCCTCGACGACACGACGAACTACAGACGCTATCCCTCCCACGTGCTATATCTTAATGAATACCGCCGAATCCGCCGTCAGGCCCTCGACAAGATAGAGGCCGATACATGGTTTGCTCCGTTATACCACAGTTCCATGAACCCCGTCAGCTCCTACACCAGAAACTTCCTCAAGAAGCTTGATCACAAGGAGTTCATCAACGGTAATAAATTACCGTAGCAAGCCCGACTTCTTCCTAAAAAAACTGAAATGGAAGAAATGGTCGCACTGTTTTTTCCATTTCCCATTTTTCTTTTCTATCTTTGCCCCCGCTTTTTATTGTTTAACTTTTAAAAACTATTGCAAGTATGAAAAGATTAATGATTCTGTTTGTGTTCTGCGGTATGCTGATGACAGCAATGGCAGATTGGACCTATGGTACGGCAAAATTCAAGGGTAGTCAGCCTTCATCTTGTCTCTCACATGGAAGCGTAATGATTTGGTATAACGGCTCATTAGAGCAGAAGGGACTTGAAGGGGGCGTAGAAATTTGGGAAGGCACAGGCGACATCTGCGTGGCCTATCCCAAGAATTACAACGGCCCGAAAATGACGTTCACCTCAACCGGCGGCTCTGTTCAAATACAGACATTAAGGTAAAAAAATGTGAAAAAACAGCTCACATTGAACGTAGTTTGCTCAAAAACTCCTATATTTGCAGTGCCGTTCAATTATGGGCGGCAGACATTGTAGGAAGCGTATAGCTTTCATCTGTACCGAAAAGTCTGGTAAACTTCAACGTACAACAGGTGATAGTGAACACGTTCCTCCTTGGCAGGAATATTTCTTGTGTAGCTAATATCGGCTCACATCCTATGTATCCTCCAAGGGTGTGAGCTGTTTCTTTTATCTTTGTACAGGTTTTACCAGAGCCTTCGGTAGGATAACGAGAGGCTCGCACCTTCTTATTGTTATACAGTCTATGAAGAGTGGTAATAGTAAAATAGTCATGAAAAGTAGCACGGCAAAGATTTGTCTTGGCTTTGTGCTCCTGGCAATTGGCTGTGGAATTTATCTTCTGTTCAGAAGCAAGACATTATATATATATGTGTGGTGCAAGTCCCTGGGTTTATCTGGCTATATTGACATACTTCGTTTAGCAGTTCTGCATTGGTCGCTTCCCAATTTCGTCAAGTATAGTTTGCCCGATGGCCTTTATTGTGCCGCATATCTCTGTATTATGGATGCCATCTGGCATGAGGACAACACATGGAAGAAATATCTTGTTATTTCAGTCGTTCCAATAATTTCCATTGGCAGTGAACTGTTGCAGTACTTCGGAATTGTCCGCGGAACGTTCGATATGGCAGATCTCGCCTGCTACCTTATTTCACCACTATTGTTCTTGATGATAGATTATAAAAAAATAGTATTTTGTTTTGATAACTATAAATCCAAGGAACTATGAAGAATTCTTTATTGACAATTTTTATTATGGCCTGCTTTTCTGTTGGTTTTACCGCCTCAATTGAGGAAGAAAATGCTAAGGAAAAGGCAACTGACAGTCTCACAACAGAAGTAGAGGAAGAGGAAACACCTAATGATAACGAGTTGACGACATCCGAACTATCTCCAAGAGAAAAGGAAATAGCAGATGCTGGATATGAAGCAGGAACAATTATGGGAATGGTTGGAGGTAGTCTTGATGGATTATCAGGTATGATAAATGCGGTAAATTATATGAATGCAATGGAAAACAAGCCAGGTGACGCTATTAGAGAAATAGTAGGTAATCAATATGACGAAGAGTATCAAGCCCCATCAAATGCCACGGAAGAGAAACTTAAGAAGATTTACGTGGACAACTATATAAGAGGTATGAACAAGGCAATGCGAGCATTGCAACAATAGAAGGAACTCCTTTGTAAGTTCAACAATCTACAATATCATTATCAAACATTTTTATACCATTATTATGCAAAAGTGTTTTTATTCAATGTTTGTAATGGCTTTGTTTGCCATTGGCTTTGCAGCATCTGATGATACCGAGAGCGAAAGTGTTATAGAGGAAGAAACTCCCACGGAGTTTATGCAAGCGACTGTAGAGACCATGCTGTCTGATTTAAGACAGAATGAGATGAGAGCACAAAAGAAGTATGGCGGCAAGTATATGGAAGTTACTGGAACTTTGGGCAGTATGGACAGTGAAGGTGAATACTTCTCACTTGACGACAATTCTTTTGGCATTCTCGATATTCATTGCAAAATACCTAAGAATAAGAGAGAAAAAATCACTGACAAGCTCATAAATATGGAAAAAGGCGATGTGATTGTGGTGAAAGGCAAAATCACTGATATGGGCGAAATTATGGGCTACCATCTGACGGTTATAGACGTGAGAAGGAAATAAGCAAGTGGGATTTGCATTTGCTTCTTATCAATAATGTTAAACATAAAAACTCATTACCATGGCTTTTTGTAAAAATTGCGGAAATCAAGTAAACGACGGAACAAAGTTCTGTCCAAAGTGTGGTCAAGCTATTGAGGGAGCACCTCAACAGCAAGGTTATCGACAGCCAGGCCAAGCATATCAGCAGCCTGCCTATGCTTATCAGCA